>REEP01000056.1 GCA_007695045.1 Rhodospirillales bacterium | reverse complement strand
TCAGGGAGACGATGGGCAGCGCCTGGGCCCCGGTCTGCTGCACGATCACCAGCAGATCGCTCCGTCGCACCCGGGCCCGGCCGGTCAGCAGCCGACCGACGCTCAGTGTGCCCTCACCGACGAAGGTCAGCGCCTCCCGCACTCCGGATGTCGCCCGGGTGACGCCAATTCCCACCCGCGCCAGGAGGTTGCCGCGGCCGGCGGGGGCGCGCCTGGCGCCGCTCCGCTCCGGCACCGCCTCCGCCAAGTGCAGGAGCTTCCGCACCCCCTCCGGCAAGCCTGACAGGTCGACGTCGATCCCGCGCCCTTCGGCGAACCCGCGCACGGCCAGCAGCATCGTCAGCAGGGCACTGTCCCAGCGGCCGAGCTGTTCGGCCGAGACCGTGACCGTCCGTACCGACCCGGCGGCGGCGAGACTGTCGGTGACCTCGGCCGAAGGCGGCACGGTCGCCTGCATCGACCAGTCACCGGAGATCTGAAGCGTCAGGTCGCCGTCGTCGGCCGGCGTCACCGAGAACCGACCCGGAGCCGGGCCGTGCTGGCGAGGATGGTCTGACAAGCTCTTCTCCCGGTTTTGAAACACGGCTAAGGTGCCGGCCGGAGAGGACGCGGCCACCCCCCGCAAGGTGGTCGCAGGGCCGGCCAAGCCCAAGGGAGAGAACCATGCTGCAAGTCATGCCGGAAAGCGAGGGGATCATTGTCGAGATCAAGGCCTCGGGGACGATCACCGAAGACGACAAGGCAGCCCTTATCGAGCGTCTGTCGGAGGTGATGGACACGCGGGAGCGCTACCGCCTCCTGTACGACTGGGAAGCGCTGGATGGCTGGGACAAGGGCGCCCGGTCGGCCAACGTCTCATTCCTGATGAGTCACCGCGGTCTGGTCGACCGGGTGGCTGTGGTCTGTGCGGACCGCTTGGTCGATGATGTAGAGCGGCTCCGTGACCTGTACAAATATTCGGAGGTCAGGCATTTCACCCCGGACCAACGGGAGGCGGCCTGGGTCTGGCTGCGCGAAGCGTAGCGCCGCCACCGGCTGCGAAACGGCGAAAGGGTCTCTGCTTCGTGGCTGACGATCCGGTTCGCAGCCAGTACGAGGCCTACCCGTATCCCGTCCGCGACCCGGCCGACGAGCGCAGGCGGCTGATCGTCGGCTCGCCGAGCCACCTGGATGAGCTCAACCACCACGTCTTTGGTGGCAAAATGGATTTCACCCGGCCATGGCGCATGCTGGCGGCCGGGGGCGGCACGGGTGACGCTGCGATCATGATGGCACAACAGCTCGCCGACCGCGCCCCGGCGAGTGAAGTGCTGTACATCGATATCGCCGACGGCGCCCGCCGCATCGCCGAAGCGCGAGCCCAGGCGCGCGGTCTTCGCAACATCCGCTTCCGGCGCCTGTCTCTGCTCGAGCTCGACCCCGCCGAGGTGGGCCGGTTCGATTACATCGATTGCTGCGGTGTTTTGCATCATCTGGCCGATCCGGCGGCGGGGCTTCGCGCTCTCACCGGCGTCCTGGCCGACGACGGCGGCCTGGGATTGATGTTGTACGCGCCGCATGGGCGCGACGGGGTGTACCCGATGCAGGCGATGCTGCGAACCGTGGCCGCACACGGGGCCATCACCGACGATCGCCGCCTCGACATCACCCGGCGACTGCTGCGGCAGCTGCCGGACACCCATCCGCTCAAACGCAACCCGTTCCTCCGCGACCATCTGGAGCAGGGGGATGCCGGCCTCTACGACCTGTTCCTGCATGCTCGAGACCGGCCCTTCACGGTGCCGGAAACGCTGGCCCTGTGCCACGATGCGGCCCTGCGGGTCACGACGTTCATCGAACCGGCGTTCTACGATCCGCTGACCTTCCTCGCCGACCCGATCCTGCGCACGCGCGTGCAGGCTCTGTCCCGGGAAGACCGCTGGGCCTTCGCCGAACGGCTGGCCGGCGCCATGCGCAAGCACGTCTTCTATGCGGTCAGGGCCGCCAATCCGGTGACACCACCGGCACCGGACGATCCGGCGGCGGTGCCGGTGCTCCGCGATGTCGACGGACCGGCCGTGGCACGGCAACTGCAGCCGGGGGTTGCCCTGACGGTCGGGTTCGAAGGCATCAGCCTGCGTCTGCCGCTGCCGCCACTGGCCGGCGCCATCCTCCGCCGCATCGATGGCCGCCGCTCTCTGGCCGAGATTGGCGCCGGTTTTGCTGCGGAACCGGATGTGTTCTTTCGCCAGTTCGGCCAGCTTCACGCGACCCTGAACGGGATCGGCAAGCTGTACCTTGCCCGGCCGCCTGTGCCGTTGCCGCCGCATTGAGGACCGATCCGCGCGGACCGGCGATTCCGCGCGCGGCGACGTTGCGCGGAGCCGGGTCCTCTGACAGGATCGCCGGCGCTCTCCGCACGGTGCAGTTCCGACGATCGGCTCTGAAAAACCGCTCACCTCGATGACCCCACAACAGATATTTTTGCTCGGCTTGTTGGGATGTGTCCTCGCGCTGTTCGCCTGGGGCCGCTGGCGCTACGACATCATCGCGTTCGCCGCGCTGATGGCGGCGACACTCGGCGGCACGGTCCCGTTCGAGGAGGTGTTCAGCGGCTTCGGTCACCCCGCCACGGTCACCGTCGCCCTCGTCCTGGTGGTCAGCGCCGGCCTGCGTAACGCCGGCGCGGTGGACCTGGTGGCCCGATACGTGCTGCCGCCGGTGAAGGCGCCGACGCGGCAGATCGGATTGTTGGCCTCCGTCGGCGGCGCGCTGTCCACGTTCATGAACAACGTGGGCGCCCTCGCGTTGCTGATGCCGGCGGCCCTGCAGGTGGCGGCCAGGGCTGGACATTCGCCGGCAATCATCCTGATGCCGCTGTCGTTCGGTTGCATCCTGGGGGGGCTGGTGACTCTGATCGGCACGCCGCCGAACATCATCATTGCCACGTTCCGCGGGCAGGCCACCGGCACGCCGTTCACCATGTTCGATTTCTCCCCGGTGGGCGGGATTCTGGCGTTGGCCGGCATCGCCTTTGTGGCCCTCATCGGCTGGCGCTTGATCCCGAGGGCTCGCGCCGCCCGCCAATCGCCGCGCGACCTGTTCGCCATCGACAACTACGTGAGCGAGGCGGAGGTGCCCGAGGATAGCCCGTCGGTCGGCCGCTCTCTCAAGGAGATGGACGAACTTGCCGCGGAAAAGGACGCGACCGTGCTGCGCCTGATCCGGGGCGACCGCCGCATCGACGGCCCCAGCCGCCTGCAGCAGATCGAGGCGGGGGATATTCTGATCGTCGAAGTGAGCCCCACGTCACTGGAAGGCCTGTTGTCGGCCCTTGCTCTGCGACCGCCGGAGAAGCGTCACGAAACCAGGAAGCTGCTGGGCATTACCGAGACCGAGATGATGGAGGCGGTGGTGCTGCCGCGTTCGGTGATCGAGGGGCGGACGGCCGAGGGCTTGCGCCTGCGCGACCGCTTCGGCGTCAACTTGGTGGCGGTGTCGCGCAAGGGACGCCCCTATCGCGGGCGGCTGCGGTCGTTCCGGTTCCAGGCCGGTGATGTGTTGCTGGCCGAAGGGGATCCTGAGCGCCTGACCTCGGTCATCACCACGCTGGGCTGCCTCGCCCTCGGGCGGCGCGGGATGGTGATCACCTCTGTCCGGTGGGCCGTCCTTTCCATGGCAATCTTCGGCGCGGCCATTGCTGCTGCGACACTCGGGTTCCTGTCCATGCCGGTGGCGTTGGGCCTTGCCGCGGTCGCCATGGTGCTCCTCAACATTGTGCCGCTGCGGGAGCTCTACAGCAGCGTGGACTGGCCGGTGATCGTGCTCCTGGCGGCGATGATCCCGGTGGGTGGTGCGTTGCAGACCACCGGGACCACCGACCTTCTCGCCACCGGGCTGCTGGAGTTGGCGGCCGGGGTGCCGCCTGCGGTCATCCTTGCCGTGATCATCGTCATCACCATGACCCTGTCGGACATCATCAACAATGCCGCGACCGCGGTACTGATGGCGCCGCTCGCAATGGCAATTGCCGGCAAGCTCGGCGTCAGCGCCGACCCCTTCCTGATGGGCGTGGCGGTCGGGGCCTCATGCGCCTTCCTCACCCCGATCGGCCATCAGAACAACACCATCATCCTGGGGCCGGGCGGATACGCTTTCGGCGACTATTGGCGGATGGGGCTGCCGCTGGAGATTCTGATCGTCACGATCGCGGTCCCCGCAATTCTGTGGGTGTGGCCGCTGTAAGGCGTGGCCGCCAACGTCACAGGTACAGCCGGACCAGTGTCATCCAGCTCGCGATGCCGAGTATGACGACAAGAGCCCCGAGCGCGGCATTGGTGACGGCGAGAAGATTCAATGGGATGCGGTCTCGCAGGCCGACGGCGAGACCGATCAGGGCCAGCCACCACATCATCGAACCGGCAAACGCGCCGCCGATGATCACCCCGCTCTGGGATTGGTGCCCCGTCAGCCCCAAGGCGGCGAAAATCGCAAAGAACGCGACCAGGACCGCCGGGTTGAGCAGGGTGAGCACGAACCCGGTTGAGGCGGCACCGGACAGGTCGCGTTTGCGTTCCCGCTGCTCCAGTGGACCGCTGGCCTTGGCGGGGACAACGTCATGCCGATGCACGATCATGCGGGCGCCGAGATAGACCAGCACGATCCCCCCGACAAAGCGCAGAAGCTCCTGGTTTTCGACAACAGCGCCGACGATCAGGGAGAGACCGAACAGGGCCGCGGCCGCCAGCACGGCATCCGCGGTCGCGGCACCGAAAGCGGTTGCGATGCCGAGCAGCCAGCGCCCCTCCAGGCCGCGGCGGAGACAGAGCGCGCCAATGGCGCCGATCGGGACGGCGATGATGAAGCCTGCCAACATCGCCTTCAACAGCACTATCCCATCGCCGTAACGCCCCCCGCTTGAGCCACTCCGGGCCGCCGCCATGGTTAGCGACGCTGCCGCCGGCCGGCAATGCCCCTGTCGTTATGAGATCGTTATGAGATCGTTATGCGCTGCGGTCAGCGCGCCGGAAGGACCGATGGATCGGAGATCGCCTGAGTCTCGGGACCCTTCTTCTCGTGCAGCAACCAGGCACAGCGATTCTGCAGATCCTGTAACTCTGCCAGCATGGTCGCGATGTCGGTTTGCTGCTGCAGCAGGGCTTGGCGCCGTTCGGCAATCTTGTTGAGCACCAGGCGAAGCTGCGAGACTTCGGAGCGATCCACGTCGTAGATATCGATCATCTCCCGGATCTCATCGAGAGAGAAGCCGAGACGTTTGCCCCGCATGATCAGTTTCAGGCGGACCCGATCGCGCGACCGATAGACGCGCCGCTTACCCTCCCGGCAGGGCGTGATCAGCCCTTGATCCTCGTAGAAGCGGATTGTCCGCGTGGTGATGCCGAATTCTTCCGCGAGTTCGGCGATGCCATAGGTGCGCGCCATGCCATCGAAGGTAGGTCGCGTTTACGCGAACGTAAAGTGCCGAAGTCCCCGACAGGGATACGGGCTGACGGCGACCCTTTGCCACCGGGCTCAGCAAGGCGCGCTCTCACTGTTGGCGTTGGTGCGGTCGAGAAGACTCGAACTTCCACGGGGTTTCCCCCACAGCGCCCTCAACGCTGCGCGTCTACCAATTCCGCCACGACCGCAAAAGAATGAGCGGGGACCCTTGTCTGCCACGCCGATTTCGGCACATACCAGATGACTTGAACACGATCAAGGTGCCGGCCGCAAAAATGCAAACAGCCGATTCGTCTCCCGGTTCCCGGCCCCCGTCACTGCTCCCATCGCAACCCTCGCCATCGTCCCCGGCGCAGTTCCCCTCCTCGCCGCAGGCTCCGCGTGTATCAGAAGTTGTATCGACCGATGACGGGCTGATGCCGCTGGCTGGGGTGGAATGGCCCGTCAGTCGCGGCCTGGTTGCCTACCCGGCCGCCCTGGCCTGGATGGAACGAAGGGTGGCGGAGATCCGCGCCGGCACGGCCGCGGAAGCGGTCTGGCTCTTGGAGCATCCGCCGCTGTACACGGCCGGAACCAGCGCGCGTCCGGAGGACCTGATTGCGCCTGATGCATTCCCCGTGTACGTCGCGGGCCGGGGTGGGCGTTATACCTATCACGGGCCGGGGCAGCGGGTGGCCTACGTCATGCTGGACTTGCAGCGACGCGGCGGCGACGTCCGGGCCTACGTGCATGCGCTGGAACAGTGGGTGATCGCGGCACTGGCCCGGTTCGGCGTGACGGGGCAGGTGCGGCCGGGACGGGTGGGGGTATGGGTCGAGGACGGCGCCGGCACGGAGGCCAAGATCGCCGCTATCGGGGTGCGGGTCCGACGCTGGGTGACCTACCACGGCATTGCGCTCAACGTCGCACCGGATCTCTCCCATTATCTTGGCATCGTCCCGTGTGGCATTCGCGGTCACGGTGTGACTTCGTTGCATGCCCTGGGCGTTGCGGCGACGCTTGCCAACGTGGACCGCGTCCTGCATGAGGTGTTCGAGCCCACCGTCCTCCAACGCCTGTGACGGCGACCAAGGCGCCGCACCACCGATGGCGCGACGGTGCGTGGGGTATACTGAGGGTTGATGTTTCTTGCTTCGGTGGTATGAGGGATGCGGCGGCTGGGTCACGGCCGGCGATTTTCGAGGGCCCGCAGGGCGCACAAAGGGCGCACGAAGGAGGATCTGAATCTTTGAGCACCGTCGATCGACACGATGCGGACCTTCCCCTGCCGTCGGACAGTCAGCAGCCTGGCGAACACTGGGACGGAGGTCGCACCGGGGCGGTGGCACACGTGGAAACCGGCGCCGCCGGGGCGCAACGGCCGGCGGCCATCCTGCAGGCCCTGAACCACCTCGAGCACATCGTCACCATTCACACCGAGTGGCTCAAGAACTGGCACCTCGAGGTGATGTCCGGTATCGCCACGGATCACCCGGCCGCGATCACCCCGCCCCGGCTGGAACTGCCGCAGTGGGTCGATCATCCGGTTCTGCGTCAACACCCCCACCATCAAGACATCACCGACTTGCTCACGACGCTGCAACGGCAGGCGGAGGGTATTGCCGAGGTGGTCCGCCACACCGGCGCGATACCCACCGCCGACTACGGAACCTTCATGAACACCGTTCTGGCGTTTGCCTCCGCCGTCCGGCAGCTGCAAAGCGATACCTGGAATCAGCTGGCTAACGTCGATCCCCTCACCGGCCTCGGCAACCGTCGCGCGATGTGGCGCAAGCTTCGCATCGAATGTGAACGCCAGGCACGCAATCGCCACCCCTGTTGCCTCGCCATGCTGGATCTCGATCTCTTCAAGGAGATCAACGACACCCTGGGGCATGGCGCCGGCGATGCCGTGCTGCGGGCGGTGGCCGCCGCACTGACCGAGAGCATCCGGCCGTACGACGCGGTCTTCCGGTTCGGCGGCGATGAGTTCCTGCTGTGCCTGCCGAGCGCCGACCTGCGGGCGGCCTGGGCGATCATCGAACGCCTGCGTCTCAAGATCGGCAACTTGCTGATCCCGGTCAAACAGGGCGACGAGGTCAGCACCACGATTTCTGTCGGCATCGCGCCGATGGATGCCGAACCCGGCGTGGAGGCGTCCCTCGAGCGCGCGGATGCCGCCTTGTATTCGGCCAAGCGCCACGGCCGTAACCGCGTCTGCGTCTGGAACGAACGCCTCGCTTGAGCGTTGGTCGCGGCTTGAGCCGGGGCGATGATCCGGCTTTACTGCGTCGGCAGCGTCTGGAAGCCCGGTTCTGTCGGGGGTGGCGCCGGCGTCGGGGTCACCTTGCTGACCCTGGCCGCCGTCGGGCCTTTCCAGCATGCCTCCAGCATGGCGTCGACCGCGTCCTTGGACCCGGCAAACTGGGCCTCGACACTGCCATCGGCACGATTGCGAACCCAGCCCTGCAGATTGCGGCGGGTCGCCTCGTCCACTGTCCAACCCCGATACCAGACGCCCTGTACCCGGCCCTCGATCCGAACGATCACCGATTTGTGTGCATTTCCCTGATCCATTGCGCTCATTCCTCCCGGATTGCCGTGACCTCGCCCCTGGATCTGTCGTCGATGCGTGCCAAGAAAACCCCGCAAGTCCACAGCTTAGGCGTTCCTTAAGTCAAGACTGCTAAGGATCGGTCGGCCGCAATGAGCCAAGCCGGGCGATCCAAGGGCGTCATGACCTCGCAACACGATTCTAGCCGAATGGCCACGACGCGACACGAGACCGCTGGCACCGAAAGCGACGGCCTTGCGGTCGGGGCAGTCACAAACCCGAGTGACGCGTCTTCCATCCCGGCGAGCCTCAGCTTCGCAGATCTGCCGCCGGCCGATACCGGGCGCTGGGTCGCGAGACGGAAGGCGCAGGTCGTGGCGGCGGTCGCCGGGGGCTTGATCACCCTGGACGAGGCGTGCCGGCGCTACGCGCTATCGGCCGAGGAATTTCTCTCCTGGCAGAAGGGGTTGGCCGATGACGGGCTGGCCGGCCTGCGCCTGCGCTCCAAGCGACGCCCCTGATACCTGGTGTCGTCGGGTGTCGACATAGGCGCCGGTCGGGCTCCCGGAAGGATATCGGCCGCGGTGTCGGCAGAGGAAGCGGCACGGCCCGGCAAAGCCTGCCGGGTGCTTAACGGCTTGTTCACTGCATCCCCCTAGCGTGGAGCGCGACCCGATCGTCGCGCCGCGTCGAGCCACTGTCTCGCGTCGCAGGGAAAACTCATGGACCCTGTCCTCTCCGTTTTTCGCAACCTCGGCCCGGCCCGACTGGCCATCATCGGCGGGGTCACCGTGGCGGTCGTCGGCCTGTTCGTGTGGATGTTGACGCATCTGACATCGCCCGATTTCGCCTTGCTGTATGCGGACCTGGACATGAACGATTCAGCTCGGATGGTGCAGCAGCTGGAGAGTGCCGGAGTGCCCTTCCAACTGCGCCAGGGCGGCACCGCCATCTACGTTCCCGAGAATGCGGTATCACGCAGCCGTTTGCGCTTGGCCGATCAGGGCCTGCCGGCCGGCGGCTCCCTCGGCTATGAGGTACTGGACCGGTCCGACGGTCTTGGCACCACCAACTTTATGCAAAACGTCAACTTGGTGCGCGCGCTTGAGGGCGAACTCGCGCGAACCATCCGGTCGATCGACGCAGTGCAGGCAGCGCGGGTGCATCTGGTGCTGCCGCGGCGGGAACTGTTCAGCCGGGAGCGTGAGGAACCGAGCGCCTCGGTGGCACTGCAGATGCGCGGCGGCATCCGCCTGGGTCAGAGTCAGGTCATGGCGATCCAGCACCTGGTCGCTTCGGCGGTGCCGGGGCTGACGCCGGATCGCATTTCAGTGGTCGATGACCGTGGCACTCTTTTGGCCGGTGGCTTCGAAGGCCGCAACCAGCTCAGCATGATGCAGGACCGGAACGATCAACGGCGCCGCGAACTGGAGAGCCGGCTTGCCCGCACCATCGAGGACCTGGTGGCCAAGACCGTGGGACCGGACCGGGTCCGCGCCGAAGTGTCGGTCGATATGGATTTCGATCGGATCAACACCAGTGAGGAGGTCTTCGACCCCGACGGGCAGGTGGTGCGCTCCACCCAATTTATCGAGGAAACCCTGTCGTCCAGCGAAGGTGGTCGGCCGCCACCGGTGGGCGTCGCCACCAATCTGCCGGACGCCGAACTGGACTTCGACGACCCCGCAGGCAGCGGCAGCGAGGAGAGCCGCAGCGAGGAAACGGTCAACTACGAAATCTCCAAGCGGGTGGTGAACCATGTGCGGGAAAGCGGTGTCATCCACCGCATCAGCGCCGCCGTGCTGGTGGACGGCAGCTACGGCCCGGGTGAGGACGGGCCGCACACTTGGCAGCCGCGCACTGCCGAGGAACTGGAGACGCTGAGGACGTTGGTGCGCAGCGCCATCGGTTTCGATGCCGAGCGTGGTGACACGGTAGAGATCGTCAACATGCGCTTCAGCGTGCCCGACGCGGACGTCGGCGACGACATTGCCCTGTTCTTCGGTCTGGAGCGTGCCGACCTCCTCAATATGGCACAATACCTTGTTCTGATCGTGTTCGCTTTGCTGGTGATTTTGCTGGTGGTCCGCCCACTGCTAAGCCGCGCCCTGGATGCCCTGCCGACCCCGGCGCCGGCCGGAGGGCCGTCGCACGAACTGCTGACCCGGGGGCCCGAGCGGCCGGCGTTGGCGGCTCCGGGAGCGTCGGGGCAGGCGATGGTCCGGTCGGAGGATCGGGCACCTGCGGTGGCCGAAGACCTGGAAGAGATGATCGACCTGGAACGGGTGGAGGGACGGGTCCGGGCATCCACCGTGCGGCAGGTCGGCGAACTGGTGGACAAGCACCCGGACGAGGCCGTGGCAATCCTTCGGAAATGGCTGCACGAGGACGACTGACCCATGCCGCGCGTCAAAGATGATTACAAAGCCCTGACCGGGCCACAAAAGGCTGCCGCCTTCATGCTGGCGCTGGGCGAGCAGCAGTTGGCCAAACTGTTTAAAAGCATGGACGATACCGAGATCCGCGACCTGTCGCAAGCGATGGCGACGCTTGGCACGATCGACGTGTCCATTGCCGAGCGCCTGTTCATGGAGTTCGCTGACCAATTGTCGTCGTCGGGATCTCTGGTCGGCACGTTCGACAGCACGGAACGGCTGTTGCTCAAGTTCATACCGGGCGACCGGGTCGATCAGATCATGGAGGAAATCCGTGGTCCGGCCGGCCGCACCATGTGGGACAAGCTCGGCAACGTCAACGAGACGGTGCTCGCCAACTACCTGCGCAACGAATACCCGCAGACGGTGGCGGTGGTGCTTTCCAAGATCAAGCCGGATCACGCCGCCCGGGTGCTGGGCGTGCTGCCCGAGAATTTTGCCATGGAAGTGGTGATGCGGATGCTGCGCATGGAAATGGTGCAGAAGGACATCCTTGATCACGTGGAACGTACCTTGCGCAACGAATTCATGACCAATCTGGCACGGACTTCCCGCCGTGATTCCCACGAACTGATGGCCGATATCTTCAATAATTTCGACCGCTCCACCGAGAGCCGCTTCATGAATGCGCTGGAAGAGCGCAATCGGGAGGCGGCTGAGCGCATCAAGCAGTTGATGTTTACCTTCGATGACTTGATCCGGTTGGACGCCACGGGGATCCAGGTGCTTCTGCGCAAGATCGAACGCGACCAGTTGGCCCTCGCGCTCAAGGGTGCCGGCGATGCCGTCAAGGACCTGTTCTTCAGCAACATGTCCGAACGCGCCGGCAAGATGCTGAAGGAGGATATCGAGGCCTTGGGTCCGGTGCGGCTGCGCGAGGTGGACGAGGCGCAGTCGGCCATCGTGGGTGTTGCCAAGGCGCTGGCCGAAGCCGGCGAAATCGTCGTCAGCGGTGCCGGCGAGCGCGACGAGATCGTGATGTAGCGCCATGACCGGAGATGCCGCCGCCCGGACCCGAGAAGTCCGCTTTCTGTTCGATCGCCGTTTTGATCCCGGCGCCGAGCGCAAGCCCATGTCTGCGAAAGCGCCGGCAAAGGAAACGCCGCCGCCGGCCCCGCCACCGGCCCCGCCGCAACCTCCGCAACCCCGCTTCACCAGCGAGGACTTGGACCAGGCCCGTGCTGAGGGCCGGAAGGCCGGGCGCGCCGAAGCGGCCACCGGCGCTGTTGATGCCGTGAACCGCCGGATGGCGGACGCCTTGGAAGCGATCAACGCCGGCGTCCGGAAAGCCATCGCGCAAGCGCGCCAGAGCGACGCGGAGCGGGCCCGCGAGGCCGCGGTTCTGGCCCGTGCCATGATCGCCAAACTGTTCCCGGAAGCGAGCCGACGGCACGGCCTCGGGGAGATTCTGCATGTCCTCGATACGGTGTTGCCACGCCTGTCCAACGTCCCGACGCTCACCGTCCGGGTGTCCGAGCACATGGCCCAACCCGTCCGCGAGCGCCTCGCCGGCATTCTCGAGGCCCCGGAATTCGGCGGCGACGTGCACATTGTCGGCGATCCCGCCGTGGCCGACGGCGACTGCCGGATAGCGTGGCACGGTGGTGGCGCCGTGCGCGACGGAGAGGCGCTTCGACGCCAAATCGATGCCCTTTGTTTCGCGGCGTGCGGGGTATCCGATGACCAACCGCCGGATGCTTCCAGCGCGCTCGAGGAACCGGCCGAACCAGTTGCGGCCGGCGCGATCGAGCCGGCCGCGCTGTCGCTCGAGGCCGACAACGACCTGCCCGACCCCGCCCCCCCTGCTCACACAGAAGCTCTTGGAGACCCGTCATGAGCCAGGACGACGACCTCAACCTCGACGATTTCGACCAGGCGACGCCAACCGCGGCACCGGCAGCGGCGGATGAGACCAAACGCGGCGAACCTGAGGATCAGCCGCGCAACGCCCATGACCTGGGCGCGGTCTACGACATTCCGGTGCAGATTTCCGCGGTTCTCGGGCGCGCCACCATGGAGGTGAACCAGCTGCTCAAGCTCGGCCGTGGCGCCGTGGTGGAACTGGACCGCCGGGTCGGCGAAGCCATCGACATCTATGTCAACAACCGTCTGGTAGCGCGCGGCGAAGTGGTGGTGGTGGAAGACCGGCTCGGCGTCACCATGACCGAGATCGTAAAGGGCGACCGTGGCTGACACCGAACCTTCGGCCGACCTGTTCGCCGCTCTGGGGGCGCCCGACCGGGGCGTGGGCACGCGTTCCCTGGGCGCCGGCGCGGACGAGACCACGGCCGGTCAGCGTGGTGGGCGCGACCTCGCCACCGTGGTGGGGCTCGGTTGCGGCATCGCCATCATTGCAGTCGCCATCATGCTGAGCGGCACGCCCGGTTCTTTCGTCAACCTGCCGGGACTGTTGATTGTGCTGGGTGGCACGTTCGCCGCGGTGTCCCTGTCCTCGTCCCTCAGCGATGTTGCGAACGCCGTCCACCTGGTCATGGAAGCGCTGCTGAGTCCGCGCCGGGATCCCTCCGCCGCCGCCATCGGCATGCTGGACCTGGCCGATACTGCCCGGCACCAGGGGCTGCTGTCGCTCGAGTCGATCACCGATACCCTGGAGGACGCGCCGCTGCTGCAAAAGGGGATGGGGCTGGTCATCGACGGACTGCCGCCCGCGGAGGTGGAAGCGATTCTGGCTCGGGACCTCTGGTCTACCGCCGAACGCCATAGTCTTGCGGTGGGGGTCCTGCGTCGGGCGGCCGAGTACGCCCCGGCCATGGGCCTGATCGGCACGCTGATCGGCCTGGTTCAGATGCTGGGGAAACTCGACGATCCGCACGCCATCGGGCCGAGCATGGCGGTGGCCCTGCTGACCACCCTTTACGGCGCGGTTCTGGCCAATCTGGTGTTCTCCCCGCTGGCCGCGAAGCTCGAGCGGAATGCGGCGGACGACGGCCTGGTCAACCGCGTCTACGCGCTGGGTGCGGTATCCATCGGTCGGCAGGAGAACCCCCGCCGTCTGGAGATGCTGCTCAACAGTGTACTGCCGCCGGCCCGGCGGGTGCGGCACTTCGACTGACGGAAGCGAACAAGCTGAGACCCTGAGGACGGAAACCATGCGGCTGCTCATCATCGGCGTGCTCGACGGCCATATCGGCCAAGCCAGCCGGATCGCCAAGAATCGCGGCGCCACGGTCTTGCAGGCCGACCATATCGACGCCGGCCTGGACATCGTGCGTTCCGGCCGCGGTGCCGATCTGGTCCTGATCGACGTCGTCCTGGACGTGGCCAGCCTGATCGGCCGTCTCAGGGCCGAACGCATCGCCGTGCCGGTGGTGGCATGCGGCATCGGCAGCGATACCCAGGCCGCCGTGGCCGCCATCAAGGCCGGCGCCAAGGAGTACCTGCCGCTGCCGCCCGACGCGGAGCTGATTGCAGCGGTGCTGGCGGCGGCAGCCACTGAGGATCACGCCATCATTCATCGCGATCCCCGGATGGCGGCGGTGCTCGCGTTCGCCGACCGGGTCGCCGCCAGCGATGCCAGCGTGCTCATCACCGGTGCGTCCGGCACCGGCAAGGAACTGATGGCGCGCTACCTGCATGCCAAGAGCCGCCGGGCGGAACGCCGGTTTGTCGCGGTCAACTGCGCTGCGATACCGGAGAACCTTCTGGAATCCGAGTTGTTCGGGCATGAGAAGGGAGCCTTCACCGGTGCCGTGGCTCGCCGTATCGGCCGGTTCGAAGAGGCCGGCGGCGGCACCCTGTTGCTGGACGAGATCAGCGAAATGGATCCGCGCCTGCAGGCCAAGCTGCTGCGGGCGATCCAGGAACGGGAGATCGACCGGGTCGGCGGGGTCCAGCCGGTAAAGGTTGATGTACGCATCCTGGCCACCTCCAACCGCGACCTGGAGGTGGCGGTGGCCGAAGGCGCGTTCCGCGCCGACCTCTACTTCCGGCTCAACGTGGTCACCCTCGCGATCCCGCCTCTCGCCGAGCGGCCGGCCGATATCGAGGTCCTGGCACGGCACTTCGTCGCCAAGTATGCGCGGGCCAACGGCATGGCGCCGCCCGAGCTGAGCCCGGAAGCGTCTCGGCGCCTGGCCGCCCACGGCTGGCCCGGCAATGTTCGTGAACTTGAGAATGCCATCCATCGGGCGGTGCTGCTGGCCGACGACGGCAGGATCGATGCCGACGCCGTGGTGGTGGGCAACCGCTCGCCCGCGGCGGCTGAGACCAGCTTTGGCCGGACGCCGGACATGGGCACGGGCATGGGGTTGGCCGAGGGCAGTCCGCACGCCCTGGTCGGCCAGACCGTTGCCGACGTGGAGCGCACTTTGATCATCGACACGCTTGAGCACTGCCTGGGCAACCGCACCCACGCCGCTAACATTCTCGGCATTTCCATCCGCACCCTGCGCAACAAGCTTCGGCAGTATTCGGCGGAGGGCTTCGCCGTTCCCGTGGCCGGCGGAGGCGACCGGACATCGATCCAGGCCCGCTAGCGCGGGCTGCAACCGGGGCTGAGAACGGCCATGGATGCTCAGAACTCAACCCCAGCCGTAACGGCGGGCGGCCCCGATCGGCTCCGAGCCGCTCTCGCGGTCCTTGCCGGACGGTCGGACATTGCCCTGGCCCTTGGTGTGACGGCGCTGCTTGTGGTGCTGATCCTGCCGATGCCGCGCGGCGTGCTGGATATCAGCCTGGCGTTCTCGGTGACGCTGGCGGTGCTCATCCTGATGACCGCGCTGTTCGTCGAAAAGCCCCTGGATTTCAACGCCTTCCCGACGATCCTGTTGCTCGCGACCATGGTCCGGCTGGCGCTCAATCTGGCCTCCACCCGTCTCATCCTCGCCAACGGCCACGAAGGACCCGATGCCGCCGGCAAGGTGATTGAAGCCTTCGGCGGCTTCGTCATGAGCGGCAACTTCGTGATCGGGCTGATCGTGTTCGCCATCCTGGTCCTGGTGAATTTCGTGGTCATCACCAAGGGCGCCGGACGGATCGCCGAGGTGTCCGCCCGGTTCACTCTGGACGCCATGCCGGGCAAGCAGATGGCCATCGATGCCGACCTGTCGGCCGGCTTGGTCAGCGAGGACGAGGCCAAGGCCCGGCGCAAGGCGCTGGAGGAGGAAAGCAACTTCTATGGCGCCATGGACGGTGCGGCCAAGTTCGTCCGCGGTGATGCCGTCGCCGGGCTGCTGATCACCTTCATCAACATCATCGGCGGGATGATCATCGGCGTGGCTCAGCAGGGGCTTACGTTCGCGGAGGCGGCTGACACCTACACCCGGCTCACCGTCGGCGATGGCCTCGTCACCCAGGTGCCGGCGTTGATCGTCTCCACCGCGTCCGGCCTGGTGGTGACCAAAGCCAGCATGTCGGAACGGACGGAGACGGCCCTGTTTGGTCAGCTGGGCGGCAACCCCAAGGTGATGGGGCTGAGCGCGTTTCTGCTGTCGGCACTGGCGCTGCTGCCGGGCATCCCGGCGCTGCCGTTCCTCTTGCTGGCGGGGCTGGTGGGCGGGGCCGGGTGGTACGTGCATCGGGGCCGGCGGCAGCAGACCGAGGCGATGGCGAGCGCCAGCCTGGCCGAGGCCGAGGCCGCGCCTGTTGTCGAAGAGCCGATCGCCAACGCCCTGCACATGGATCATATCCGTCTGGAACTGGGCTACGGCTTGCTGGTGCTGGTCAGCGGCGGCAGCGAAGGCCGGCGTATTCCCGACCAGATCAAGGCGCTCCGGCGCCAGCTTGCCGCCGACATCGGTTTCGTCATGCCCAGCGTCCGTATTCAGGACAACATGCAACTGGCGGCGAACACCTACCGCATCTGCATCAAGGAGATTCACGCGTGCGAGGGGGAATTGCGCCCGGGCATGCTTCTGGTGATGGACCCGCGCGGGGAGGATATCACCCTTCCCGGTGAAAAGACGCGCGAACCCACCTTCGGTCTGCCGGCGATGTGGATCGACCCGTCGCAGCGGGAAGAAGCATTGTTCCGCGGCTATACCGTCGTCGACCCGGCCACCGTCATTACCACCCACCTGACCGAAGTGGTGAAGGACAACATGGCGGAACTGCTGTCCTTCGCCGAGACCCAGAAGCTTCTGGACGAGATGGACAAGGACCATCAGAAGCTGGTGGCGGACCTGATCCCCAACAGGACCTCGCTCGGCACCGTGCAGCGGGTGCTGCAGACGCTGTTGGCCGAGCGCGTTTCCGTTCGCGACCTGCCGACCATCCTGGAAGGAATCTCCGAAGCCTGCGGTCACAACCGGAGCGTCACAGCCATGACCGAGCACGTCCGCGCCCGGCTCGCCCGCCAGATCAGCGCCATGGGGGCCAATGACCAGGGCATCGTGCCGCTGCTCGTGCTGGGGGCGGAGTGGGAGCAGGCGTTCGCCGAGAGCTTGGCCGGCAGCGGCGACGACCGCCAGCTCGCGATGCCGCCCAGCCGGATCCAGGCGTTTATCGCGGCCGTGCGTGCGGCGTTCGAACGCCAGGCGATGTTGGGCGAAACACCCGTGCTGCTGACCAGCCCCGGGGTGCGGCCATTCGTGCGCTCGATCGTCGAGCGTTTCCGGCCGGCCACCCTGGTGATGTCGCAGAACGAGATCCACCCCAAGGCCCGGATCAAGACCGTGGGCCAGATCTAGACAAAAGGTTCTGTCTTTATGCGGATCAAGGTCTACACCGCATCGACCCTGGCCCTGGCGCTCGACCAGGTGCGGGCCGAGTTGGGGGAGAACGCGATCATCCTCACCAGTGAACCAGATCCGGAGACGGGCACCGTTCGCATCGCCGCCGGCCTGGATCCGCTCGACGAGGGTGGGCCGGAGGCCGGTGGTGATGGCTTCTTCCCGGAGGCGCCGTCGGGTCCGAGTTCGATCGATGCCGACGTTCGCCGCGCGCTGATGTTTCACGGCGTGCCACGACCGCTGATCGATCGCTTGGCCGCCGCCGCGACGGCCCTGATGGACGAAGGGCCGGTGTTGGCGCTGGCGGGGGCGATCGATGCCGTTTTCGGCTTCGTGCCGTTCTCGCGGATGCGTCGCGAGCGGCCGCTGATGCTGGTGGGACCACCCGGCGTAGGCAAGACGCTTGGGGTTGCCAAGCTGGCCACGCGGCTGCGGCGCGCCGGCGTCGCCGCCACGATCATCACCACCGATACCCGGCGCGCCGGCGGCGTCGAGCAGCTGGAGGCGTTCACACGGATTCTCGGCGTCAATCTGACGGCCGCGGAAACGGCGGCCGCTGCGTCGGCGGCCGTGCACCGGGCGCCGGCGGATCGTCCGGTGCTGATCGATACCGCCGGGATCAATCCGTTCGACGATGACGAACTGGCCGAACTGGATGCCCTGGTGGCGGCCAGCGGTGCCGAGCCGGTGCTGGTGACGGCCGCCGGCAACGACCCCGAGGAAGCGTTGGACATCGCCGGCACGTTGGCGCACCTCGGCATTCGGCGGGTGATGGCGACGCGCCTGGATACGGCGCGGCGACTGGGCAGCGTGCTCGCCAGCGCGTTCGCTGCGCGAGCGGCATTGTCCGAGGTCAGCGCCAGCAGCCGGGTGGCCGACGGTCCCATCGTCATCAACCCGGTTTCCCTGGCCCGACTGATCATGCCCAACACCGTCGATCCGGTGCCAACACCCGCCCTTGAAGAGGCCATGCCATGACCACGCTCATTCCGCTCCAGGATCGTCGCCCGGCATCGCCGGTACGGGCGCAGAACCTCCTCGCCGTCGCCTCCGGGAAAGGAGGCGTGGGCAAGACATGGTTTGCCATCACGCTCTCCCATGCCCTCGCCCGGGCCCGCCAGCGGGTGTTGCTGTTCGACGGTGATCTCGGCCTCGCCAACGTGGATATCCAACTGGGACTGATGCCGCATCGGGACTTGGCCAGCGTGCTCGGCGGGCAGGCGCCATTCGCCCAGGCGGTTACCCACTTCGCGCCCGGAAAGTTCGACATCGTGGCCGGTCGGTCGGGCTCCGGATGTCTGTCGGGCATCACGCCGGCGCGGTTGCACGGCTTGACCGACGATCTGATGGCGGCCGCCGTGGCCTATGACACGGTCATCGTGGACCTCGGCGGCGGCATCGAGCAAACCGTGCGGGAACTTACGCGACGGGCGGCGGGTGCCATCGTGATCACCACCGATGAGCCCACGGCGCTGACCGATGCCTATGCCTTCATCAAGTTCACCCGGATGGATCAGCCGGCGGGCGACATCAGCATCGTCGTCAACAAGGCCACGTCGCGCGCCGAAGGCGAACGCACCTATGCCACCCTTAACCGGGCCTGCCAGGGGTTTCTCGGCTTTTCGCCGAGGCTGCTGGGGGTGGTGCGACGGGACGTGCTCGTTCGGGAAGCCATCCGCATCCAGTCGCCGATTCTCACCGGCTTTCCTTCGAGCGACGCGGCCAGCGACGTGGAGGCCGTGGCCCAGCGTCTGCTCAGCGGATAGGGCTGCCGCGAGGTCTGTCGGGAGCACCGCCCATGCAACCCTTGCCGCCAGCGCCGCCCACCTTCCCGCCGCCGCCGGCGCCTCCGGCCGGCCGGCTGCCCGTGCTCATCGTTGTCGATGAGATGCCGGCGGGCATGCCGTCGTCGGGGACACGGTTCCAGGCACACGTGGACGGGCTCCGGCCCGACGGCGGTGTCGATCTGAAAACTCCGTTCGGCACGCTGCGGGCGCATCCGTCACAGCCGGTTGCCGATGGTGCCGCCCTTGTCGTGACCGTGCACGCCACAGCGCCGCGACTGATCCTGCGGGTCGTCGCCACCGTGCCGCCGTCGGTTCCAACCCGGCCGGGCGGCGAGGTCGGCGCTCCCCATCAGAATGCTGCCGCCGGCGCGTTGAAAGGGCCGCTTGCGATCGGGACCGTTCTCAAGGGCCTCGCGTTGCCGGATCTGCCGACAGCCTCCGGCACACAGCCGGGCACGGCGGCGCGTGCGGATGGGGGCGCTGCCGCGCCGGGCGGCCCGCACGTGACAATGCGTCTGCTGTCGGCCGGCTCGACCGCGCTCCCTCTGCCGACCGGTGCCGTGGCGGCGGGAATCTCGGGGCCGAGCGCCGATGGCGCGGCGATGCGGCCGGTGCTGGCTACCGTCGTCGATATGGTGAGTCCGCGTCAGGCCGTTCTGGCCGCGTCGGCCGGCCGCTTTCTGGTGGAGACACCGGTGCCGTTGCCGCCCGGCTGGACCGCCGCTTGGGACCTGCGGCTGCCGGCGTCGGCCGGGCCGGGCGCGACAGCCACCAGCGCGGCTGGAGGCCAGCCGCCGATGCCTGCCGCGGCCGCCGCCTGGGCCCTGCTCAACGAGGCTTGGCACGTGGTTTCGCCAACGGCCGGTCCTGCGGATGCGGCGTCGCCATTGGCCGGCGTCGTTCCCCGACCGGATGCTCAGCTGGCCGCCAACATTCTCCGTTTTCTGGGGTTTGTTCAACAGGCCGACGCGGCCCGATGGTTGGGGGAGGAGGGTGTGCGGTCTCTGGATGCGGCTCGCCGCGGGCTTGCGAGCCGGCTCGGGGAGGCCGCGCGAGACTTGGCGCGGGGCGTGGACGATGCCGGCGGCTCCTGGCGCTTGGTTACGGTGCCGATGGCTTATGACGGAGAACTCGGGTTCCTGCGGTTGCTGATCCGAGAGCACCCGGACGATCGGCCGGCGGCCGAACCCGTCCATGCGGATCCGTTCCGCTTCGTGGTCGACGTCCACCTCAGCCGACTGGGGCGTGTCCAGTTGGATGCCATGGTCAAACACGACCCGCGCGGCCAGAGCCTCGACCTGCTGGTCCGCAGCGACCCGCCGCTGGCGGCATTCGTGCAGGACGCGATCCGGGGCCTGTTCCGGACGACGGCGGAAGCCCTCGGGCTCACCGGGCAGGTCGGTTTTCGGGCATCGCCGCCCGGCTTCGTGGCTGCGGCCGCGTCCGGATCAACCGCTGTCGGGCCGGGGCTGTTCGTCTGACATCCCCGGTGATTCGAGAGCCGGGGTCAGGTCGTGCCCCGGGGCCCCCGGCCGCCGGCTCTTCGTCATCGATCGCCTTCGCTTCCTCGGATCGTTCGACGCGACGGATCAGGTCGCGGATCGCATCCCGGCCCGGTTCGTCTTCACGGAGGTCGAGCGCGTGTCTGAGATGGTAGGCCGCCGCCTCGCGGTTGTCGTCGGCTTCGGCCTCCGTTCCGATCCAGACGTAAGCCTCCGACAATGCCCGCCGCAGGCTGGCATCGACGGCGCGAAAGCCGTCGTGGAGTTGGGGCATGACGTTGCGCTCGAGGGCGAAGGCGATACGCGCCCGGGCCTCTTCGGCACGTGCGACCAGCGCTTGCCGGGCGTCCGCAGATGCGGCCGCGTCGCCCTGCATCACGAAGACCAGAGACATGCCGCCGAGCGCGCGGACGATCAGGTAATCCAGCCGGACGAACAGCAACGGGACCATCGCATACGTGCGCTCATATGCGGCCAGCGTTTCCCGAACCCGCTCGATCGCCTGCTCGTACAAGGACATGGCCAGATCGGCATGGTCGGGAACCAGCGGCTCGTCGGCATCGGGGAACAGAAGGCGGGCGGCGAGCACTGTCTTGGTCCACGCTTCCTGGTAGGCGGTCTCGACGTCCTCGGCCAACTGCGCGTAGTCGACCCCCAGTTCCTCGTGGAAGAGATTGTCACCGCCGCCCGCCGGCTGGCTTGTCAACAGCATCGCCCACAGAAGCATCAGCCCCGACAGGGCGTTGCGCATCGGCATGAGAATGTTTAGCGACCTCGGCACTCGGTTCTGGACCGGAATACGGCGATCCTCTTGCGCCGGGGATGCGGCCAGAAGACCGATCTGGACGGATGACGGTCCGGTTTCGATATGGGGAACAAGGTTCGCCGGCGCGCGCACCATCTGAATATAGCCCATGGCGGCCGTCTGCATCAGCCGTGACGGCCGGATCGCCGGCGATGCCGGGCGATGCCGGATTCGTCCAACGCGTCCTGCTCGCGCCGCGCCGCCTCGGCCGCCACCTTGCGCCGTCGCGTGTCTGCGGCAAGTTCCAGGACCCGGCGCGCGCGATAGGCGTCCGCCAAGGCTTCCCGCGCGGTCGCGATCTCGCTCTCAAGAGTGTCCAGGTCGGCGCGCACGCGCAGGCGTTCGGCCTCGGCCCGGGCGACGAAGGGCCCGAAGTGCGCAACCACCCCTGGCTCCGGCCGGATGTCCACGTCGGTACCCGGCTCTTCGGCGATCAGCAGCGCGGCCTCTGCCGCTATGTCGGCTTCAATTCTCCGACGCTGAGCCGCCAAAGCGTCGGCCTGGCGCAGCAACGCGGCCAGCACCCGGCGCTGCTCATCGACGCGGGAGCGGGCGATCCGGATTACCGGTTCGAGGTCGGCCATGGTGGCTTACGCGCCGTCCGGGTCTGCGCCGTCCGGGCTTGGCGCACCCAAGATCCCGGCCAGGGTGCGAAAGGCGCTCGCCGTGTCGGTGCGCTCGGCCCGGTTTTGCGCGAGAAACTGTTCGAGCGAGGGATAGATCTTGATGGCCTCGTCCACGGCCGGATCGCTTCCCTGCCGATAGGCGCCGAGCCGGATCAGCTCGGCCATGTCCTCATAGGTGCTGATCATGTTGCGGGCCTGTTTGATCAGGGCGGTCTGCGCCTCGCTGTGACATGCCGGCATGCTGCGGGATACGCTGCGCAGCACGTTGACCGGCGGGAACCGACCCCGTTCGGCGATGCTGCGGTCGAGAACGATGTGACCGTCCAAAATGCCGCGCACCGCATCGGCCACCGGCTCATTGTGATCGTCACCGTCCACCAGGACGGCAAAGACACCGGTGATGCTGCCTTTGCCGGGGGCGCCGGGTCCGGCCCGCTCGAGCAGCCGCGGCAACTCCGCGAACGCGGACGGCGTGTAACCCTTGGTCGTGGGGGGCTCGCCCGCGGCAAGCCCGATTTCCCGCTGCGCCATGGCGAAACGGGTGACACTGTCCATCAGGCAGAGTACCTGATGGCCACGGTCGCGGAAATACTCGGCGAGCGCCATCATGGTGTAAGCGGCCTGACGCCGCACCAAAGGCGGTTCGTCCGAGGTGGCGACAACGACGACGCTGCGCGCCAGTCCTTCGGGGCCAAGATCGTCCTCGATGAACTCCCTTGCCTCACGCCCGCGTTCGCCGACCAGACCGATGACGTTGACTTCCAGGTCGGCATGGCGGGCCAGCATCGACAGCAAAGTGGATTTGCCGACGCCGGAGCCGGCGAAGACACCCATTCGTTGGCCCCTGCAGCAGGCCAGAAAGGTGTCCACGACCCGGATGCCGAGATCGATGGGGCCGCCGAGGCGCTGTCGGCCATGCGCCGGCGGCGGCGCGGCGCGCAGCGGTTGCGGCGTCGGTCCGCGGAGCATCGGCCCACGTCCATCCAGCGGTCGCCCGAACGCATCGACGATGCGGCCCAGCCACGACGGATCGGGATGGATGACGCCACCACCGCCGACGGCCTCCACCCGGCTGCCGAGACCGATGCCTTCCGGGCTGCCGAGGGGCATGACAAGCACCCGACCGTCCCGGACTCCGATGACCTCGGCCGGGATCGGCGGGCCATTGCGCGCCACCAGCCGGCACCGGTCGCCGACGGCCAGGGTTCCTTCGAGGCCATCGGCCTCTACCAGCAGGCCGATGACGGAGGTCACGCGGCCGTGAACGATGACCTCGGGCAGCCCCGCAATCTCCTGAACCAGCGTCTCGATGCTCATCGAGTGACCGTTTTTGGGCGCGGAATGTCGACACCGGCCATCGGATAGCCCAACCCTCCGCACGGGGCGGGTGTGACGGCGGTCAACGACCGGCATCGGCATTCATACTATGATAGCGTGCATGTGGCGTAAACAAGGCAATCAAAGCTTGCCTCCCAAATGGGTACTGTGTATACACGCCTCTAGGGTGGCTTTAACCCATGACAGCTAGCGGAGGTTGCACCATGCGTGTGCTTCTGGTCGAGGACGACCTGATGACGACGCAGGCCATCGAGCTGATGCTGAAGTCTGCGGGGATGGTGGTGGATGCCACCGATCTGGGCGAAGACGCATTGGAGATCGGCCGCATTTACGACTACGATCTCATCCTGCTGGACCTGATGCTGCCGGACATCGACGGGATCGAGGTGTTGCGGCGTCTGCGGCGAAGCAAGATCACGACACCCGTTCTGATCCTCTCCGGCCTGCTGGAGCCCGAGAACAAGGTCAAGGCGCTCGGCAACGGTGCCGACGACTACCTCACCAAGCCGTTCGTGAAGGCGGAACTGGTGGCTCGCATCCACGCTATCGTCCGCCGGTCCAAGGGCCATGCCCATTCGGTGATCCGCACCGGCCGCCTCTCGGTCGACGTCGCCGCCCGGTCGGTGGAGGTGGACGGCCGACCGGTGCATCTCACCGGCAAGGAATACGGCATGCTCGAGTTGCTGAGCCTGCGCAAGGGCACGACTCTGACCAAGGAGATGTTCCTGAACCACCTGTACGGCGGGATGGACGAACCGGAACTGAAGATCGTCGACGTGTTCATCTGCAAGCTGCGCAAGAAGCTGATGGCGGCCACCGGCGGGGAAAGCTACATCGAGACCGTGTGGGGTCGGGGCTACGTGCTGCGGGAACCCCATCAAGGTCACGCCGCGGCCGAGGTTTCGTCCGGCTCTTCCCCGGCCGTGGCCGTGGGCGCGGTGGCGTGACGGCATCTGGGTTGTCGCCGGGGAACACCGCCCGGACGGGCCGGGACAGCGGGTGGCTCGGGCCTGTTCTATCGAGCCCCGCGCTCAGGGCCGAAGCGGCGACTTGGCCCGGCGCACGGTATGGGCATGGTTGAGCGGCCCGTGACCGTGCCCGTAACCCGGGGCCGTGCGGATGGCTTCGCGGACGTAGGCACGCGCCCGCACCACCGCCTCTCTCAGCGGCAGACCCTGCGCCAGGCCGATGGCGATGGCCGACGCGAGGGTGCAACCGGTGCCGTGGGTGTTGGGTGTATCCAGGCGCGGGGATTCCAGGGTCTCGGCCATGCCATCGCGATCCACCAGGGCGTCCACCACCGTCGCCCCCGGAAGGTGGCCGCCTTTTAGCAGCACTGCCCGTGGCCCCAGGCGCAGAAGCGCCGCCGCCAGATGGAGCGGATTGCCCGGCGGGGACCCGCCGGCCAGGATCTCCGCCTCCGGCAGGTTGGGAGTGAGTACCGTTGCAATCGGGATCAGTCGTCGCGAGAGGGTGGCAACCGCCTCGGGCTCGAGCAACGGGTGACCGCCCTTGGCGACCATGACCGGATCGACCACCACGGGCACCCGGGCCGCGGTTGAAGCGATGACATCGCACACCGCATCGATGATGTCGGCGCGATGCAGCATGCCGATCTTGATGCAATCGGCACCGATGTCGTCAAGAACGACCTGCATCTGGCGGGCGACGAAGGCGGCGGGGACATCAAGGATGTCGTGTACGCCCCGGGTGTTCTGAGCGGTCAGTGCGGTGACGGCGGTGGTGGCGAAGCCGTCCAAGGCGGTAACGGTCTTGATATCCGCCTGAATGCCGGCACCGCCGCCGGAATCCGAGCCGGCAACGATCAGGACTCGGCCCTGCACGACGGCGGGGCCCGACCGTCAGTGCGCCGCGTGCTGAATGACGCCGCAGATCTCGTCCAGCACGGTATTCAGCAACGCTGCGTCCTCACTCTCCGCCATGACGCGGATCAGCGGTTCGGTGCCCGATTTGCGGATGAGCAGGCGACCGCCGTCGCTGAGGCGCTGTTCGGCGTCGGCGATCACGGTCTTGACCGCCTCGCATTCCAGCGGCTGGCCGCCATTGAAGCGGACGTTCCGAAGGACCTGGGGCACCGGCTCGAAAACCCGGCAGGCGTCACTGGCGCGGCGTCCCGACTCGGCAATGACCGCCAGCACCTGCAAGGCGGCGATCAGGCCGTCGCCCGTGGTGGTGTAGTCGGAAAAAATGATGTGACCGGATTGCTCGCCGCCGATGTTGAAGCCGCCTGAGCGCATCTGCTCGAAGACGTAACGGTCACCCACCTGCGAGCGGACCAGCGTCAGACCCCGCCGGCGCAGGAACCGCTCAAGACCGATGTTGGACATGACCGTGGCGACGATGCCGCCGCCCGTGAGCCGGCCGGTGCCGGCCCAATGCTCCGCGATCACCCCCATCAACTGATCGCCGTCCACCAGGGTGCCATGCTCGTCCGCGATCAGCACGCGGTCGGCGTCCCCGTCCAAAGCGATCCCGAAATCGGCACGGTACTCCACAACCTTGCGGCACATTTCCTTGGGCGAGGTGGAGCCGCATTCCCGATTGATGTTGTAGCCGTCAGGCTCATCGCCCAGCGCGATCACTTCGGCGCCCAGTTCCCACAGAATTTCCGGCGCCACGCGGTAGGCGGCACCATTGGAACAGTCGACCACCACGCGCAGGCCGGAAAGGGTCAATCCCTTGGGAAACGTGGCCTTGACGAATTCGATGTAGCGTCCGCGCACGTCTTCCAGACGGCGGGCCCGGCCGAGTTCGCCGGGCGGTACCAGATGGCCGCGGATGCCATTCTCGATATGGTCCTCGATCGCTTCCTCGACCGCGTCGGACAGCTTGAAGCCGTCCGGTCCGAACAGCTTGATCCCGTTGTCCTCGAAAGGGTTGTGGGATGCGGACAGCATCACCCCGAGGTCACAGCGCATCGACCGGGTCAGCATCGCTACCGCCGGGGTCGGCAGTGGGCCGACCAGGATCACGTCCATCCCCATGGAGACGAAGCCGGCGGTCAGCGCCGGCTCCAGCATATAGCCGGACAGGCGTGTGTCCTTGCCGATCAGCACGCGGTGGCGATGATTCCCCCGGCGAAAATGCAAGCCGGCCGCCATGCCCACCTTGAGGGCCGTCTCGGCGGTCATCGGTTCGCGGTTGGCCGTGCCGCGAATGCCGTCGGTTCCGAAAAGACGTCTGCTCATAGCCCTACTATTGTCTGAAATGGATCCGGCAACATTATGACGAGTGGTCGCTTACGAAAGCGTTTTCAGGACCGCCCGGCGCGACCGGCGATGCCTCGCCCACCATCGAGGCGGGACAATGGCAGCCTGATCAAGCCCCTGATCAACGCCCCGCACTCTCAACGCGCTTTATCCGCGATTGCGTGCCAGACCGCAAGGGCTTGGCGTGTGACATTAACGTCATGAACACGGATGATGTCGGCACCGTGGCCGATGGCCCACAACGCCGCCGCCAGCGATCCCCCCAACCGTTGCTTCACCGGCTCGCCCCGGCTCAGCCGGGCGATGAAACTCTTGCGGGACACCCCGATGACCACGGCGCAGCCGAGTTCCCGGAGGGCCGGCAGCCCGGCCAGCAGCCACACATTGTGATCGACGGTTTTGCCGAACCCGATGCCGGGATCCACCGCGATTCGGCTCGGCGGGATGCCCGCCGCCGTGCACGCGTCCACCCGTCGTTGCAGCCAGCGGCGAACGTCTGCGACCACATCGTCGTAGCGTGGGGCCCGCTGCATGGTACCGGGATCCCCCTGCATGTGCATCAGGACCACCGAGGCGGCGCTTCCGGCCACCAACGGCAAAGCTCGGGCATCCCCCGTGAGTGCGGTGACATCGTTGACGACAACCGCGCCCGCGTCCAGGGCGGCGGCCATCACGCTCGCATGGCGCGTGTCCACCGAGACCCGGATACCGGCCCTGGAGAGTTTGTGGATCACCGGCACCACGCGGGACAGTTCCACGTCTTCGGGCACCGGGGCGGCGCCGGGACGGGTGGATTCGCCGCCCACATCGACGATGTCCGCCCCCTGTTCCGCCAGCGCGAAGCCGCGCGCGATCGCCGCGGCCGGGTTCAGAGCCTCGCCGCCGTCGGAAAAACTGTCGGGCGTAACGTTGACCACCCCCATGATGCGCGGCACCGCGAGCGAAAGGCCAGCAAAGCACCGATGATGGGGGGCTGCCTCGTCTGAGCGCCCGTCGTCCCCGCTGGACACGCGTGCCTCCACCAGCCGCCGCAGCTCCGGGTCGGGCGGATCAGGTGCCGGGCTGCGGCTCGGCACCGAGCCCGTGATCGGAGGACTGCCCGGACCGGCCACCGCTGCTGGGCACGGATGCGCGCCGCCTGGGCTCCTTGCGTCGCGACGGCGGCGGCTCTTCGGTCGGTTCCGGGCGGACGATGCCTTCCCCGCGCAACAGGGCTGCAACCTCGTCGCCCGACAGCGTTTCGAACTCCAGCAGGCCGTTGGCAAGCTTGTCCAGATCGTCGCGATGCTCCGACAGGATCTGATGGGCGCGCTTTTCCGCGTCGTCCACGAGACGCCGCACTTCCTGATCGATCAGGCGTGCGGTCGCATCCGAAACGTGCTTCTGCTGGGTTACCGAGTGGCCGAGGAAAATCTCCTCCTGGTTGTCGGTATAGCGGAGCGGGCCGAGGCGGTCGCTGAAGCCGAACTCGGTCACCATGCGCCGCGCCATGTCCGTGGCCTGCTTGATGTCGTTGCCGGCACCGGTGGTCACGTTGTCGTCACCGAACACCAATTGTTCGGCGATGCGCCCCCCGAACATCACCGCAAGCTTCGATTCCAGTTCCTGCCGGGAGTAGCTGTAGCGATCCCGTTCCGGCAGGCTCATGGTCAGGCCAAGGGCCCGGCCGCGGGGGATGATCGTCACCTTGTGCAGCGGATCGTGCTTCGGCACGTGCAAGCCCACCAGGGCATGCCCGGCCTCGTGGTAGGCGGTGAGTCGCTTCTCGTCCTCGGTCATCACCATGGACCGACGCTCGGAGCCCATCATCACCTTGTCCTTGGCCGCCTCGAAATCGGCCATGGCCACCATGCGCCGGCCCACTCGCGCCGCCACCAGGGCGGCCTCGTTGACCAAGTTGGCCAGATCGGCGCCGGAGAAGCCGGGCGTGCCGCGAGCAATCACCCGCGGCTTCACGTCCGGCGCCAGCGGCACTTTCTTCATGTGGACCTTCAGGATCTGCTCGCGGCCCAGCACGTCCGGGTTCGGCACCACCACCTGGCGGTCGAACCGGCCCGGGCGCAGCAGCGCCGGGTCGAGGACGTCCGGACGGTTGGTGGCGGCGATCAGGATCACGCCCTCGTTGGCCTCGAACCCGTCCATCTCCACCAGCAGCTGGTTGAGGGTCTGTTCGCGCTCATCGTTGCCGCCGCCCAGCCCGGCCCCACGATGGCGGCCGACGGCATCAATCTCATCGATGAACACGATGCAGGGGGCATTCTTTTTGGCCTGCTCGAACATGTCGCGCACCCGGCTCGCGCCCACGCCGACGAACATCTCCACGAAGTCGGATCCGGAGATGGTGAAAAACGGCACGTTGGCTTCGCCCGCGATGGCGCGGGCGAGCAGGGTCTTGCCGGTGCCGGGCGGCCCCACCAGAAGACAGCCCTTGGGAATCTGCCCGCCCAGCCGCTGGAAGCGCTGCGGGTCCTTCAGGAAATCGACGATCTCCTCCAGTTCCTGCTTGGCCTCGTCGATGCCGGCTACCTCGTCGAACGTCACCCGGCCACTGCGTTCCGTCAGCAGGCGCGCCTTGGACTTGCCGAAGCCCATGGCCTTGCCGCCACCCGCCTGCATCTGGCGCATGAAGAAGATCCAGACGGCGATCAGCAGCAGCATCGGGAACCAGGAGATCAGGACACCCCACAGCCCCGGAGTCCCGCTACCGGATACCTCAGCGGTGATGCGCACGCCGTGTTCCTGCAGCTTGGGGATGAGGTTGGGGTCCTCGGGCGCATAGGTCTGAAGGGGACGGCCATCGCGGAACCGGCCGGTGATCTCGTTCCCCTTGATCGTCACCTCCCGCACGTCACCGCTCTGCACCTGGGTCAGGAACTCGGAATAGGCCAGCGGCTCCTGCGTGCCGCGCGGTGCTGTATTCTGGAACATGTTGAACAGAAACAGCACCGCGAGAGCGATGAAGACCCAAAGAATGAGATTCTTGCTGAGGTTCAACCCATCGACCCTTTGTTCGCCGTGACGCCAGCGGCAGGACATGGGCCCTGCAGTCACGATGGCGCCGGAATCACCCTTCAAGACATAATAGGCGAATGCCCATAAGCAAGGAAGCCGCCGACGCCGCCTGCAGGGGTGTACGGGCGGAATGCGATACGGTTGATCCGAGCGCTTCCGGGTCCGACACCATCGCGCCGGAACCCCAGGTGCGGAACGGCGATGAGGCCATCGGCATCGAACAGCGCCGGCAGTGTCGGCCACACCGCCGGCGGGATGCCATCGGGTCGGTGCGGGGCAGCGGGTCCGATGTGTGCGGCCAAGGCCCGGGCGGCGTCGATGCCCAAGGCGCCAAGCCGGGGCGGGTCGGGGTTCTCCGGCCGGAAAGCCCCGGACAGGACGATGTGGAAGCGATTGTCCCATCGAATCGCGCCCTCAGCCGGCACGGGAACGGGTGCCGGCACGTTGCGGCTTTCCCGATAGACCAGGATCGACCCATGCATCGTGGCCAGGCGGCAGCATCCCAGCGTCCGGCTCAGCCTTAAGGGCTCTGCGGTCACCGCCGCCAGGAGCCGCTGCAGCTTGCTCGCGGCCGGCGCATGCCGGCCGCCGCCGATACAGGCGACAATCGAGCCAAGGGCCGTCGCGGCGACGCATGGATCGGATCCGGCCAGGGCGGCCGGGTCCACCCAGGCGAATCCGGCCGGATGCACCGCCACGGCCGTCGCCACCAGCTGGCTCGCCGCCCGTTCCAGCGCTTCGCGCCTGCGCTTTTGCCGGGCGGCGTACCGGAGCACGGCCGCCTCGGCCACCGGTCGCCCCGGGCGCGTCGGATCACGCAGGGCGGTGCGGGCGAATCGCGGATCCCGGTTGGCGGGATCGTCGAGCCATGGCTGACCGTGCATGCGCAGAAAAGCGCGCAATTGTTCCGGGGGCACGTCCAGCAGGGGCCGAAGGAAGCGGCAGGATGGTGCCTCGACGACGCCGGCCATGCCGGCCAGCCCGATCGGGCCGCTGCCTGCCGCCCGGCGCAGCAACACCGTTTCCGCTTGGTCGCGGCGATGATGCCCCAGCAGCACATGCAGGATGCCATGCTCCCGGCAGTATCGGCCCAGCAGATCGTAGCGGGCGTTTCGGGCGGCTGCCTGCACGCCGCTGGCCGGTTTGGCGCCGGTCCATGGCAGGATGCGATGGGTGATGCCGCGGCTTGCGAGCCATCGGCCGACCTGAACCGCTTCTGCCCCAGAGTCGGCGCGAAGCCGGTGATCGACGGTGAGGGCGATCAGGGTGCCACCCTCGGCTTCGATCCAGTCTGCGGCAAGCAGGGTCAGCGCCAGACTGTCCGCCCCACCGGACACGGCGACGGCGACGGCCGGCCGAGGCTCGAACGGACCAAGACCAGCCATCGCCCGGGCGAAGCGGTCGCGGTCGAGCGGATCGAGCGCAGCCGGATCGCGGTCAGGCGCGAGGGTGCGGCACCGGCCGATTGGCGGGCGGGCGGGTCGTCCCGCCGGTTTCAGGGACACCCGATGCGGGATCGTTCCTCCTGGACCTTCTGGCGAATGGTTGCCGAGGCTTCCGGCTGGCTGCGCTCCAGTTGCTGAAAGGCCGCGCAGGCTTCGTCGCGCTTGTCCAGGCGGGCCAGGGCCATGCCGAGCTTCAACAGGGAATCCGGCGCCTTGGTGCCGGCCGTATCGGCCTGATAGGCTTCCAGGAAAGCCTGCGCCGCGGCCGGATAGTCCCCGCGAACGTAATGCGTCTCGCCGAGCCAGTAGCGGGCATTGCCGCTGAGCGCATCGTCCGGGTGGCGGGCGATGAACGCTGCCAGCGCCGCTTCCGCACGATCATAGTCGCCTGCCCGCAGCAGGCCGAAAGCATGGGCGTATTGTCGCTGCGGGTCGCCCTCGGGCAGCGGGGCACCGGCTGTCGTGTCGCGGTCGGAAGGGGAGGGCGCCCGGGGCGTCGGAGCACCGGCGACGGGCGGATCCGGCGGTGCATCGATTCCCGGCACCGTCGGCGTTCTCGGCGGCGTCTCCGGCGTCCCGGCCGTCACGCCGGCTTGGCGTTCCAGACGCTCAAGCCGCATTTCCATGTCACGGATCGCTGTTTCCAGGCGTTGCCGCATCTGGCGCACGTCGAATCCGATCTGTTCTGCCTGGCCGGTGAGCACGCGGACGTCCTGCTCCAGTGCGGACAGGCGCGCCTCCATGCGCGCGATCGCCGCCTGCGGTGCCGCTTGCGCCAGCACGGTGGCGGTCTCGTCGATGTTTCGGCGCAGTGCCGTGAGATCCGCGTCAAGCCCTGCCCGGGCGAGCTCAAGCCTGCTCACGTCGTCGGCCGGCCCCGTCTCGACCGCGGCCCGGGCCGGCGTCACCCCCGGCGTCACTCCCGGCGTCGCCCACAGCACCAGGCCGGCCACAAACGCCGCGGCGGCCCAAGCCGAACCGGCACGGCAGAGAACAGGGATGCCGCATCGCCCGGTCATTCGCGATCCTCCGCTTGCCGCGGCACCCGCCCGCCCCGGGTCAACTGCCCACCCGCTCGGACAGAACAATGGTCACCGCGCGCCGGTTCTGCGCCCAGGCCTGCTCGTTGGAGCCCAGCACCGCCGGGCGTTCGGCCCCATAGCTGGTGGTACTGATGCGGGTCGGGCTGATCCCCAGGGCGACCAGATAATCCTTCACGGCGTGAGCCCGGCGGTCGCCCAGAGCAAGATTGTATTCGCGGGTGCCCCGTTCGTCGGCATGCCCCTCGATCCGCACGGTGACGCCGCCATGGCGCGACAGCAGCCCCGCCTGCCCCTCGACGGTGCGCCGGGCTTCCGGCGTCAAGGCATACTGATCGAACGCGAAGAAAACCCGATCGCCCACTTGGGCCAGCTGCTCCGACAGCGGCCCGGACAGTCTGTCGACCCCGTCCGCACCGCCGCGGCTCGTGACGCCGGCCCCCTGGGCGGTGGCTCCGGTCCCGGCCGCCGTGCCCGATCGTTCCGGCGGGGTCTGGCAACCCGCAATCAGGAATACCGCTGCGGCCACCGCCGCGATGGACGACACGCGCATGGAATTCTCCCTTTCATGAAAACACCAAAAGATCGCACGATCATCATGCGATCCGGCCCTCGTCGCCTTCGCGTCCGGCGCCGGTCGCACCACGCGGGGCCGCCCCGCAACACGCTCCATATCCCTCAAGCGTCACATCAAGAATAGCGTATCGTAAGTTGACGCGCCTCATGGAATCAACGGCGACCAAGCCGGGTCGGAGGCATCCGTCGGCGTTGGGACCTCGCGCTTGTTGCTGCCGGTGAGATCGATGCTCATGAGGCGGGATCGCCCGGCGCCGCCGGCACGGCTCGGCTCTTCCTCAAAGTAGATCAAGACCCTGCCGTTGGGCGCCCAGGTCGGACCCTCCACCCGGAAGCCGTCGACCAGAAGCCTTTCTCCGCTTCCGTCCGGCCGCATCACGCCGATGAAAAACCGTCCCTGATGCAGGCGGGTGAAGGCAATCAGGTCGCCGCGCGGTGACCACACCGGCGTGGCGTAGCGGCCCTCGCCGAAACTGATTCGGCGCACGTTGCCGCCGTCCGCATCCATCACGTACAGCTGCTGGCTGCCGCCGCGGTCGGAATTGAACACGATCTGACGGCCATCCGGGGCAAAGCTCGGCGAGGTCTCGATGCTCGCCCCCGTGGTCAGCCGACGCAACTGTCGGGTGCGTACATCCATTGCGTAGATGTCCGAGTTCCCGGCCCGCGACAGGCTCATGATCAGTTGCGTTCCGTCGGGTGAGAACCGCGGCGCAAACGAGAGCCCGTCAAAGTCACCGATGCTTTCCTGGCGGCCGGTGTCGATGTTGTAGATGAACACCTGCGGGCGCCCGCCGCGAAAGGCGAGATAAGTGATCTCCTGCAAGCTCGGCGAGAAACGCGGGGTCAGGACCAGTTCGCTGCCGTCGGTCAGGAAGCGATGGTTCTCCCCATCCTGGTCCATGATGGCAAGGCGCTTCACCCGATTGTCGCGCGGGCCGCTCTCGGCCACGTAAACGATTCGGGTGTCGAAGTAGCCGTCTTCGCCGGTAATCCGCTGGTAAATGGAATCGGCGATGATGTGAGCGACGCGGCGCCAGTTGCGCGGATCCGTGACGTAGGAAAATCCCGCCATCTGTCGTTCGGCGAAGACGTCCCAGAGTCGGAATTCCGCCTGCAGGCGACCGTCACTCAGCAATTGCACCCGGCCGTGCACCAGCGCCTCGGCGTTGATCACGCGCCAGTCGGCGAACCGCGGCGGCGTATCCAGGGCGATTTCGCGCTGAATGAAGGCCTGAGGCTCCACCGGCGCAAACAGGCCGGACCGCCGCAGGTTGGCGGCAATCACCCGGGCCACGTCCCGGCCGTATTCCCGTTCGTTGTTCTGAGCCCCGGCAAAGTCGACGATGGCGATGGGCAGCGGTTCCACCACGCCGCGGGTGATGTCGATGCTGAGTTCGGCCATGGCCGGCCGGCCGGCCATCGAGGCCACGGCCAGCAGTGCCAGCAGCATGGCCACGAGAGCCCCGGGCCGCCCCCATGGCTGCAGAAAAGCGGATCGTTCCGTCCGTGTCATGATCCGACCATGTCCTTCGGATTGAAAATGAGAGTCATCGTCTTCCAGCGTTCGTACTTGTCCGGCGGCAGGCGGAACGGATGACAGCGGTCATTGAGGACGGCCCGCAACGCGCTTTCCGCCGCCGCCCGATAGTATCCGTCATTGCCGAGCCGCCGGTCCTCGACGATCTCGGCCATGCGCGGCCGGCCATCGGGGGCCATCTCGACCCGCACGGTCACCACCAGGTCGCGGGCCTCCCGGGCCCCCGCCGGCACGTTCCAGCAGCGCTCGATCTGGCGACGGACCTCGTCGATCTCGCTGATGGTCATCGGCCGGTCGGGATCGAATGAACGGCCCGGGGTGTGACTCACGGCTTCGCCGTTCAGCGCCTCGCTGATCAGCGCATCGAACGAACGCGGCTCGTCGCCGGCACGGTCCGGCTCGGGCATGGCCGGCGACGGCTCGGGCCGCTGCAGGCCTGCCACCGCGCGCAAGACCGACTGGAAATCCGGTGCCGGGTCTGCTTCCTGGGCCGGTTCGGGCTCAGCCGGCTCAGCCACGGTCCGCGATGGCGGCGGATCGGGCGCCGGCGGGGTGGGGGAAGTCTCGGCCTCCGCGTTCGGCTCCGGCTCTGGCTCCGGCTGCCGGGGCGACGCCGGCTTCGCTGCGGGGCGGACGGCCAGCATCTCGGGAGCGGGCACCGCAGTCGGCGGCGCTTCAGCCGTCACGGGTGCTGGCGCTGGTAGCGGCTCCGGCGCCGGGGGCGGCTGCAGCCGTGCCGGCCGCGGCGCCGGATCGGGTGCCGCTTCTGGCTTGGCTTCCGGGGCGGGCTTCGGGGCAGGCTTTGGGGCGCTCTGCGGCGCCCGTGGCGGTACATTGGTCACGTCATCGACCGTCAGGACGTCCACCACCAGCGCATCGGGCAGTGCCAGGGCGTTATCACGTTTGCCGAAACTCGGCACGCCAAGGATCAGCAGTGCGATCACCAGCGCATGCAGCGCTGCCGACAGGACCAAAGGTTTACGCATGGCTCCTCCCGGACAACCCCGCCAGGCCGGACCGGCGATCAGCGATCGGGTTCATTATTGACGGCCGCCATGCGTGGATCGGTGATCAGCGCGACCTTGCGGTATCCCGCCGCGTTGATGGCGCCCACCACCTGCATCACTTGGCCGTAGTCGATGGCCCGGTCGCCGCGGACGAACACCCGGACATCGGGGTTGCGACCGGAGATGGCGGCCAGGCGGGGCGCCAGTTCCGCCAGCCCCACTTCCGAGTCCTGCACGAAGATTCGCCCCTCGGCATCCACCGAAACCGACAGCGGTTCGTCCTGACCCTGTACCGGTGCCGTGGTGCCATCGGGCAGGTCCACCTCGATCCCGGTGGTCAGCAACGGTGCCGTCACCATGAAAATCACCAGCAGCACCAGCATGACGTCCACCATCGGGGTGACGTTGATCTCGCTCATCGGCCGGCTGCGGCGGCGGCCGCGTCCCGTACCCCGGGACACCCGGTCGACCATGAAAGCTGCCATCGGGCTCAGTCCTTGTCCTTGCCGCTGTGGCGGGCGAGGATTGCCAGGAACTCCCCGGCGAAGCCGTCCACCCGGCCGGCATACTGATCGATCGACCGGGACAGCTTGTTGTAGGCGATCACCGCCGGAATCGCCGCGAGCAGTCCCAGCGCGGTGGCGAACAGCGCCTCGGCGATGCCCGGCGCCACCACCGCAAGGCTGGTGCTGCCGGTGACGCCGATCGCCTGGAAGCTGTGCATGATTCCCCAGACCGTGCCGAACAGGCCGATGAACGGTGCCGTGGCGCCGGTGGAGGCGAGCATGGTCATCTGCCGTTCCAGCCGCCCGGTCTCCCGCGTCAGGGTGAGCTGCATCACCCGCTCAAGCCGGCTTTCCAGGTTGATGGCGGCCGACAGGCCGTTCTCGCTCGGGCGTGCGTCCGATCGTCGCCATTCCCGCATGGCGGCCACGAACACCGCCGACATCGGATCCGGCGGCCGGTCGGCGAGCCGGTCGTAGAGATCGTCCAGGGCGCTGCCCGACCAGAACGTGTCCTCGAACTGGCTGGCCCGGCTGTTGAGCCGGCGCAATGTCAGCGCCTTGTCGAAGATGATGGCCCAGCACCAGATCGAGGCGACGACCAGCACCACGATCACCGCCTTGACCACCGGGTCGGCCTGCCACACCAGTGACCAGATGGAGAGATCCTGCGCGGCGATGCTGCCGCTCAGGGTTACCGCTTCGATTGCTCCGCTTTCCATCGCTGCCAGCCGTTCATCCTGTGGTTCCATTCCCCGATCCGGCGATCACGAAACCGGCAAGGGCGTCCCGGATGCCGCGGGGGATGCGCGCGGCCCGGCCGTCGTTGGCCATACAGGCGAGGGTGAATCGCATCCGCACCAGCACGTCACCGGCCCGCACGATGTCCTGGTCCAGGACGACGGATGCCCCGCGCAGGTCCCGCAACCGCGAGTGCACTTCGAGCAGGTCGTCCAGTCGCGCCGGCTTGACAAAATCCGCCTCGCAACGACGTACCGCGAAAGCCCGGCCATGCTGTCGGATCATGGTCGGATGGGTGACGCCGATCCGCCTCAGCATCTCGGTGCGGGCCCGTTCCGCGAACATGAGATAATTGGCATTATAGACGATGCCCGAGGCATCAGTGTCCTCGAAATAAATGCGCACCGGCAGGACGTGTGCCAGCCCCCGAAGATCGCCCGGCGCGTCGGCACTGGCCTGATCAGGCACCATCATGGTCGCCCTCGGGGATCTCGGCCCCCTCGTCGAACAGCATCGCCAGCTGCGACGGCATCTGCGGCACCGGCAGTCCCAGATGGCGGTATCCGCCGGGTGCCAGCATGCGGCCGCGCGGCGTGCGCATCAACAGTCCCTGCTGCATCAGAAAGGGTTCGATCACGTCCTCGATGCTGTCGCGTTGTTCGGCCAGGGCCGCGGCCAGTGTCTCCACGCCCACCGGGCCACCACCATAGTGTTCGGCGATGCAACCGAGGTAGCGGCGGTCCATGGCGTCGAGACCGGCATCGTCGATCTCCAGCCGCCCGAGTGCGGCATCCGCCGCCGCCCGGTCCACCCGGGTGCGTCCGGCCACCGCGGCGAAGTCCCGCACCCGGCGCAGCAACCGCACCGCAACCCGCGGCGTGCCGCGTGCGCGTCGGGCGATCTCCGCCGCGCCGGCCGGGGCCACATCGAGCCCGAGGATGCCGGCACCGCGGGTGACGATGCACTCCAGTTCGGCCGTGGTGTAGAATTGCAGACGGAGCGGAATGCCGAAGCGCTCGCGCAGCGGCCGGGTGATCAGGCCCGACCTCGTCGTGGCGCCGATCAGGGTAAAGGGCGGCAGGTCGATCCGGATCGTGCGCGCCGCCGGTCCTTCGCCGATGACCAAGTCGAGCTTGAAGTCCTCCATGGCGGGGTAGAGGATTTCCTCCACCGTGGCCGGCAGACGATGAATCTCGTCCACGAACAGGACATCGCGCGGCTGCAGATTGGTGAGAATGGCGGCCAGATCACCGGGTCGGGCCAGGACGGGGCCCGATGTCGCGCGAAATCCCACGCCCAGTTCGTGCGCCACGATTTGCGCCAGCGTGGTCTTGCCGAGACCGGGTGGGCCGTGCAGGAGGACATGGTCCATGGCCTCCTCCCGCTGACGGGCAGCGGCGATGAACACCGCCAGGTTCTCGCACACCGGCCGTTGGCCGACGAACGCCGCAAGCGTCACCGGGCGGATGCCGGTCTCGGCCCCGTCGCCGGGGGCGAACCCGCCATCCACATGACGCGGCTCGGGAGATTGCACGAGTCGCGCCGCGTCGATTCCGGCCTGATCCTGGGCGTCGGTCATGACGAAACCCGCGCTTCGGGCGGCGTCCCCTGGGGTGCCAGCGCCGCAAGGCCGTCACGGACCAGGGTTTCGACGCCGGCGCCGGGCCCCCGCTGCCGGGCCGCCGCAGCGACAGCCGATAACGCATCTCCCGGCCGGAAGCCCAGATTGACCAGCGCCGCCACGGCATCGCCGGCATCACCCGACAAGGGCGCGGTCGCCGGTGTCGAAGCCGTCGCCGGCACGGGGATCGAGCCGACCTTGTCCTTGAGTTCGGCGATGATGCGGGCGGCCAGACGCGGACCGACGCCGGGCGCCCGGGTCAAGGCCTGACGGTCGCCGGCGGCGACGGATAACGCCAGCGCGTCCGGCGGCAGCACCGACAAAAGGGCCAGCGCGGCGCGTCCGCCCACCGCCTGGACGGTGTTGAGCAGGCGAAACCACTGTTGCTCCGCCTCCTCCGCGAAGCCGTAGAGGTGGATGCCGTCGTCCCGCACTACCGTGTCGACGCGGAGGCGAACCGCGGTGCCGACATCGAGCCCGGCCAGGGTTCGCGCCGAGCAGAACACCAGATAACCGACACCGCCCACGTCGATCACGGCGAAGCCGTCAGCGATGCTGTCCACCCGGCCCGAAAGACTGGCGATCACGACGGCACCCCCGCGAGGCGTGCTCGGGTGGCGCGGTGATGGGCGTGGCAGATGGCCACGGCCAGCGCGTCTGCCGCATCGGCGCTGGCCAGCACCGCGCCGGGCAGCAGCGTCCGCACCATCATCTGCACCTGCTCCTTGGCTGCATGGCCGGTCCCGACCACGGTCTTTTTCACCAGATTCGGAAGGTACTCCGTCACCGGGATACCAGCCTGCGCCGGTACCAGCAACGCGATCCCCCGCGCCTGTCCCAACTTCAAGGTGGAAACGGGATTTCGGTTGACGAAGGTTTCCTCCACCGCGGCTTCGGCCGGCGCAAACGCGCGAATCAACGCACCGATTCCATCCGCGATCTGCACCAGCCGTTCCGGCAGCGACCGGCCGGCATCGGTCAGCAGCACCCCATCGGCCACATGGCGAAGCTGGCCGGATCCGGCCTCGATCACGCCCCAGCCGGTGGCGCGCAGTCCCGGATCGAGGCCGATGACCCGCACCGTCCCGGTCCGTCCCGATCAGGCGCTGAGCCGTTCGAGGACGTCGTCGGCGACCTCGTAGTTGGCCATCACCCGTTGCACGTCGTCACTGTCGTCGAGGGCGTCCAGCAGCTTGAACAGGGTCTCGGCCTGGGCTTCGTCGACGGGGGCCGTGATGCTGGGCTTCCAGTCCAGTCGCGCCACGTCCGCCGCGCCGAACCGCCTCTCCAGAGCATCGCGCACCGAACTCAACGAATCAGGTGCGCAAGTGATCTCGTGCCCCGCGTCATTGGAGACCACGTCGTCCGCCCCCGCGTCCAGCGCGGCCTCGAACATGGCCTCGGCGTCGGCGACACCGGGCGCGTAGTGGATCAGACCCACCCGTTCGAACATGAAGCTGACACTGCCGCTCTCGCCGAGGGAGCCGCCGTGCTTGCCGAACGCGGCCCGCACCTCGCTTGCGGTGCGGTTGCGGTTGTCGGTGAGAGCCTCGACAATGACCGCGACGCCGCCCGGACCGTACCCCTCATACCGCACTTCTTCGTAACTGTCGCCGCCGTCCTCCCCGGATCCGCGGCGAATGGCCCGTTCCATCGTGTCCTTGGGCATATTGGCGGCCTTGGCGGCCATGATCGCCGTGCGCAGGCGTGGATTGAACTCGGGATCGGGCAATCCCGACCGGGCCGCCACCGTGAGTTCGCGGATGAGCTTGGTGAACACCTTGCCGCGCTTGGCATCCTGTGCGCCCTTGCGATACATGATGTTCTTGAATTGCGAATGCCCTGCCATGGCCTTCCGTGCTCTCCGTTGCCCGATGTGCCGGCAGGCACCCTGTTGTTTGCCCGCCTGCGTCCGCTTTCAGATATGCGATTTCGGTTGCCGCCGCAAACCGCGAGGCCGGCCGCCGACGGCGCGGCCGGCTTTCGGTGCCATCGCGCGCCGTCGTCAGGCGGGCCACACCTCGGGCAGGCGGCCGCCCAGGCGAAGGGGCGCGAACGTGCGGGCAAGGCCGCTGTCGGGATCGGTTTCGAGAAACACCGCCGACAGGGTGCCGTCCCCCTCGGCCGGTTCCAGCCGACCGGTCGGGATCTTGCGGATGAAGCGGGCGACCGCCTGTTCCTTGTTCATGCCGATCACGGAATCATAGTCGCCGCACATGCCGATATCGGTGATATAGGCGGTGCCGCCGGGCAGGATGCGGCCGTCGGCGGTGGGTACATGGGTATGGGTTCCGGCGACCAGGGAGACCCGGCCGTCCAGGAACACGCCCATGGACGCTTTTTCGCTGGTGGCCTCTGCATGAACGTCGACGATGATGCAATCGACAGATTGGCCGACCCGGTGGTTGAGCAGGGCCCGGTCGGCCGCGGCGAACGGGTCGTCCAGCGGGTCCATGAACAGCCGCCCCATGACCTGGAACACCATGATGCTGCGTCCGTCCCTGAGCGGGTAGATGGCCGCACCCCAGCCCGGGGTGCCCTCGGGATAGTTCAGCGGGCGCAGCAGCCGGATGTCCGCATCGATAAAGGGCACGATCTCCCGCCGGTCCCAGCTGTGGTTGCCGCCCGTGATCACGTCGATGCCGGCGTCAAAGAACTTTCGGCAAATGTCGGCGGTGATGCCATAGCCGTGCGCCGCGTTCTCGCCGTTGACGACCACCACGTCCAGGTCGAGCCGCCGGCGTATTTCCGGGATGTGGTCGAGCACGGCCCGGCGTCCGGCCCGCCCTACGACGTCGCCGCAGAACAAAACCCTCATGCGCCGGCTCGCACCAAACCCGCGTCGGTCAGGATCCAGTCCATCCGCTGATCGCAGGCCTCCTCGGGAACCCGGTCGACGAGTTGAACGGCGTAGCCGACCCCGACGGCGACGATGGGGCGGATATCGCGAAGGGCCGCCAATGTCCGATCGTAGTGGCCACCACCCTGTCCCAGGCGACAGCCTCTGGGGTCCACCGCCAGCAACGGAACCAGCACGACGTCGGGGATCACGGTCGGCACCGCGGCGCCGGGCTGGCGGGTCCCGCGCGGTCCGTCCTCCAGGTCGTCGGAGAGTGTCCAGTGCCGAAACATCAGCGGCGCGTCCGGCGCCGTCAACACCGGCAGAGCGGCCCGTGCACCGATGTGTTCCAGCCGGGCCAACAGTGGTCGAACGTCGATCTCCGTCACGATCGGCCAGTAGCCCGCAACGATCGTATCTTTGCGGATGCCGAGGGAGTCCAACGCTCCCATGACGTGGCCGACGAGGGCCATGGCGCCATCGGGACCGGTCTTCTGGTCCGCCACCAGCCGGAGTGCCCGCATCCGCCGGCGCAGCGTGCGCTTTGCATCGGCGCCGGCAACGTCAGCATGCGGCGAGACCAACGGTGGCATGGACGGCTCCCATTCGACAGGCGGTAATGCACACGACGTGAATACGGCAAACCGAGCGGCGGGCGAGACGGCGCCACATGAGCCGACGGTCAGGTGATCCTCTGTGGCCTGCGTCAGCAGGTGGGCGCCGTGTACCGGACCCAGGGGTCCGGCAGGGACAGCTCCCGTCGAGATCACTGTTGGCCCCAGGGATTAATATGACCGGTCGTGCACCGCAGCTACCGTCCCTGCAACACAATCTATGGCGCGCGCAAGCGTGCGGCAATGCTCTCGATTTTTTCGGCCAACGCCTGGATGTCGGCGCCGAGAGCGCGGTCGTCCTCGCCATCTGTCACGCCGCCCCGGCCGGCGGCACGCAATGACCGCAGTTCGGCGGCGGCGTCCCACATTTCGTCGGTGATCACCAGGGCCGCCATCAGCAGAAGCCGTGCCTCCCCCGCTTGGCCGATGGTCGAGGCGATGGCGGCAACCTTGCCGTCTACATAGCGGGCGAGATGGATGACACGTTCCTCTTCGCCCTCGCCGCAGGCGAGATCGTAGGATGTTCCGTTGACCGTAACCGATACCAGACCCACGCTTATATCCCCTCGGCCTCGCCCGTCCGCCTACCCGGGCCGTCGTCGGCCGAAGGCGCGCACCGCGATCGGCCCTCAAGGCCCCGGTTCGTCACCGACCCCGGGTTCGTCACCGACCCCGGGTTCGTCACCGACCAAGTGGCGCAGACGGCTGATGGCGGCGTCAAGTCGCGCCGAGACATCGTCGCTGTCCCGGCCCACGTCGCGAAGAGCCCTTGCCTGTTCTGCGTCCCGGGCGAGCGCCGTGGCGGCAGACTGTTCCAGGGTGTGGACGGCCTGACGCAAACGCGCAACCGCCTGTCCGATCGAGCCGTCCTCGGGTTGTGACGTGTTCTCGAAATGGCTCTGCGCAGGCTTTTGCAACCCCATGGTCCACCATAAGCAGGCTGAAAAGCGGCCGTCAACGGCCGAGCGTCCCCAATTCCTCCCCAATCCTATAACCGCAAAAAGCCGTTGACGCGGGGAGGCGATCCGACAATGGTGCGCTGGTCGCAAAAACTCGGTCCGCGCCACCGCGCGATGGCCGGCGTGCCGGACGCACCGGGGCGCTCTCCTCTCCCGAGCGGGGGGGTTTTTAACGCTTTAAGAGTTTTCCAGAGGAGGTAACGAATGGCGGTTCGAGTAGGAGTGAACGGCTTCGGCCGTATCGGTCGGCTCGTGGTGCGGGCGGCGATGGAAGCCCGGCGCAACGATGTGGAGTTTGTGGCGGTCAACGACCTCGGTCCCGCCGGCACCAACGCACACTTGCTCAAGTACGATTCCGTGCACGGCACGTTTCCCGGCGACGTCAAGGCCGGCGACGGGGAGATCACCATAGACGGCAAGTCCGTCAAGTGTCTGGCCGAGCGCGATCCGACCAAGCTGCCGTGGAAGGACCTCGGCGTCGACTTGGTGATGGAATGCACCGGCATTTTCTCGGACCGGGACAAGGCTGCGGTGCATCTCGAGGCGGGCGCTAAAAAGGTCATTGTCTCCGCTCCGTCGAAGGGCGCGGACCAGACGATTGTTTATGGCGTCAACCATGAGGTCCTGACCAAGGACGACAAGGTCATCTCCAACGCGTCCTGCACCACCAACTGCTTGGCGCCGCCGGTGTTCGTGCTCGACAAGCTGATCGGTCTCGAGCGCGGCTACATGACCACCATTCATGCTTACACCGGTGACCAGCCGATCCTCGACACCCTTCACAAGGATCTGCGTCGGGCCCGCGGCGGTGCGCTGTCGATGATCCCGACCACCACCGGCGCCGCCCGCGCCGTGGGCTTGGTCATGCCGCACTTGGCCGGCAAGCTCGATGGTTCCGCCATCCGGGTGCCGACGCCCAACGTCTCGGTGGTCGACTTGGTGTTCATCTCGAAGAAGTCCACCAGCAAGGAGGAGATCAACGGCGCCATCGAGGAAGCCGCCAACGGTTCGCTCAAGGGCATCCTCGGCTACAACACGGAGCCGCTGGTTTCCATTGACTTCAACCACGATCCGCGGAGTTCCATCTTCGACGGCAGCCAGACCCAGGTGGTCGATGGCACCCTGGTGCGCATCGTTGCCTGGTATGACAACGAATGGGGCTTCTCCAACCGCATGTGCGACACCGCCAGCTTGTTCGCCGGCCTCTGAGCCGACGCCGTGATGGCACTGGATTGAGTTGAGGGCGGGGCTGAAACCCCGCCCTTTCTCGTGACGTAGGGTCCGGCCGGAACGCCTGTGGGCGCATCGCGGTCGGAAGTTTCGGTTAATGACCCAAGCCCCGACAGCGAACCCGCCGACAGCCAACCGGCCGACAGCCAACCGGCCGACAGCCAACCGGCCGACACGGATCCGCAAGGCGGTTATCGTCCACCACTTGGCGCACATCATGGCTGTGGCCGAAGCCGCGGCGTCGCTCGGTGTGCCGGTCACGGTTCGCAGTGAACCGGGGGCCGCTCGCGTGCTCGGGCCCGGCGTCTTCAAGGCCATGGTCGAGGCCGCGCGCACGTCCGTTCCGGCGGCCGATATGGTTGCCGTGCTCGATTGCGAGGCTGAACCAGGCGACGCGCTCTCGGCCTTGCGCCACGGCATCGACCGTGTCCGCCTGGACCCGGCCGTGGCTGGGTATCGGCGGGTTGCGGCCATTGCTGAAGGCCAGGGCCGGTCAATGGACGAGGACCCGTCGCCGGCATTGGACTTGGCGGCGGTGCCGGCGGGCGGGGATCCTGCGGAAGTCGCCGCGGCGTGCCGAAACTGGCTCGCCGACGGCGTGAAATCGTGTGTCGAGGCCGCCCACCCGAGTTGCCAACGGGGGGAGCCTCGTGTATCTGAGTCGCATGGGACGGTATTTCACGGCTTTTCCACAACCGGGGAGATCAGGTTATGAAGGTTACCAAGACAGTCAAGAACATCCTCGCCAACTACGAGGGTGATACGCCGGGCACCAAGGCGAACATCGCCCGCATCCTCTGCACCGGCAAGCTGGGCGGCACAGGCAAGATGGTCATCCTGCCGGTGGACCAGGGTTTCGAGCATGGTCCGCACCGCAGCTTCGCTCCCAATCCGGCGGGCTATGACCCCGAGTACCATGTCAAGCTCGCCGTGGACGCGGGCCTCAACGCCTACGCGACGCCGCTCGGCATGGTCGAAACCATTGCCGACAGCTACGCCGGCCAGATTCCGCTGATCCTCAAGGTCAACAGCTCCAACACGTTGGCCCGCAGCAAGGAAGCGCCGAGTCAGGCGATCACCGCCTCGGTGGACGACGCGGTCCGTCTCGGCTGCGCCGCCATCGGCTTCACCATCTATCCGAGCTCCGATGACGCGTTCGAGATGATGGAAGAAATCCGGGAGATGAGCCGGGAAGCCAAATCCAAGGGGCTTGCCACGGTGATCTGGTCGTATCCGCGCGGCGGCAACCTCTCCAAGGATGGTGAGCTCGCGGTGGACATCGCCGTCTACGCGGCTCACATGGCGGCTCTGCTGGGTGCGCACATCATCAAAATCAAGCTGCCGACCGACTTCATCGAGCAGCCGGAAGCCAAGAAGGTGTATGAGTCCGAGGGGATCGACATCTCGACCCAGGCGGCTCGCGTCCGCCATTGCATGCAGGCCGCGTTCAACAGCCGCCGGCTGGTAGTGTTCTCGGGCGGTGCCAAGAAGGGGGCCGATCAAGTGTACCAGGACGCCCGCGATATCCGTGATGGTGGCGGCAATGGCTCGATCATCGGCCGCAACACCTTCCAGCGGCCGCGGGACGAGGCCATCGACATGCTGACCCGGATCATCAACATCTATCTGGGCAAAGAAGAATCCGCCGGGGTTTCCAAGGCTGCCGAGTGATTTCGACCAGCCACTGCCGGCTCTATCTGATCACGCCGCCGCGCTTCGACGCGGCGGCGTTTTCGTCGGTGCTGTCGGCCGCGCTCGATGCGGGCGACGTCGCGGCGGTGCAACTGCGCCTCAAGGATGCCGACGACGACGCGATCCGGCGCGCCTGCGATGCGCTGCGGCCCCTGGCTCAGGAGCGCGATGTCGCCTTCATCCTCAACGACCGGCCGGACCTCGCCGCCGAACTCGGCTGCGACGGCGTGCACGTGGGGCAGCAGGACACACCCTATCGGGACGCACGCAAAGCGGTGGGTGATGACCGCATCGTCGGCGTCACCTGCCACGATTCCCGCCATCTCGCAATTACGGCGGCGGAAGCCGGTGCCGACTATGTCGCCTTTGGGGCCTTCTTTCCGACCGGGACCAAAGATGCGCCCACCCGCGCGGACCCCGACATTCTGTCATGGTGGAGTGCCCTAATGACGGTGCCGTGCGTCGCCATCGGCGGCATCACGGTCGCCAATGGCCGTGTTCTGGTGGAAGCCGGCGCTGATTTCCTCGCCGTCTCGGCCGGGGTGTGGGACCACCCGGAAGGCCCAGCCGCCGCCATTCGCGCCTTCCGCGAGATCCTCGCAGGCTGATCGCAGCGCTTCCCCCTCGCACCGGTTCGCGGCCGACTCGGAAAGACCGGTCCGCGAGCGGAGACAGCGCCCCGCCGATCACCCCTCCGAGCGGTGGCAGACGCAGGCGATCTTGTGGCCGTCCAGGTCCCTGAGGTAGGCGCCGTAATAATTGGGATGGTAGTGGGGCCGAAGCCCCGGGGCGCCTTCGTCGCGCCCGCCGGCGGCCAGCCCTTCGGCATGAAAGCGGTCCACCGTGGCGTGGTCCTGGGCCAGAAACGCGAACGTCTGGCCGTTGCCGACCCCGGCGGGCTGCCCGTCGATGGGCCGGATCAGGTAGAACTGTGGCGCCGCGGTCGGGCTTTCGGCGTAGCCGACCAGCCCGTGATCCGGCTCATCCACCACGCAGCCGATCCCGAGTGTCGCGATCACCCGGTCATAGAATGCCTTGGCGCGGCCGAGGTCAGCCACTCCGATGGTCACATGGCTCAGCATCCTGCCTCCCGTACGCCAGCCGAGCGTCGACGGACGATGGCGGATCGAGCCCTATCTGGCAAGCATGGCCTCGCCCCTCGCGTGCTCGTTATCGGCGTGTTGCCAGGAAGGCGATGATGTCGGCGCGGTCATCGGGAAGATTGACGCGGACGGTCTTCGTCGTGATGCGACCGTCGAGGAAGCCCTTCGGGTCGGCCAGCCAGCGGTCGAGCGTTTCCGGCGTCCAGACCACCTCGCTACTGCGCAGTCCGGTATAGCGATGGAATCCCGGCACCGAACCGGCGCGGGCGCCGATGACCCCGTGGAGGGAGGGCCCTTCCCGGATCAGCCCCGGCTCGACCGAGTGGCAGGCTGCGCATTGCTGGCGGAACAGCATTGCGCCGCGCGCCGCATCGCCCGGCATGACGGTTCCGGGCGCCTCTTCGCAGCCGGTCACGGAGACGACGGCCAACACCACGAGAATGGCTCCGACGCGCGCCGCGGTGCCCGGTCGGTACGTCGTTGTGCGGTAGCGATAAGAGAGTTGACCAAGTCTCACGTCGTCCGCCTCATGTACGGCGTTTCGCCTGCAGTCTGCCACAGCACGGCGCCCCGGGTAAGGCGGCTTTCCTGACATTGCCGCACTGGCAGGTGGGCCGGATGGCCCGACGCGATACCGGTTCTGCCGAACCGCCGGGCCACAACTCTTGAACCAATGCCCGGAGATGACTATTGCCGGACTCGGGCGGCGTCTATGGTCGGTCGGACAGCCCCGATCCGGGCCCCGCCACCGGACTGCCCGCAACCGAGGACGCGGACCGGCAGGAGCAGGGATGCAGCGTGCCATGTCGTCGGCCGATGGCTTCCGGGTTTTCGCCTATGGTTCGCTGATGTGGCGCCCCGGTTTCCCCTATCTGGAGGTGACGCCGGCCGTTCTCGACGGTTTTCATCGCGCCTTCTGTGTGTATTCCCACCACTATCGCGGCACGCCGCAGAAGCCCGGCCTGGTTCTCGGGCTTGCCCCCGGCGGCTCGTGCCGCGGACTTGCCTTTCGGATCGCCGATGAGATGGTGGAACGGGTCACCGCCTACCTGCACGAACGCGAACTGGTGTCCTACGCCTACAAGTCCCGGCACGTGCCGGTGATGCTGCCGGAGGGTCGGGTGACCGCCTACACCTTCGTGGCCGATCCCGATCATCCGCAGTATGCGGGAGATCTGGGCCCGGAGCGGTCGGCGGAGATCATCATGAAGGCGGCCGGAGCGGCCGGCCTCAATCGCGATTACCTGATCCAGACCGTGCGTCAACTGGAGCGTAGCGGTCACCCCGACCCGGCGCTGCATGCCTTGCTCGAGCGGGTGTGGCGCCTCACCGGGGAGATCGATGCCGGCGGCGGCATCTGAGACGCCCCGCCGCCGCCGTCGCGTCGGAGCCCGTTGTCGGGGACGCGGCATGTCTGCACTGACGGCCGGACTGCCCATCGCCCTCACCCGGCCGACCTCCAAGACCCGTTCGAGGACACCGTTGCGCCCACCGGGAAGCCACGGCTAAGGTGGCAGGGCCGGGCTGGGTCCGGCCGGTCAAGCCGCCATCTTTTTTTGGGGGGCGCGACGATCGGGATGGCCAACCTCATCACGCTGCTGCGGTTCTGCCTCCTGTTCGTTCTGGTCGCGATGGCGTACTGGGCGCCCCCGGTCTGGCAGCAGGCCAATGCGCCGCTGCTGGTGCTGATCATCGGTCTGGACGGCCTCGACGGCTATGTCGCACGGGTTCGCGGGGAGACGTCGATCTTCGGATCGATCTTCGATATCGCCGTGGACCGGGTGGTGGAGAACGTGCTTTGGATCGTCCTCGGCCACATCGGACTGGTGCCCATTTGGGTGGCCATCGTGTTCATCGTCCGTGGCGCCATCGTCGATTCCATCCGATACGCGGCCATCTCGCGGGGCGAAAGCGCCTTCGGGATGATGCGCTCGGCGCTGGGCAGAACCCTGGTCGCCGGGCGTGCCATGCGCGGCCTCTACGGCGTAGCCAAGGCGGCGACCTTTGCCTGGGTCCTGTTTTTCCAGCCTTGGCCGACGTTGTACCCGCAGGCGTGGGAACGCTGGGCCGATACGGTCGGCATGGTCACCCTGGCCCTGGTGTTGTTGTCGGTGGCCCTGTGCATTCTCCGCGGTGTGCCGGTGGTGGCGGAATTCATCGTGGCTGAGGACGCCTTTCGGCGCCGCCGGTTCGACAACCGGCGCCATCCCGCCAGGGAGAGCCGGTCGTGACGCTCGTGTTTGTCGATGTGGACGGCACCCTGATCGCGCCACCCGGCAGTGAGCCTGCCTTCATCCTGCATCTGTTTCGCTCCGGCACCTTGCGGGCGCGGCAACTCCTCGCTGTCGGCGCCTTCATGGGACGGTACTCACGCCAGTTCGGCGCCCAAACATTTAAGAAAAACAAGGCCTATCTGGCCGGGCTCAAGGTCGGCGCCGTGGCCGCGCTGGCCGCTGAGTTCGTCGTCCGGACAATCAGGCCGCGGCTGCGGCACTGGATGCTGGATCGCCTGGCCGAGCATCGCTGTCGCGGGGATCGTCTGATTCTTCTCACCGGCACGCCGGACTTCATCGCCGCGGCCATCGGCCGTTTAGTCGGTGCCGACCGCATTTACGCCAGCCGGTGTGCCGAAACCGGCGGCCGCTTCGTTGCAGCGCCGCCGTTGCAGCATCCCTTCGGGCCGGAGAAGGTGGCTGCGGCAGCCTCGATCTGTCGGCAGTTGGGCGTGCCGCTGCACCGCTGCGTCGCCTACGCCGACGCGGTGGACGACGTCCCTTTGCTCACACGCGTCGGACATCCGGTGGCGGTCTGCCCGGCACCGGGTTTGCGGCGTGTCGCCATGGCATGCAACTGGGAGATCCTGGAGGATCCGGTGACCGCCCGCGTAGCCGCTCTCGACGCCTGCGGCCTGTTGCCGACGCAACGACGGCGTTCTCATGGCGGCCGCCGCTTCGGAGCCGATTGACCGCGGCGCATCCGTCGCCCACGTTGAAGCGCAATCTTTTTCAACCATGCCCAGGGAGGCTCGCATGAGTGATCGCGTTTACAAGAAGGTGGAACTGGTTGGTACGTCGAAAGCCAGCATCGAAGATGCCATCCAGAACGCCCTGACCACCGCCGATCAGACGTTGGATCACCTGGACTGGTTCGAGGTCAGCGAAATACGCGGCCACATCAGTGACGGTCGCGTGGCGCATTATCAGGTGGTGATGAAGGTCGGCTTTCGCCTGGACCGGTGAGCGTTGCCGCGACGGCCGCGCGGCGTCTCGACCCGAGCCGCCCCGGCCCCGCTGGCACAGGCGGCACAAGCCGCGCGCTGTTCAAGAAAATCCGGCGATAATCCCGTTTGCGATTCTGAACCCGTCTGGCTCCGGTTATACTCGGCTGACGGGCGGCGCCGGCCGCTCCGAAAACGCCAAGCACCGGAGGAACGGCCATGAAAACCATCCTACTGCCGTTTCACGATGAAGCCGCGGGCCGGGTGGCCCTGGATACCGCTTGCCGTGTGGCGAAGCGGTTCGGCAGCTACGTGGAAGGACTGCTGGTCCGCGAGCATCCGCACGTGGATATTGTGCCGGGCATGCCGGTGTCCGCAGCATATCTTTCCGAAGCGGCCAAGGAATGGCGGTCCTTCGCGGACGCGTCGCGGGGTCACTTTCTGCAGTACCTGGAGGAACGCGGCGTGCCGTATGGGGAACTTGAGGTTGAGGCGGACGGGGCCACCGCCGCTTGGCGGGAGCTCGAGGGTCGGGAAAGCGGGACCGTGGGCACCTACGGCCGCCTGTTCGACCTGATCGTGCTCGGGCGTGTTACCAGCGAGGCCACCGAGCGGTGGCAGGCCACCTGCGAAGCGGCCATGTTCGAAAGCGGCCGTCCGGTCTTGCTGGCACCGCCGGAACCGCCGGAAGTGATCGGCCGCAAGATCCTGGTGGCCTGGAACGGCAGCACGGAAACGGCGCGGACGGTCGCCCTGACCATGCCGTTTCTGACGGCGGCGGAGGAAGTGCTGGTGCTGGGCGTTGAAGGCTGGATACCGGGCGGGCCGGCCGGCACCGAATTGGCCCACCATTTGGTGCGAAACGGGGTCAACGCCAGCTACGACCTGGTCAAGCCGAGCGGGGTTTCGGCTGGCGAGGCGATTCTGGAGGAGTGTGCCCGCACCGGCTGCGACCTCCTGGTCAAGGGCGCCTATACCCGCACTCGCTTCACCCAGGTGATGTTCGGTGGTGCCACCTTGCACGTCATGCAGAACGCGACCTTGCCGGTGGTGATGGCGCACTGACGGGTTGGGGGATGAAGTGACAACGCTTGGAGACAAGGCGATCGCGTCGCTGGTCAAGTGGTGCCATCGGGAGCCGTGGGACGAACGGTTCCAGGAACTGCTGGCGGACCACCTCGCGCCTGCCTGCGAGGAGATGGATGTCGATCCTGAGGAACTGCCAAACCTGCTCGGCCCGCAGCAATTCGGCAATGTTCTGGGTTGCGTTTACGAAGACCTGTTCACCCGTGTCTATCCGCCGGACGACGCCAACATTATCGATGAGTACCTGAAGCGGCGGGGCTGGAAGGAATCGGCCGCGAACCGCCGCTATCTGCAGCAGTTGCGCGATTCCGTGATGAGCGTCTGGGAGGTCGTCGATCATATCCCGGGGCGAGAGTTCCGGGCGCGCGATCTGGTGTGCGGCGGCGAGCCCGTGACGGTGGTGGACAAGCTGGCGTCCTCCATGGTGCGCCGGTGGGACCGCATCGCCATGCGCGTGATGCCGTTCGATGACAAGATGAGGATCTCCGGTGCCGTGCTGCCGCTCTCCTTCCAGGTCGCCGCCGAGATCATCGAGGACGTCGAGGATCTGCGCAAGGACCTGCGCCGGCGGTTGCGCCGGGTCGCCAGGCAGGAAAAGATCGACCCCGAGCTGGTCGACGAGGTTCCCCTGGCCGAGGCCGTGCTCTCCCAGTCCGCGCCGCTGGTGTCCGGGGCATGGCTCGAAGCCGAATTGGAACGTCGGTCGGAAGCCGCGGTGCCCGTCTGTTACAATACCGACCGCGAACTGCTGGTGTGCTGCGAAGTGCGCTTTCCGCTGGCCGATGCGGCCGAACCTGAGCGGGTGATCGCCCGTCTCGATGGAATCGCCGCACTGAATCGTCGGCACGATGAAGTGACGCGCTGGACGTGGCGTCACGACCGAAGCGGCGGCGAGGACCGCGGAGCGGATGACGCGGCGGAGGTCCCGGCACCGGGCCGCCTCCTGGATAGCCGGGACGAGCTCGGGCCCTCCCTCGGCACCGTCCGCCTCGAGGACGATGAGCTCGTGCTCGACGTCAACTCACGCGAGCGGGCCGCCCGCGGTCAGACCATGCTGACCCAGGCGTTGGGTGATCTGCTCGGCACTCCCGGCGTCAGCGAGAAGACCTTGGAGGAGCTGATGGCCGAGCGGCACGAAGCCGCCCCTCCGCCGCCCGAGCCAGACCTGCCCGAGCCGGACCTGCCCGAGCCGGACCTGCCCGAGCTAGACCTGCCCGAGCCCAATCTGCCCGAGCCCAATCTGCCCGAGCCCAATCTGCCCGAGGACGTCAAGAAGCGGATCATCACCGAGTACATGGACCGCCACTACCGGGACACCCTGAGCCACCCGATCCCGGCGCTCGACGGCAAGTCGCCGCGGCAGGCGGTGCGCAGCAAGGCCGGTCGCAAGCGTGTCGTGGAGTGGCTGAAGGAACTGGAAAACCACGGGCTCCGATCGGCCGACATCGGCGCCATGCCGGCGTACGACTTCACCTGGATGTGGGAGGAACTGAAGATCGCCCACCTGCGTGAGTAGGCGGCGGACCACGGCCTGTGATGCGAACTTGTGATGCGAACGCGCCCCTCGCGTCGCAATGGTCGGAGTGAGTGGATTCGAACCACCGGCCCCCGCCTCCCGAAGACGGTGCTCTACCAGGCTGAGCTACACTCCGACGCGCGTCTCGATCCGACCTGGGGCGACCTTATAACGCTGTCAATGACGCTGCGGCAAGACGGACGCGCGAGAAATCGTACGCCGCCCGCTCAGAACGCGCGTTCGACGCAGAAATCCACGACCTCTCCCATGATCTGGCGTGGCGCACCGGGCGGCAGGGTGGACAGGGCGGCAACCGCCCGCTCACCGTACTCGCGCGCCATCGCCATGGTGTCAGTCAAGGCGTTGTGCCGCTTCAGCAGTTCCATCGCCCGGTCCAGGTCGCCGGGGGCCTGGTCAAGATCTTCAAGGGTCCGACGCCAGAACACCCGGTCGTCCTCGTCGCCACGCTGAAAAGCCAACACCACGGGCAGGGTGATCTTGCCTTCGCGAAAGTCGTCCCCAATGGTCTTGCCGAGCGTCATCTGACGGGCCGAATAGTCGAGCACATCGTCCACCAGTTGAAAGGCCATGCCGAAATTACTGCCGTATCGTTGCAGGGCGGCGGCATCGGCGGCGGGACGATCCGCCACCACGGCGCCGATCTCGCAGGCGGCAGCGAACAGTTCCGCGGTTTTGGCCCGGATCACGTCCAGATAGGCCGTCTGATCCGTCCCGGTGTCGTTGGCCGTCATCAGCTGCATCACCTCGCCCTCGGCGATGACCGACGAGGCCCGGGACAGGATCCTGAGGACATCGAGCGATCCGTCCTCGACCATCAACTCGAAGGCCCGGCTGAACAGGAAGTCCCCCACCAGAACGCTGGCCTTGTTGCCCCAAACCGCGTTGGCCGAAGCCAGACCCCGGCGCAGTTCGCTGTCGTCCACCACGTCGTCGTGCAACAGGGTCGCGGTGTGAATGAACTCGACCGATGCGGCAAGCCCCACATGGCGCCGGCCGCGATAGCCGCACAGGTGGGCGGATGCCAAAGTCAGCATGGGACGAAGGCGCTTGCCGCCGGCGGCGACCACGTGGCCGGCCAGTTGCGGGATCATCGCCACCGGGCTCTGCATGCGGGAAACGATCACGGCGTTGACCGCTTGCAGGTCATCACCGACAAGCGCCGTCAACGCCTCCAGCGACGACCCGCCGCCGGGGCCGCCTGTCACGGTCGCCGCAACGCCCACATCACCTCCTTACCCGTCCCAGGCTTGAAACTCGCCCTTGTTCGCGTTCGGGGACGGGGGCGTCCCGCTGCGCTTGACGCCCCGCCTCGCACGTCGGAGCATAGGAAGCGGTGCTCATGAAGGTCAAGCCCGCTCACAGTGTACACTCGGCAGCAGGCCCCGTTTCCGCCCGAGGTCATGACGGCTTGCATCCCGAGGAGAAGCAGCATGATCGAACTGGTCCGTACCGACGATCCGGTCTTTCTCGGCTGGCTTCGGACCCGCCTCGCGGCAGCCGGCGTCCATGCCGAAGTGTTCGATGCCCACACCAGCAGTCTCTACGGCGGTGCCCTGGACGCCATCACCGCCCGGGTCATGGTCGATGATGCCGATATCGCTCGCGCCCGGTTGATCCTTGCCGAGGCCGACCGGCTGGATTCCGGCACTGGCTGCGAGGCTAGTGATGCCAGTGATGCCAGTGATGCCAATGATGACTGAACAGCAGACGGTGGATGCCCTGCTCGGCGGTCGCGTCCGCCTGCACCAGCCGGCGCGCGGTTATCGCGTGGCGATCGACCCCGTGCTTCTGGCCGCAGCCAGTCCGGCCCGGGGTAGCGAGCGGGTGATCGACCTGGGCGCCGGAACCGGCGCGGCCGCCCTGTGCCTCGCCATCCGCGTGCCGGGGGCGCAGGTCGTCGGTGTCGATGCCGATCCGTTCGCGCTGGCGCTGGCGGAGGCTGGAGCGCGGGACTCCGGCGTCAGTGGCAGGGTCTGCTTTCGTCAGGGCGATGTGGCTCGGCCGTTGCCAACGGTCCTGCGCGAGGCGTTCGATCATGCCATCGCCAATCCGCCCTATCGGCCGGCAGGTTCGGGCCGCAGCCCGGCCGACCCCGGCAAGGCGGCGGCAACGCTGGAGGATGCGGCCTCCCTGGACGCGTGGGCCCGCGCCGCCGTTTCGGCGGTTCGCCCCCGGGGCACGGTGACCGTGATCCATCGCGCCGACCGACTCGATGCGTTGCTGGCGGTCCTGACGGGTCGTCTGGGGCAGATGACCGTCTTTCCTCTTTGGCCCCGGCGAGGCCGACCCGCTCGACGGGTCATCGTCAGTGGCCGCAAGGGATCGGCGGCGCCGATCCAGCTGCTGCCCGGCCTGGTGTTGCACGGGTCCGACGGACGCTTCACGCCGGAGGCGGAGGCGGTGTTGCGCCACATGGCTCCCCTGTCCTGCGCGCCGGTCGCGGCTTGACCTGATCGCCCGGGCAGCCGAAGGTTTGCGGCCGCGCATGTCACCCATCGCCAGAGGACGCCTTGCCATGAGCAAACCGCCACTGTTCTCCTTCCTGCCGTTCGAGCGCTTTCGCAATCCACCGCCGCTGGTGTCCGTGGTTCGGCTGAACGGTCTGATCGGCGGGATGGGGGCTTTCAGGCAAGGCCTCTCGCTGTCCAGCCTGGCGGGAACTCTCAATCGTGCGTTTCAGATGCGCGGCGTCACGGCGGTGGCGCTGGTGATCAACTCGCCGGGCGGCTCGCCGGTGCAGTCGGCCCTGATTGCCAAGCGAATCCGGGCCCTGGCCGAAGAGGAAGGCGTGCCGGTGGTCGCCTTCGCGGAGGATGTGGCCGCTTCCGGGGGATACTGGCTCGCCACCGCCGCCGACGAAATCTATGCCGATGTCAACTCGGTGATCGGCTCCATCGGCGTGATCGCCGGGTCGTTCGGCTTTCCGGAACTGCTCAAGCGCATCGGGGTGGAGCGCCGGGTGCGCACCGCCGGCGAATTCAAGGCCGCCCTCGACCCGTTTCGTGAGGAAAAGCCGGCGGAGGTGGCGCACCTGGAGGCGTTCCTGGAGGACGTTCACGAGAGCTTTCGCGACCAGGTGCGCAAGCGCCGCGGCGGCAAGCTCTCCGGCGATGAGGAGACGCTGTTCTCCGGGCGATGGTGGAGCGGTCGCAAGGCGCTGGAGCTCGGCCTCATCGACGGTCTCGGCGATCTGCGTTCCGTCATGCGGGACCGCTACGGCAAGGAAGTCAGGCTCCGCGTGGTCGGCGGGCAGGGCCTGTGGTGGCGCCGCTGGTTCGGGCGCACCCGGCGCTTTTCGGGCGAGCCTGCGGCGGCCCTGATGACGACGCAGGCCCTGGCCGCCATTGAGGAACGGCTGACGTGGGCCCGCTTCGGTCTGTGATGGAGGGCGCGTGATGGAGGGCGGGTGACGGGCGCCTGTGACAAACCGGCCACGCGGCACCAGGATCCGGCCGGCGTCGCCTGCTATCGACGGCTTGGTTTCGGTGGTACAACGGCGGCATGCTTGGCCTGTCACAAATCCTGCTGACGGTGATTGTCGTCATTGCCGTCTGGCGCGGCTACCGCTGGTGGGACGGCGTGCGCCGGCGCGAGCGGGCGCGCCTTGATCGGATGCGGCGGGCGGTCATGGGGGAAGGCGGCGGGCGAGAGGCCGAACCGGACCCCGGACCGGCGCCCGGACCTCAAGGCCGGACGGAGGACACCATCCGCTGCCCCGTCTGCCGCACGTACATGCCGGTGCGCGGTGCCGGCCGGTGCGACCGGAGCGATTGCCCGTTTCCGGGTTGAAGCGTCGATGAGTTGAACAAAAACCGGACGACCTCGCCTTGACCTTGCACCGGGACCGGGGCTATCGTCCCGGATATTTCCCGACGGCAAAGAAACTCCCCGCCGGGCCTCGCCGGCAATATCCAGATCATGGCCGTCACCGACGCAAGCTTTCAATCGTTGATCCTCAGGCTGCAAGCCTTCTGGGCGGAACGCGGTTGCGTGGTTCTGCAGCCGCTGGATATGGAGGTGGGGGCCGGAACGTTTCATCCGGCGACGACGCTGCGCGCCCTCGGGCCGGCGCCGTGGCGCACCGCCTACGTTCAGCCCTCGCGCCGGCCCACCGACGGCCGTTATGGCGAGAACCCCAATCGCCTGCAGCACTATTACCAGTTCCAGGTGTTGCTCAAGCCGTCGCCGGCCGAGTCCCAGGACCTGTACCTGGACAGCCTCGCGAGCCTCGGCATCGATTCGGCGGTGCACGACATCCGCTTTGTCGAAGATGACTGGGAAAGCCCCACCCTGGGTGCCTGGGGGCTCGGCTGGGAGGTGTGGTGCGACGGCATGGAGGTGAGCCAGTTCACCTACTTCCAGCAGGTCGGCGGGATCGAGTGTGATCCGGTCTCGGTCGAACTCACCTACGGGCTGGAACGCCTCGCCATGTACATCCAGGGGGTCGACAACGTCTTCGACCTGGATTGGAACGGCAAGGGAGTGACCTACGGCGACGTGTTTCTGCAGTCGGAGCGGGAGGGATCGGCCTACAATTTCGAGCACGCCGACGTCGACCGCCTGTTCCGCCATTTCGCCGACGCGGAGGCGGAATGCCGAACACTGCTGGACAAGGGGTTCGCACTGCCCGCCTACGAGCAGTGCATCAAGGCGAGCCACCGCTTCAACCTCCTGGACGCGCGCGGGGTCATCGGCGTGACCGAGCGGGCGGCGTATATCGCCCGGGTCCGCGCCCTCGCGCGCGGCTGTTGCGAGGCCTGGCTGAACAGCCAGGCCGGCGGGCATTGAGGGCCGCATGGCCGAGCTTCTCCTGGAACTGATCAGCGAGGAAATCCCGGCCCGGATGCAGGCCCAGGCGGCCGACGACCTGGAGCGTCTGGTCACCGAGGCCTTGCTGGCCGAACACTTGACCTTTACTCGCGCGCAAGCCTTCGTCACGCCGCGCCGGCTCGCACTGGTCATCGACGGCCTGCCGCTCCGGCAGCCGGACGTGCAAGAGGAACGCCGCGGCCCGCGGGCCGATGCGCCGGACCGGGCGGTGGAAGGCTTTCTCCGCTCGGTCGGATTGAGCCGGGATCAGGTGTCGGTTCGGGAGACTGCCAAGGGCAGCTTCTACTTCGCCGACATCCGACGGCCCGGGCAACCGACTGCGGCGGTCGCGGCCCGGATCCTGCCCGGGATCGTGCGGGCCTTCCCGTGGCCCAAATCGATGCGCTGGGGTCACGGTCGGCTGCGCTGGGTGCGCCCGCTGCACGCGCTCCTACTTCTGCTGGACGGAGACGTGGTCGACTTGGTCCTGGAGGATGCCGCCGGCGGTAACGGCCCCGCGGCCACCGCCATCAAAAGCGGCCGGCTGACCTACGGCCATCGCTTCCTGGCGCCCGGGCCGATCGCGGTCGAGGGCTTCGCCGACTACACACGGAAGCTGGAACTGGCCCGGGTGATCGTCGATCAGCGCCGACGCCGCAGCTTCATCGACCATGCCGCCAGTCACGAAGCCCGGTCGGAGGGGCTGCGGGTGCGCCCGGATCCGGCTCTGCTGGATGAGGTGGCCGGCTTGGTGGAATGGCCGGTGGTGCTGATGGGGCGAATCGACGATGCCTTCATGACGGTGCCGCGAGAGGTGCTGACCACGGCGATGCGGGCGCACCAGAAGTACTTCGCGCTGGAGGACGAGGCCGGGCACTTGGCGCCCCGATTCATCATGGTCGCCAATACACCGGGCGGCGACGACAGCCGCGCCATTGTCGCCGGCAACGAGCGGGTGCTGCGGGCACGCCTCGCCGATGCGCGCTACTTCTGGGACCAGGACCGGCAGCGGCCGCTGGAGAGCCGGGTCGCGGATCTGAGCCATCGGGTGTTCCATGCCGAACTCGGCAGCGATCTCGATCGTGTTCAGCGGCTGGAGGCGCTGTCGGGCCATTTGGCTCGGGAGATCGGCGCCGACGCGGATGCCGCCGGCCGGGCGGCGCGGCTGTGCAAGGCGGACCTGACCACCGCCATGGTCGGGGAGTTCCCGGAATTGCAGGGGGTGATGGGGCGCTATTATGCCCTCCATGACGGCGAGGCCGAGGCGGTGGCCACGGCCATCGGCGAGCACTACCTGCCGCAGGGACCGGGAGATCGCTGTCCCTCCGCACCGCTCAGCGTGGCACTGGCGCTGGCCGATCGCCTTGACACGCTGGTCGGGTTCTTCGCCATCGATGAAAAGCCGACCGGGTCCAAGGATCCGTTCGCTCTGCGTCGGGCGGCGCTCGGCGTCATCCGCATCATCCTGGACAACGGCTTGCGCCTGCCGCTCGTACCCGTGGCCGCCTTCGCGCGATCGCAGTACCGCGCCCTGCCGCCCCCGGCGCCGAACGAGGTGCCGGACCTGCTCGCCTTCTTCGCGGACCGGCTCAAGGTTCACCTGCGCGGGGAGGGCGTGCGTCATGACCTGGTCGCCGCTGTTTTCGCCGACGGGCAGGAAGATGACCTGGTACGTCTCCTCAACCGTGTTGGGGCGCTTAAGGGCTTTCTCGACACCGATGACGGTGCTAACTTGCTGGCCGCCTATAAGCGGGCGAGCAACATCGTCCGCATCGAAGAAAGCAGGGATGGCGTCACCTACGAAGGGAGCTCGGAAGCATCACTTCTCTCGCAACGGGAAGAGGTCGCGCTGCATGCCGCATTGGAAGGGGTGCGGCACCGGCTGGACGCGTTGCTGGGGGACGAGCGGTTTGCCGAGGCGATGTCCGTTCTGTCCGAGCTGCGCCCGTCGGTGGATGCCTTCTTTGACCATGTGACCGTCAACTGCGAGGACGCGGCGTTGCGTTCCAACCGGTTGCGGTTGCTGTCACAAATCCGGGCAGCACCGAGGCGGGTTGCGGATTTTTCACTGATCGAGGGATAGGGATGAAGCGATGACCAAGTGGGTCTACTATTTCGGTGAGGACGGCGCCGACGGGGGCGCCAAATTAAAGAATTTGCTCGGCGGCAAGGGCGCAAACCTGGCCGAGATGTGCAACCTCGGTGTGCCGGTGCCGGCCGGTTTCACCATCTCGACGGAGGTGTGCACGTACTTCTACGATCATGGCCGGACCTATCCGCCCGATCTTAAAGCCCAGGTCGAAGAATCGTTGGCCAGGGTCGAGAAGAAGATGGGTGGCAAGTTCGGTGCGACCGAGGGGCCGCTCGTGCTGATGTCGGTGCGTTCCGGCGCCCGTGCCTCCATGCCCGGGATGATGGACACCGTGCTGAACCTCGGCCTCAACGATGACACCGTGCGAAACCTGGCCGAGCAGACCGGTGACGAGCGCTTCGCGTTCGACAGCTATCGGCGCTTCATCCAGATGTTTTCCAATGTCGTCCTTGGCATTGACAGCCACCACTTCGAAGAATTGTTGCAGCGCCACAAGGATGAGCAAGGCAAGGTCCTCGACGTAGAGATGACCGCCTCGGACTGGAAGGTTTTGGTCCAGGCCTACAAGAACGAGGTGAAGAAACACCTGGATACGCCGTTCCCGCTCGATCCCATGGAGCAGCTCTGGGGTGCCATCGGCGCCGTGTTCGGCAGTTGGATGAACAAGCGCGCCATCACCTACCGCAAGCTGCACAGCCTGCCGGACCACTGGGGTACCGCCGTCAACGTTCAGGCGATGGTGTTCGGGAACATGGGCGACGACTGCGCCACCGGTGTCTGCTTCACCCGCAATCCGTCCACTGGCGAGAATGCGTTCTACGGCGAGTACCTGGTGAACGCGCAGGGCGAGGACGTGGTCGCCGGTATCCGCACGCCGCAGCCGCTCAGCTTGGCCGAGAAGGCCACCATGGAATCCGACCTGCCGGCGATGGAGGAGCTTCTGCCGCAGCTCTACACCGAGCTGGTGGCGGTGCGTGACAAGCTGGAGCGGCACTACACCGACATGCAGGACATGGAGTTCACCATCCAGAGGAATAAGCTCTGGATGCTGCAGACCCGCACCGGCAAGCGGACCGCCCAGGCGGCACTTCGGATGGCGGTGGAGATGTGCGAGGAGGACCTGATCGACAAGCGGGAGGCGGTGCGCCGCATGGATCCGGCGGCACTCGATCAGCTCCTGCATCCGATGATCGATCCGAACGCGGTGAAGGAGGTACTGGGCAAGGGCCTTCCGGCCTCGCCGGGGGCTGCCTCCGGTCAGATCGTTTTCAATGCCGAAGATGCGGAAACGTGGGTCAAGGCCGGCAGGAAGGTCATCCTCACCCGGATCGAAACATCGCCGGAAGACATCGGCGGCATGTACGCAGCCGAGGGCATTCTCACCACCCGTGGCGGCATGACCAGCCACGCGGCGGTGGTCGCTCGCGGCATGGGCAAGCCGTGCGTCGCCGGTGCCGGCGACCTTCGCGTCAACTACGGCACCAAGACCCTCACCGCCGGCAACGTGGTCCTGAACGAGGGTGACTGGATCACGCTCGACGGCACCACCGGCCAAGTGCTCAAGGGCGAGGTGCCCAAGATCCAGCCGCAGCTCACCGGCAATTTCGGCATCCTGATGGGCTGGGCCGACGAGATCCGTACCCTCAAGGTCCGGGCCAATGCGGAAACCCCGCTGGATGCCGGCACCGCCCGCAATTTCGGCTGCGAGGGCATCGGCCTCTGCCGCACCGAGCACATGTTCTTCGATCCGCAGCGCATCATCCACGTACGCCAGATGATCGTCGCCGAGACCGAGGCGGAGCGGCGCGCCGCCCTGGACAAGCTGCTGCCCTACCAGCGCCAGGACTTCGTGGAGTTGTTCACCATCATGGCCGGGCTGCCGCTGACGATCCGGCTGCTCGACCCGCCGCTGCACGAGTTCCTGCCGCACACCGACGCGGACATGGCGGAGGTGGCGAAGGCCGCCGGCAAGGACGTGGCCACGGTCAAGGCCAAGGCGGCGGTCCTGCACGAAGCCAACCCCATGCTGGGTCATCGCGGCTGCCGACTCGGGGTGACCTATCCGGAAATCTACGAAATGCAGTGCCGGGCAATCTTCGAGGCCGCTTCCGACGTGCTGATGACCGGGGAGAAGATCTATCCCGAGGTGATGCTGCCGCTGATCGCCACCAAGGCGGAGTTCGACCGCCTCAAGGCGTTGGTCGACCGGGTGGCCAAGGAAGTCATGGAACGGACCGGTGCGAAGATCGAGTACATGGTGGGCACCATGATCGAGTTGCCGCGCGCCGCCCTGATCGCCGACAAGATCGCCGAGGGGGCAGAGTTCTTCAGCTTCGGCACCAACGACCTCACCCAGACCACCTATGGCCTGTCGCGGGACGATGCCGGCAACTTCCTGGTCCAGTATCAGGACCTGGGCGTGCTGGAGAATGACCCGTTCGTCACCATCGACCAGGAAGGGGTGGGCGAACTGGTGCGCATCGCAGCGGAGCGCGGGCGCAAGACCCGGCCCGACCTCAAGCTCGGCATCTGTGGCGAGCACGGCGGCGATCCGGCCTCGGTCCACTTCTGCAACTCGGTGGGACTGAACTACGTGTCGTGTTCACCGTACCGGGTACCGATCGCGCGTCTGGCGGCAGCACAGGCCGCCATGGGCGAGCGCACCGACGCCACCGCCTGATACTTCGCGGCTTCTGCCGCACACGCGGACGCAGGGAAGGGGGGCTCCGGCCCCCCTTCGTCGTGTCTTGTCCGGCTGCCGGCCCCCGCTGCCGGCCCCCGCTGCCGGCCCCCGCTGTCAGTGAGCATCCGTTGGACCGCCGCACGGTCGTTGGGGAACGTGGCCAAGGGCGCAGACGGCGCGCGTCGTCGGCGCGCGCGGATCGTGGCGGTCACGGACTCGATGGCGCCGGCGGCGTCAAGGAGTCGGCGGACATCCCCGTCGAAGCCGTAGAACGGGGATAACCTCCGGGCGATGATATTGGGGTTAGGCGACAATTCCTTGACGGTTAACACAGGCTAGGCTATTATGCCCGGTTGCCTCCGTGCCGGCCCGGAACGGCCCTGCATCAAAAAACCTAACCACCTGATTCTAAAGGCGAAAATCTCCAAAATGATAACGTTTGTATACAAATGCATACACCGCGCGCGCCAAAGTCTCTGACTTTCTTTTCCTATCAAGGGGTTACGCCGAAAAAGCGTGTTCAAACCGATGCAAAACCGCACCCGATCGCATTTTTTTGACACAAAAAGTGCCGGTGCATGACCCCTTGAACAGCCGCAGGAACGCTTTGAAACGGCCGATTGGTAGCGGGTCGCGGCGGCTGGAACGGGGCGGATGTCGATCGGGCCCCGAGTGTGGCGCCAAAGTCACACCCGGCAAGGCTGCGTCGGCGATCGGGGTCATCTCAGCCCGCTTCACGGCGCAGGAGGCAGCCGTCGCCGTAGGAATAGAAGCGGTAACCGGCCTTGATGGCGTGGGCGTAGGCGGCTTTCATCCGTTCCGTTCCGGCGAACGCACACACCAGCATGAACAGGGTCGAGCGCGGCAGGTGGAAGTTGGTCAGCAGCATGTCGGCGATGCGGAAGCGGAAGCCCGGCACGATGAACAGGTCGGTGTCGCCCTGGAACGGCAGGAGCCGCCCGTCGGCGCCCGCCGCCGTTTCCAGCAGCCGGAGCGACGTGGTGCCCACCGCCACCACCCGGCCGCCGGCGGCATGGGCCGCGTTGATGGCCTCGGCCGCCGCGGCGGTGATCTCGCCCCATTCCCGGTGCATGGCGTGATCGGCCACCGCCGTCGTCTTGACGGGAAGGAAGGTCCCGGCGCCCACATGCAGGGTCACGCGCACCCGGTGCACCCCGCGCGCGTCCAGGGCTGCCAGCAGTGCGGGCGTGAAGTGCAGCCCGGCGGTGGGGGCTGCAACCGCGCCCGGCCGGGCCGCGAACAGGGTCTGGTAGTCGCGGCGGTCCCGGGCATCGGGCAGGCCCGGGCGGCGGATATAAGGCGGCAAGGGCGCCGTGCCATGGCGCTCGATCGCGTCCATCAGCGCATCACCGGTCCGGTCGAAGGCCAGCAGCACGGCCCCCTCGTCGTCCTTGCCGGCGACCTCGGCGCTGAAACCCCGGGCGATGTCGACCCGCTGGCCAACCTTGAGCCGGCGCGCGCGCCGCACCAGGCAGCGCCACGTCCCGGGCGCCGTTTCATCCAGCAGCGTGATCTCCAAAGCCACGCTGCCACGCCGGCCGGGCAGGCGGGCGGGGATCACCTTGGTGTCGTTGACCACCAGGCAGTCGCCGGGCCGGAGCAGGGCCGGCAGGTCGCGCACCACCCGGTCCGTCAGGCCCTCGCCCACGTCAAGCAGGCGCGCGGCATCCCGCGGTTGCACCGGCCGCTGGGCGATCGCCGCCGCCGGCAGCTCGAAATCGAAATCGTCAATGCGCATCGGGGCCCGGGCACTCCGTTACCGGCGCTCCGGAATGGGCGGCACCACTGCCGCACCCCGGATCGCGGGCGCCAGAAAACCCGTCGGCTTCCGTCCGGTCAATCTCTTCCGATCGACCCGTTGCGGTCGAGCCGGCCGGCAACCCGGTACCCAATGAACCCGCTCAGGGCCGGCCCGCCGCCGCCCCGTCTCCGGGCCGGTACCTCAAATCCCCCAGGAGCGCACCCGGCCCACGTCCAGGTGCACGAAGTTGGAGCGCGGGTAGTAGCCGACGCCGCCGGCCTGGAGTTGTTTTGCAAGGCGGGCCAGCGCCCGCGAACCGATGCCGCTCATGCGGATGTCCACCGCCTGGCCGCGCACATGCAGGCTGTTATGGGCCACGCCGCGGCTGCGCTGGGCCAGCGCGGCATTGGTTCTGGGCGAGCGGTAGGCCGAAAGCACCTCGAACGGCCGGGCGGTGCCCAGATGTCGGCGCATCTCGAACAGATAGTCGAGCAGGCCGGGATCGATAACCTTCACGTCATCGGTCCGGTGATCCCGCAGGACGTAATTGATCTCTTTCAGCCCTTCGGGAATATAACCGGCGCGGCTCCAATAGACGGTCTTGATCGATTCGCCGGTGTGCAGATTCTGGAAAGCCAGTGCACGTTCATGGACGGCGGGAGCACTGGCCAGAGCGGAGAGGGGTGAGAGGGTGGTGAGACCGGCAATGCCGGCAATGCCGAAACCGAGGAAATGACGACGTGAAACTAGCGTGCTCTGTTGGCCTTCTGCCACAGCGGATCTCCTTTCCCTTTGGCTTTTCGCCAAGATTGAGGGATTTCCTCCCTGAGGGTTTTCTGCCCAGGGACGTGCTCAACGGTCAAGCGTTGAGACACTGCAGCATTTATAGGGCTGAATTTTGACTGTTTCGTTAACCCGAGCGGGCCACTAACGCGTTGGAAAGAACGGCATCCCGGCCATAGATGTCATCGCGGAAATGGACCGTGCCATCAGCGCTCGACCAGGCGGTCAGGTAGGTGAGATGGACGGGGACGGGGCGATTCAGGGTGACGATTCGGCGCGGCCCGCCCTGCATCGTCTCGGCGATGCGCTCCGGGGACCAGCCGCGGTTATGGGCGAGCAGGCGGTGGGCCAAGTCTGCCGGCTTCTCCACCCGGATGCAGCCGGAGCTGAAGGTTCGCACCGCGCGCCGGAACAACTCGGGCGAGGGTGTGTCGTGCAGGTAGACGGCGAAGCGGTTGGGGAACATGAACTTGACGCGGCCGAGGGCATTCTTCGGTCCCGGGTCCTGGCGCAGCCGGAACGGGAAATTACCCCGGCTGAATGCCCACCAGTCGATCATCCACGGGTCCAGTTCCAGCGCCTCCGAGCCCCAGCCGGTGAACACCCGGATGCCCTGGGCGTCGAAGTAGCTGGGGTCCTGCTGCACCCGGGGCAGCATATCCTTGGTAGCGATGCTGTGCGGAATATTCCAGTATGGATTGAACTCGAGGTAGGTGATTTTGCCGCTGAATACCGGGGTGCTGCGGTAGGGCAGACCCACGACCACGCGCATGCCCAAAACCTCGTCGCCGCCCTCCACCATGCTCAGCTCGAAGCCGGCCATATTCACGAGGACATGGGGCTCTCCCAGGTCGCGCGGCATCCAGCGCCAGCGCTCCATGTTGATCTCGATCTGGCGGATCCGGGCGGCGAGAGAGACATCCAGGGCGGCACGGGTTTTCGGCCCGACGACGCCGTCGGGGGTCAGGCCGTGGCGTTCCTGAAACGCCGTCACCGCATCCTCCAGGGCGCCATCGAAGAGTGCCGGCTGCAATGCCATCGTCGCCGGGCCGCCATCGCCGGTGCGCGCCAGAACATCCCTGAGCAGGCGTACCCGCTCGTCGCTGTCGCCGCGACGGAGGGTGGGCCCGTCGGGAAATGCCGGCCATGCCGCACCGTCGGCCGCCCGCGCGCGGTGTTCGGCCAGGGCGGCGCGCAGCCGCTGATAGGCCGGATGCGGCGGTGCCAGGCTCCGGAGGTAGGCGCCGACGTCGGGCGCCGCCGCCGCCGCCGCCAGCACGCCCGGCAGATCGAGCGTGGGAGCCTCGATGTGATGTTCGGGCGCCTGCCGGCGCAAGGCCGGCCGGCCGGTGGCCAAGTCTTTGGCAAAGCGCAGCAGCATCAGGGTTGCGTCGAGCTCGGCCTCGGCAATGCCGCCCGGCGTTCCCGGGAGGCCGGCCGGCAGCAGCGCATAGCGGGCCGGGTCGAGGCCATCCTCGGCGGCGCTGTCCAGCACCGCCTCCAGCGCCTGTCCCGCCGCGGTGAGCCCGTCCCGGTCCACCCACAGGGGACGGAAGCCACGGCTGGCGTAAACCGCGCGCATGTCGTCCGCCGCGATGGCGCCGGGGCCCCGCTTCAAGTCGGGCTCGCGCGCCGTGATCGCGGCCGCCAGGCTCTGTTCGACAGAACTCGCCGTGGCCTCGGCCCATGGTAAAAAGATCGTGAAGACCAACGCTACGGTTGCAAAGACCTGCTTTGGAAAGAAACCAAGATGGACTGAGGCGTTGATCATGGCAGCATCACGTCGATGACTTTCCCTTACTTGTAGCAAAACAGGCACCCGCGAGCCAGCATAAATGGGTTTCCCCGGTGAACGGTCCCGATCAAGCTCCCGCGCGGCCGGCCGCCACGGCGTCGCCGCCGGCCGCCGCCCGGTCTCAGGGTGTGTCCGGCACCTTCTGGTCGGCGGCGTCGTCCCGGCTCATGGCCTCGGCCGCGGCCGCGGCGGCGCCCCCGGACAGCGCCGTGGGCGCGTCGACGATCACCCGGCGCGGGGCGAACTGGATGCCGTTGTGGGCAAACGCCTCCTGGATACGGCGGAACACCTCCCGCCGCAGGGTGAACTGCTGGCCCGGCCGCGCCATGAACTTGACCCTGAGGATGAACGCGGAATCGTCCATGCGGTTGACGCCCTGGGACTTGAGCGGCTGCAGAAACTGCGGCCCAAGCTCCGGATTCTCCGTCAGTTCCTGGCCGACCTTCTTGATGAGCTTCCTGACCTTTTCCAGGTCGGTATCGAATGGCAGGCGCAGCTCCAGCTTCATGATCGCCCAGTCGCGGCTGAAGTTGGTCAGATGGCGGATTTCGCCGAACGGAACCGTGTTGAGCGGGCCGTTGTGGTGGCGCAGTCGCAGCGACCGGACGGAGATATGCTCCACCGTCCCGCGCGCGGTGCCGATCTGAATGTATTCGCCGACCCGGAAAGCATCGTCGGCCAGGAAGAACACGCCGCTCAGGATGTCCTTGACCAGGGTCTGGGCACCGAAGCCCACGGCGATGCCGACCACGCCGGCACCGGCGATCAGGGGGCCGATATTCACGCCCAACGCCGACAGGATCACCATGGCGACGATCACCGCGATCGCTCCCAGCATGAACCTGCCCAGCAGCGGGACCATGGTCTGCAAGCGCGATCCGCCGGTGCCGCCCATGTCGCCGCTGGCCTCGGCCGCGTCCTCTGGCGCGCCCGCGGCGTTGGCAATGGCCACCCGGATGATGCCCCAGGCGGCGGAAGCCAGGATCAACGAAACCACAATGGTGAAAAGAGCACTCGCCAGGGTCTCGCCGATGCCGCCGGCGGCGGCGGCGTGCAGATCCACCTCCCAGACCCGCGCCAGGAGGATCGCCGCGATGACAGCCAGCACGACCCTGATGTTGCGAACGACCACGTCGCGGTAGGCCGTGCGGGTGCGGAGCCGATCTCCCGTCTCCGCGGCCGGGGCCGGGATCGGCGACAGCGCGCCGTCAATCGCGCGGTTGTCTGTCGCACCCGGGACGTCGAGGCCGAACATGTGCGTGATCACCGCGCGGAGAATCCAGTCCGCCACCGGAACGGCGGCCAGTAGGCCGAGGCTGACGATCATGGGGGTTGCCATGCGCTCACCGGTCAGCGCCGTGGACACGAACGCGGCAAGCCAGATGCCGATGAGGAAGCACGTCACAAGGATGTGCCAGTTGGCGGCGATCACCTGGTTGACCCGGCTGGGCTGCGCGGGCGCCGGACCGTCGCTGCTGGAGATGAGCCTCGCCACCACCGCGCGGTCGCGCCACACCATGGCCACCAGCAGCGCAACAACGAGGAACGAGGTCACGCTTGCCTGGATGAACAGAAAGGCGGGGCTCACGCCGACGCCGCGAAAGAAGTCGCCGGTCAGGACGCCGATGGTCACCAGCGCCGTCACCACCATCACCCGACGCACGATCATCCGTGCCGCCGCGTCATCGATGTCCGGCAGGCGCAAGCTCCGGTCTTCCGGCGCCACCGCGAACCGGGCGCCGGCGGCACCGAGGCGTGGGAACATGACGGCCCAGAACGCCAGGACGATGAGCTGGTGGGCCGTCGAGTGGTCCGGATGGAACATGAACAGGACCACCGCCGCCACCCCGCCGAAGGCGGCGAGGGCCAACAGGTCGATGACCAGCCGAAGCCCCAGGATTTCGAGTTTTTCCAGCGCCGATGGTTCAGGGCCGGAGCGCGGTTGTGCGCCCATTCCCGAAAAAAGCCGCCGGAACAGGGCTTCGCCCAGCCCCCCGACCGCCAGCATGCCGGCGAGGAGGACCAGGGTGGGAATCAGCCGCGATGCCCCGGTCGGGTCCCTCAGGCTGTCTGCGACCTTGGCTGGGGCTTCGGCCACCTCCGGCAAAGATGCGCGCACCTCGCTGAGTGTCGTGCGCAACCGTGTCGTGGCATCGGCCAGGCCGCCGACGAGACCTGGTGGCGGCGCTTGGGCAACCGCCGGTCGCTCGGCCAGACCATCCAGCGTGCGGACCAGCAAGGCCCGCGCCTCGGCATCCGACAGGCGAGAAACCAAGTCGCGCACCGCCTCCGGGGTCAAGCCTTCCGGCAGGCTCGGCAGGGGCGCATCATCCGACACGGCTGCGGCCGGAGCCGCCGCGGCCGTCCCGGCTGAGCCCACGACCAGGGCCCACGCCAGCATCAACCCCAGCGTCACCCCCAGCGTCACCCAAAGCAGGCCGGTGAGAAGGGCGGCCACGGCTGGCGCGGCTTCACCCTGTCTCATGGCCGCGAGCACGGTTCCCGACCCGTTCTAGAGGGACGTTGCAGCCGCGGTTCTCGCCATCATGTCGACGAAGCGGTGGAACAGGTAATGGCTGTCCTCCGGTCCCGGCGATGCCTCCGGATGGTATTGCACCGAGAACGCCGGCAGCCCGTCGATCCGCAGCCCCTCGTTGCTGCCGTCGAACAGCGATCGGTGCGTCTCCACCACGCCCGTCGGCAGGGTTGCCGGGTCGACCCCAAAGCCATGGTTCTGGCTGGTGATCTCAACCCGGCCGGTCTCCAGGTCCAGCACCGGCTGGTTGGCGCCACGGTGGCCGAGATGCATCTTATAAGTCTTGGCGCCGATGGCGAGCGCGAGCAGTTGGTGGCCAAGGCAGATGCCGAAGGTGGGGATCCGGCGGTCCAGCAGCGCCTGGATGGCCGGCACCGCGTAAACCCCGGTGGCGGCCGGATCGCCCGGCCCGTTGGAGAGAAAAACGCCGTCCGGCGCATGGCGCAGAATGTCCTCGGCGCTCGCCGTCCCTGGCACCACGGTGACACGGCAGCCGGCGGCGGCCAGGCAGCGGAGGATGTTGCGTTTGGCGCCGTAGTCGACCGCGACCACGTGAAATTGCGGCTCGACCTGACGTCCGTAACCGGCTTCGACCGTCCAGCGTGTCTCGTCCCATTGATAGGTCTGACGGCACATGACCTCCTTGGCGAGGTCGGTGCCCTCCAGCCCGGGCCACCGTTCCGCCATGAAGCGCAGCGCGTCCACGTCGATGTTCCCGTCGGGATCATGGATCAGGGCGCCGTTGGGGGCGCCGCCGTCGCGGATGCGTCGGGTCAGCGCCCGGGTATCGACACCGGTCAGGGCCACCAGGTTGTGCGCGCGCAGCCAGGCATCCAGGTGCTGGGTCGCCCGCCAGTTGGCCGGGTCGGTGATCGGCATCCTGAGCACGCAGCCGCGTGCCGCCGGAGTCATCGCCTCGATGTCTTCCGGGTTGGTGCCGACGTTGCCGATGTGTGGAAAGGTGAAGGTGATGATCTGCCCGGCGTAAGACGGGTCGGTCAGGATCTCCTGATACCCGCTGGTTGCGGTATTAAAGCAGACCTCCCCGATCGCCACGCCGACGGCGCCGGCCCCGCGCCCCCAGAAAACCCGGCCATCGGCCAGGACCAGGGCAGCAGTCGCCTCCGGGGGGCGCACCGAAGGATGGGCGCGGTCCATGGTGACCGCTTCCGTTTCACTCATGGCACTCATATGGATCGCGGTTCCGATTATCCTACTGGCACCGCTGGCGCCGGCCGGGACCGGATGCCATCACACGCGGCACTCCCACATTTAGATCGTTTAGATCGTTCGGAAACTGATTACGCAGGCAACGGCCGCGCGTCAAGCGAGCTCCGGAATGGTGCCGGTGGCGTTCCGAATCGCAGCCCCCGCAGGGGTTGGATCTGGAGGGTCGACCGGAGGGTCGACGGCAGGGGCGGGATGCCGGCATTCCTTCCTTCCCGGCCGCAACCCCGGATGCCCGGCCGCGCACGGCGGATTCGCCGCCATCAGCCCGATTCGGGTCACAGGCCAAGCGCCATTGACCCTGTCATTGATGGGTCAAGCCAGCCGTGTCACTCCAGAGTTCCCCTCACCGGGCCGGTCGGGGTGTTGCACCAGCATGGCGTGCCCACCGGGCCGGACTGCGGCAGTATGCACGTGCCCACGGGCGTGACGCATTGATTGCTTGTCCGCTGAGACATAATGAGTCGACGCGGTGCAACGTTGCGGTCGTCCGCCACGGCCGAGGCTTGGGCCGCGAAAGTCCACCGGACGAAATTCCGAATGCGGTCGGCATGATTGACAACCTTCGCGTAGAAATTCTGCCTCTCCGGCTCACGGACATCTGACTCGGAGATATCGATTAAACGATGATCGGCAAGACGATACCGAGCCCTCGTCGTACCGTTATGTAAAACCGATTGCTGATGAGGACGTCCCACGCCGCCGGCGGTCAGCATATCTCCCGACATGTCCTGCGGGAGGAAAATGTCCAGACCGATCGGTTCTCCCGGAGTGAACGGCCGATCGAGCATGATGAGCATATACAGGGATATATTTCTGGTATTTTCGTGAATTATTTTGCGATGGTAGACGCGGTCAAATGCAGGTGCAGTCACAAATGCACTTCCGGGTATCTCGACGATGACGATCTCGTACGCATGTATCGGCCTCAGGTGAGAATAAAACCACCAGCCGACGGAAGCCACAACCAAGACCATGCCGAACGAAAAGCTGGAAATGAAAAAAAACCGATATGCCGCTCGTTCTTTGACGCTTGGCTTTGGTGACGTGCGCTTTCTGACACCTTGATAGAAGCGATGTGCCATGTACGTAATGAGCAGCATAAAAAGTATGGCAAACAAAAAGGGGCCAAATTCATACGCCAGCCGCGTATAAAACTCAACTGCCTCTGGCGTTGGCGTCCCAAGGTCGGCAGCGTGATCCAATAACACCTCCAGATTAGAGCAGCACTAAACTGTTCCGCCCGGCACGGACTCGGAGACTACACAAGCAGACCAACAGTAAAATGCTAACACGGTTCCTTGTTTGGGTAAACAGCGAGGCGAATTGGGTCCGCCCGTCCGCCCGCGGCGAGGGACGCGGCGCGCGGAGCGGTCCCTTGGCGTGAGGCGCTCGAGATGTCATCTTGGGTGTCTCCGCTTGAGACCGTACGGCGTGGCGGGCTGCCGCATTTCGGCCGTTGGGTTTCGCTGGAGCGTGGTGCAGCGTCTGGGAAATCGGCCTCGGCCGTCGCTCGACCGATCCGTCCCGGATCCCGACGCCCGGCCGCGGACGATTGTGGGGGGGGGCTTGACGGGTCGATGGCACTGCCGAGCGACTTTCTGGACACATTGCGTGCTCGGGTGGACCTCGCGGCCCTGATCGGCAAGCGGGTGCGGCTGATCCGGCGCGGCCGCGACCGGGTCGGCCTGTGTCCGTTCCACAATGAGAAGACGCCGTCGTTCACCGTGTTCGACGACCACTATCACTGCTTCGGCTGCGGTGCCCATGGCAGTGCGTTCGACTTCCTGATGAAGACCGAAGGGCTGAGCTTTCCCGAGGCGGTTGAGCGCCTGGCCGCCGAGCTCGGCATGGAGGTTCCGCAGGAAAGCCCGGAAGCGCGCCAATCCGCCGAACGCCGTCGCGGGCTGGCCGACGTGGTAGAAGCGGCCGCCCGCTGGTTCGCACGAACCTTGAAGGCGCCCGCGGGGGCTGAAGCCCGGGCCTACCTTGAGCGTCGCGGCGTCAGCGACGACCTGATCGAGCATTTCAGGCTGGGGTTCGCCCCCGCCGGGCGCAACGGATTGCGCGACGCGCTTGGCCGCGACGGGATCGACGATGCGGCGATGGTGGCGGCCGGGCTGCTGGTGGCGCCGGACGAGGGCGGACGGGCGCCGTACGACCGGTTCCGCAACCGCGTGATGTTCCCCATTATGGACCGCCGTGGCCAGGTGGTCGCCTTCGGCGGCCGCATCTTGGGTGAGGGGGAGCCGAAATACCTCAATTCCCCGGAAACAGCCCTCTTCCACAAGGGACGGATGGTGTACGGCATGCATCTGGCGGCGCCGGCGGCGCGCCAGGCCGGCACCCTGATTGTCGCCGAAGGCTACATGGACGTGATCGGCCTGCATCGCGCCGGCCTTGCCCATGCGGTCGCCCCCCTCGGCACCGCCCTGACGCCGGAGCAGATCGCCGAGTTGTGGCGGGTGGTGCCGGAACCGGTGATCCTGTTCGATCCCGATGCGGCCGGCGTGCGGGCCGCGGCACGCGCGGCGGAACGGGTGCTGCCGATCCTCAAAGCCGGCTTCGGGCTGAAGTTCGCGTTCATCGCCACCGACACGGGGGATGATCCGGACGGTGTTGCCCGGCGCTATCCGGCGCAGTTCCTCAAAAGCGCGATGGCCGATGCCCTGTCCCTTTCGGACATGCTGTTCTGGAGCGAGACCCGCGACCGGCCGGTGCGCACCCCCGAGGATCGCGCCGCGCTGGAGTCCCGGCTTCGCCGCCATGTCGATTCTGTCGCGGATGTGTCTTTACGGTCGCACCTGTTGTGGGGGTTCCGCGCCCGCATTCGCGACCTCGGCCGACAGCGGGATCGCGGCGGGCCGGCGGGCCGGTCCTTCGGTTCAGGCAAGGTAACGGGCCAAGAACTGGGCAGGGGACCTCGCCGACCGGCGGCCGCGTCAATGGTCGGAATCGAGCCCGGACAGCCCGAAAGCCCAGCGCAGACGGTGACCTGGCGGCGGGAGGCGATTCTGCTTGCGGTCGTACTCGTTCAACCCGATCTCCTTGACACGGTGGGAGAGCGGCTGGGAACCATCGGGTTCACCGACCCCGCCCTGGATGCCCTGCGCCAGGGGATTTTGGACATGGCGGCAACGGGCGAAGCCCTTGACTCGGAAAGGCTGCAAAGCCACCTCAGGCGATGCGGATTCTCGGCATCCTTGGCGTGTGTGCTTGATGGCCGCCTGGGAGCGCATGCCTTTTTTGCACGTCAGGGTGTCGCCTTGGAAACAGCCTTAGCGGGATGGGAAGAGACCTTCGCCTTGTACCGCCGAGACCGGATGCGACCCGAACTGCAACACCGTAAGCAAGCGCTTGCCGATGATCCGTCGGCGGAAGCGTACCACATCTTTCAGGCGTTGAAGGCCCACGCGGAAGCCGTGCCGGCGGTTCGCGACGGGCCCGATTCGGATGGGCGGGAACCGTCCGACTAGGTGACAACGGGTCATGACCGGACCCGCGACGATACCGGAGGCAGACGCATGGTATGGAAGGCTTGGCGCCCGGGCGGGTGGATGAGGAGCAGCGGTTAACATGTCGAATAAGGCGACCAACGGCGCTCAAATCGCGCAGACACCGGAGGACTCCACCGACAGCCCCCTTCTCGACAGTCTCGGCGCCGGCATCAAGAAGATGGTCAGCCGCGGCAAGGAACGTGGCTTCATCACCTATGACGAGTTGAACGGTGCTTTGCCACCGGATCAGGTCTCCAGCGAACAGATCGAGGACACGATGGCTTTGCTCTCCGAGATGGGGATCAATGTCGTCGACTCCGAGGAGACTGAGGAAGCCACGGCCGCGCCGGAAGTGGCTGACCAGGAATCGGCTTCTGGCAACATTGGCGAATCGGAACTGGGGCGCACCGACGATCCGGTGCGGATGTACCTGCGCGAAATGGGCAGCGTGGAGTTGCTGTCGCGCGAAGGCGAGATCGCCATTGCCAAGCGCATCGAGGCCGGTCGGGAGATGATGATCGGCGGCATCTGCGAAAGCCCGCTGACCATTCGCGCCATCATTCACTGGCACGACGCCCTGATGGAAGGGCGCATGCTGCTGCGTGACATCATCGATCTGGAGGCGACCTATGGTGGCGCCAGTGTCGGCAACGGTGCCGACCCCGACCCCAGTACCGACCTCGACGCCGGCGCGGGGATAGCCGCCGCGGAAGAAGGCACGGCGCCGGATTCTGGCCCCGATCCCGCCTCCGTCACGGACGGTGACGCCGTCGCGAACACGGCTCCCAACGGCAGCGGCAATGGCGCTGTCGGCGGAGAGGCGCGGTCGGCCAAGGGCGACGGCTTTGACAGCTCCGACAGCGACGATGCGGACGAGTTCGATGACGAGAACGACTCGGCCCGGGGCGATGGCGAAGTTGATGGCGAGGATGACGATCTGGAAGGCCAGGCGGTGTCGCTCGCGGCCATGGAAGCCAGCCTCAAGCCGCTGGTGCTGCACACCTTCGAGCAGATCGCCTTTACCTACGCCAAGCTTCACAAAGTCCAGTTGCAGCGAATTCAGGCACTGCAACGCGGGGACAGCATCAAGCCGTCGGCCGAAAAGCGCTATGAAAAGCTCCGGCGCACGCTGGTCGGCCTGATGGAAGAGGTCCGCCTCAACAACGCCCGAATCGAATACCTTGTCGATCAGCTGTATCAGCTGAATCGGAAGCTCGTGGCGTTGGAGGGGCGGCTCCTGCGGCTTGCCACCAACAGCCGTATCCGGCGCGAGGACTTTCTCGAGCACTACATGGGCAACGAGCTGGCGCCCGATTGGCTTGACACCGTCGGCGCCCTGCCGTCGAAATCGTGGCAGCGCTTCGTTGAATGTCATAGCGCCGAGATCGAGCGGATGCGCCAGGAGATTGCGGCGGTGTCGCACGAGGCCGGGTTGCCGATTTCCGAATTCCGCCGCATCGTCGCGACGGTGCAGAAGGGCGAGCGGGAAGCCGCCAAGGCCAAGAAGGAAATGATCGAGGCCAATCTTCGCCTGGTCATTTCCATCGCCAAGAAGTACACCAACCGCGGCTTGCAATTTCTCGACCTGATCCAGGAAGGCAACATCGGCCTGATGAAGGCGGTGGACAAGTTCGAATACCGCCGTGGTTACAAGTTCTCCACGTATGCTACGTGGTGGATCCGCCAGGCGATCACCCGCTCCATCGCCGATCAGGCCCGCACCATCCGCATTCCGGTCCATATGATCGAGACCATCAACAAGCTGGTGCGGACGTCTCGCCAGATGCTGCACGAGATCGGGCGCGAGCCCACGCCGGAGGAACTGGCCGAAAAGCTATCCATGCCGCTCGACAAGGTGCGCAAGGTGCTCAAAATCGCCAAGGAACCGATCAGTCTGGAAACCCCTATCGGCGACGAGGAAGACAGCCACCTCGGTGACTTCATCGAGGACAAGAACGCGGTGCAACCGCTCGACGCGGCGATCCAGGGCAACCTCCGGGAAACCACCACCCGGGTGCTGGCCACCCTGACCGCCCGCGAAGAGCGGGTGCTGCGCATGCGGTTCGGCATCGGCATGAACACCGACCACACCCTGGAAGAGGTCGGCCAACAGTTTTCCGTGACCCGCGAGCGGATCCGCCAGATCGAAGCCAAGGCCTTGCGCAAGCTCAAGCACCCCAGCCGGTCGCGCAAGCTGCGCAGCTTCCTGGACTACTGATCGCACGACTGATTGCCGGGACCGCGCCCGCCGGCGCGCCGTCGGTTCGGGAAACCGAACACGTCCGGCCGGTTGTGCGCCTGTCACCACCTCGGGCCCGTAGCTCAACTGGTTAGAGCCGGCCGCTCATAACGGTCTGGTTGCAGGTTCGAGTCCTGCCGGGCCCACCATCTTGGGGGCATCTTCCTACGTGAAGCGGACGCGGCTTCAGCGCTGGGCCCGGCCTGCCGCGGTCGCCGGCGCGCTTGCCATCGCCTTCGCCGTTGTGCTGGTGACGGGCTGGCCCGCAGCCCTGACGCCGGCGGCGCTGGCCGAACGCATCGCCGACAGCGGCGCCTGGGGCCCGGTTCTGCTGGCGGCCTTGATGGTGCTGGCGGTGGTCCTGGGGCCGTTGCCGACCGTGCCGATCACGGTGACGGCGGGGCTGGTGTACGGGCCGGTTCTGGGCACTGCCCTCGCCGCCGGCAGTGCCCTGATCGGGGCGATGCTCGCCTTCGCCATCGCCCGCTTCGCCGCCCGCGACATGGTGGCGCGTCTGGTCGGCGGTCATGCGGTGCTGTGCCGGGATTGCAGCGACCGCATGCTGTTCTGGGTGGTCCTGATCAGCCGACTGATCCCCGTCGTCTCATTCGCGCTGGTGAGTTACGGGGCCGGCTTGACGGTGATGTCCTTGCGGGCCTTCGCCGTCGCCACCCTGATCGGCATGCTGCCGATGACGGTCGTCTACGTCACCCTTGGCAGCGTTCTGGTAATATCGCCCGTCTGGGCCGCCATCGCGGGCGGCGTCGTGGTGGCCTCGATGGTGGCATTGCCACGCGCGTTCGAGCGCTACGCACCCCCTCGGCTCAAGCGCATGATCCCGCACCTGCGTGAGCGCAATGCCGCCGACGCCTGAGCCGGCACGTCGGCGGCACCGCCCCCTGATGTCGTGCGCGGCCGGCTCAGGCCGTGGCCGGTTCGCCGCTCCCGCCGCTGCCGCCGGTGAGGAGAAGCAGGGCCAGCGGATAGGCGATGACGAATGCCGTGGCACCCGCCGTCGCGAGACCCGCAGCGGCGAGCCAGTCATACCAGGTCACCAAATCGGCCAGGGCACCCTGGGTCCACATGGGAACCAGGAAGAACGCCAAGGCCGCGACGGCCGCCGCCACGCCCCACGCGATCACGAAGGGTCGAGCGGCGAAGACGGGTCCGCCGCGAACGAGGTACTGCACCGACAAGACCGCCAACGCAATACCGAGCAGAACGGCAAAAGGTGCGAGGAACGGAACCAGGAATTCCACCACGACGTGAAACATCATCGAGAGTTGCTTCATGATCTGCACTCCTTATACATGTCCGCGCAACATTGCGTAGTAGGTGGGTTGAAGGAAACGGGTCTTGAGAAGCCACGGCAGCCACGACTCCCGTGTCGGATCGACGAACGGCAACGTCGGCGTCAGGTTGCCGTCGTAGTCGAATTCCACCAGCAGTGCGGCGCCGATCCGGGTGATCAGAGGGCACGAGGTGTAGCCGTTGAAACGGGCCGTTGGCTCGCCGCCGGCGATCACCGACAGGAGGTTTTCGGTCACCACCGGCACCTGTGCCTTGACGCTGGCTGCTGTCTTGCCGCGCGGCACTCCCAGGACATCGCCGGCGCCGAAGACGTTGGGATAGCGCGGGTGGCGCAAGGTGTCGGGATCGGCCTCGAGCCAGCCGTCCTCGGCGTACCGCCCCTCTTGCCAGGCCAAAGGGCTGTCGCGCACGGGCCTGGGTGCCACCATCGGCGGGACCACGTGAATGAAGTCGTAGCCCAGCGTGACCGGCCCGGCGGGTGTGCGGTAGGTTGCGGTTCTGGCGCCGGGATCGATGCCGGTCAGCACGAAAGACCGGTTGACGGTCACGCCGAGCTCGCCCAACCGCTGCTCGACAAAGTCATGGTAGACCGGCACGGAAAACAGCCTGTCGGATTCGGCGTTGAAGATGAAATCCAACCGGTCGCGGGTGCCGGCGCGCTGCGCCTGGTCGATGGCAAGGAAGGTGACCTTGAGCGGTGCGCCGGCGCACTTGAGTTCGCCCGGCGGCCGTCCGAACAGTCCGACGCCGCCGGTCTGGATGAACTCCCGCAGCACCGGCCATGTCGCCGCCGCGTTGCCGTAGACGCTGCCGATGCCTTCCCGGCCGATGAGGTCGGGTTCCATGCCTTCGATGCGTTCGAACTCAAAGATGAGGCCCGTGGCCACGATGAGGAAATCGTAAGTGATCGCGCGGCCGGTCTCCGTCACCACCCGGTTGGTCTCGGGGTCGAAGGCGGCCACCGCTTCACGCACCCAGGTGACCGCGTCGGGCAGAAACGCGGCCTGCGGGCGGAGGAGTTGCTGCGGTTCCCAGACCCCGGTGGCCACCAGGGTGTCGCCGGGTTGGTAGCGGTGAGTGCCGCTGGGATCGACGATGGTGATTCGGGCCCCACGCGTCGCCCGTGTCAGGCGGTTCGCCAGCGAGGTGCCGGCCGAACCGCCGCCGACGATGACGAGCCGGGCATTCGTGTCGACGGTCGCCGCCGCTGCGCACGATGCGGTTGTCAAGGGCGCCAAGCCCGGCACGGCAAGACCGGCAGCGCTGGCGGCGCCGGCGGTCAGGAACCGACGGCGGGAAGGACAGATGGCGGGCAGGCCCATGGTCTGGCTTTCCTCTCCTCAGCGGTACGCGGGAGGAGGCCGGGCGATGGGTGGAGCGCCTTGCCGCGAAGGCAATACGTCTCCAGGCGCGCGACACCGATGTGTGTCGCCGCGACAGCCGGGACCCCGGACGTCAAGCTTTCCTCCCAGACTCTTTTCTTTTGTGGTCTTTACTTTTGCCTTTGGCGATCGTCCCGTGCTCTTAAGGACGGGTACCGTCGCAAGCGCCGTTGGTCGGCTTCTGGTCGCGTTTCGACGAGTCGCGTTTTTGTTTAAACCCTGCTAAGTCAAAAAACCATAACACACACGCAACGATTGGCCAACACGACTTTTTCAACCGCGCCGTCCACGGTAACGCGAATCAAGTGCATCTTTCGTATTGCTTACCTGATCCGGAGGTAGGGACATGCCTTCTTAATGTTCAGGCATTCAACATTTATCCTGACCGATTCAAAGACCCCGTCGCTCAACTATTGGCCGACGGCCGCCGTTAAAACGATTGCGTGTCATTCGCTTGAATTATTTTTTTGCAGCCCCGGTAAGGTGCGGCAGCTCGATTGTGTACACGGCGACGGGTGCGTTGCGTCCGCGCGTGGCCACCTCACCCAAAAAGCGGAATGCGAACGCCTGGCCGGTGACGGACATGGTACGGTCGGTGACGAGGATGTATGTCCCGAACTGCTTGTTGAGCTGTTCCAGGCGGGCGGCGATGTTGACCTCGTCACCGTGGACGGTGAACAGCATCCGTTCCGCCGTGCCCACGGCGCCGATCACCATGGTCCCGGTATTGATGCCGCAGCGGGTGCGCAGTGTCATCAGGTCCGACCCGAACGTCCGCCGCGCCAGCACCTCCTGGATGCCCACCGCCGTGCGCACGGCGTTGGCGGCATGGTCGGGGTCGGAACTCACGCTGTTGAAGGTAATTAGCATGGCATCGCCGTGATACTGGGTGATGACCCCGCCGTGGCGGTCGATCACCTCGGACACGGCTGCGAAATAATCGTTCAGCATCCGCATCAAGGCATCGGGCGTCAGGCGTTCGGCGATTCCGGAAAATCCCTCGATATCGCAGAACAGCATGCTGCCGTCCTTGACGTGGGCATCGCCCGGCTGGACTGGACGGTCGGCGGTGGTGATCTCGGCCGCCACCTCCGGGGAGACGAAGCGTGACAGGTCACGGGCGACGGTGGCCGCGGCCACGGAGCGTTCCAGCAGCCGCCGGGCCCGCACCAGCGCCGCCGCCAGCACGGCGGAGACGAGGACGATGGAGATGATCTTGTCCACCTCCGCCCCGATCAGCACCCGGTTGGAGGTCATGTACAGCACATAGTCCCGGGTCACCACCTCCATGCCGCCCGGCATGTCCTGAATGGCATAAATCAGCATGGCGAGCCAACCCAGGGCGGCGGTGAGGCCGGCCGTGATGACATAGACCGGCTCGAACCGAAGGGTTCGCAGGGCGATGAAGATGAAGACGTAAAGCAGGGTCGGCGCCTTGAGATAAAACGGTGCCGGCTGCTGGTACTGAAGATGGAAACTCCAGATCAGGGCCATCAGCAGGCCGATATCCCCGACCACGGACAAAAGCAGAAACCAGCGCGGCAAAATGCGGTAGTACGCCAGGACAACGCGTACGAGCGTGAAGGTCAAGTACAGGGCCAGGACATACGGCACGGGCGTAAACGGTGTGCCCTCCGACGTCTTTGGCGTGACCGCGTACAGCAGGATGAAAAAGATGACGAGGGCAAGCTGGATGGTGCCGATCAGGACTTCGGCCTGGGCCTGCTGATCGGTGATGGCGCGCCGGACCCGGACGGGAAGCTGTCCTTCCACCGGATGACCGAACAGAACGAGGGACAGGCGTCGCAGCATTGCACCGCTTCCAATGGTGATCCCCGCCCTGAAGCCTAAGGTAACTCACCAGCGCGATCACGCGTCGACACAACCGCGTGACGTGAAGCCCGTGTTATCGCCCGGCCGCGACCGCCGCCGCGGTCAGGGGCTGAGACCCATCAGGCTGCGGGCGAAGGCGTTCGGATCGAACGGGCGCATGTCGTCGAGCCCCTCGCCGACACCCACGGCATGCACTGGCAGGCCGAACTTGTCGGCCAGCGCCACCACAACGCCGCCCTTGGCCGAGCCGTCCAGCTTGGTCATGACAAGGCCGGTCACGTCCACCATGGCGCGGAACGTCTCCACCTGGCTGTGGGCGTTCTGCCCCACCGTCGCGTCCAGCACCAACAGGACATCGTGCGGCGCATCCGGATCCACCTTCTTCAGCACCCGGATGATCTTCTGCAGTTCGCCCATCAGGTCGGCGCGGTTCTGCAGCCGGCCGGCGGTATCGATGAGCAGAATGTCCGCCCGCTGCGCCCTGGCCTGTGCCAGGGCGTCGTAGGCGAGCCCGGCGGCATCCGCCCCGATCGGCCGCGCGAACACCGGCGCCTTGATCCGTTCCCCCCAGATCTGCAGTTGCTCCACCGCGGCGGCGCGGAAGGTATCGCCCGCCGCCAAGGCCACGTTGAAGCCCACGCGCTTGAACAGTCCGCCCAGCTTGGCGATGGTCGTGGTCTTGCCGCTGCCGTTGACGCCGCATACCAAAATCACGTGCGGCTTGTGCGCCTGGTTGATGGTGATGGTTTCCGCCACCGGCGTGAGGATGCGGGCGACCTCCGCCGCCAGCGCCTCGCGCACCTCCTCCGGGCTCACATCCTGGTTGAACCGGGTCTTGGCCAGCGATGCCGCCAGCTTGGCGGCGGTCGTGACCCCGAGGTCGGCGCTGATCAGCACCTCCTCCAGTTCCTCCAGCGCCTCGTCGTCCAGCTTCCGCCGGGTGAACAGGCCGGTAATCCCGCCGCCAAGCTTGGCCGAAGACCGGCCCAGCCCTTGGCGAAGGCGTGCCAGCCAGTGGGCCCCCTCCGGCGGCTGGATCTCCGGCGGCACTTCGGTCGGCGGAGGCTCGGTCGGCGGAACCACCTCCGGCACGTCGTCCGGCGGCGTTTCGGCGGGGCGGTCCGGCGGGGTCTCCGGTGGTCTCCCCGGCGGAATCTCCGGCGGAGTCCCTGGTTGAGTCCCTGGTTGAGTCCCTGGCGGCTCTTGGGCCTCGAGGGCTCTTCGGTTGGCTGCGTGTCGCGGCTCTTCCTGCCGGACCGGCGGTCCGGCCTGGCGTCGGAGGGTCCCGGTCTCGTCGTGGTCACGGCCGATCATGGCACCAGTTCTCCCATCAGGTGGTCGCTTGCCGCACCGGTGATACGGGCCGGCACGACCATACCGGCTGGCGCGCCGGGGCCGAGCCGCACCGGCGCATAGTGGGGACAGCGGCCGACGGCTTCCCCCTCCACCAGAATCTCGGTCTCCGCCCCGACCCGGCTGACCAGGAAACGCGCCCGCGCCCGGTCCCCGGCATCGCGCAGCCTGGCCGCCCGGGCCTTGCGCTCGCCCGCCGGTATCTGCGGCATGCGGGCGGCGGGGGTTCCCCGCCTTGGCGAGTACGGAAACACGTGCAGCCAGGTGAGGCCGAGGTCGTCGACCGCCGCCAGGGTCTCCAAAAACTGCTGCTCGCTCTCGGTGGGGAAACCGGCGATCAGGTCTGCGCCCAGCACCACGTCCGGGCGCGCCCGGCGCGCGCGCTCCGCCACGGCGAAGGCGGTGGCCCGATCGTGGCGGCGCTTCATCCGCTTCAGCACCAGGTCGCTGACCGCCTGCAGGCTCAAGTGAAGGTGCGGCATCAGCCGCGAGTTCTCGGCCAAAGCGCGATAGAGGCCGTCATCGATGGCGGCGGGATCAAGGGTGGAGAGCCTGAGCCGGGGCAGGTCCGGCACCGCCGCCAGAACCGCCTGCACCAGGTCCCCGAGCCGGGCGGCAGGGGCGAGGTCGGCACCCCACGAGCAGATATCGACCCCGGTCAGAACGATCTCGCGATAGCCGGCGGCGCTGAGGGCCCGGACCTGGGCGATCACCTGGGTCGCGGCGATGCTGCGGTTGGGGCCGCGGGCGAACGGGATGATGCAGAAGGTGCAGCGGTGGTCGCACCCCTGCTGCACCTGGACGAAGGCGCGGCTGCGGCCTTCGAAGCCGTCGACCAGGTGATGCGCCGTTTCCCGCACGCTCATGATGTCGGCCACCGCAACCCGATCGCCTGCCCCGGTGAGTTGGCTTCGGTCCAGCTTCTCGGCATTGCCGAGCACCCGGTCCACTTCCGGCATGGCGGCGAACGCGGCCGGATCCAGCTGGGCGGCGCAGCCGGTGACGACGATCCGGTCGCGGGGATGGTCCCGGCGCAGACGGCGAATGGTTTGGCGGGCTTGGCGGACGGCTTCCGATGTCACCGCGCAGGTGTTGACGATGATCGTGTCGGTGACGCCGCCGGCTTCCGCTTCACGCCGCATCACCTCGGATTCAAGGGTATTGAGCCGGCAGCCGAAGGTGATGATGCGGGGCGTGGTCATCGGAAGCGCGTGCGGCTCAGGCGGCGGGGCGGGCGAGGGTGATCCGGCCGGCGAAGCTGACCGCCGCGGGACCGGTCATGTGCACCCGGCCGACAGCCGTCACGTCGATCCGGAGCGAGCCGCCATCGAGGATCACCTCCGCCGTCGGCCCGGCGAAGCCGCGGCGCATGGCCGCCACCGTGGCGGCGCAGGCGCCGGTGCCGCAGGCGCGGGTGAGCCCGGCGCCGCGTTCCCACACCCGAAGGCGAATACGGTCGGGGGCCAGCACCGTTGCCACGCCCACGTTGGTCCCGTCCGGAAACAGCGGGTGGTGCTCGATCAGCGGTCCCAGCGTTTCGATCGGTACCGCCAGAGCGTCGTCGACGAAGAACACCGCATGCGGATTGCCCATGCTCACCGCCACCGGATCGGACAGGTCGCCCGCCGTAACCGGCAGGTGCAGCGTCTCCATCGGTTCGGCCAGGGGTATCCGGTCCCACTCGGTGCGGGCTTCGCCCATGTCGACGCGGATCATGCCGTCGGCAGTTTCGGCCGCATGCAGCACGCCCGCCGCCGTCTCGATCCGCGCGGTATCCTGACGGCTCTCCGCCATCAGCATGCGGGCGACGCAACGGGTCGCATTGCCGCAGGCCGCGACCTCGCTGCCGTCGGCATTGAAGATGCGCATGAACGCTTCGGCGCCCGGGTCCGAAGGCGGTTCCACCACGATCACCTGGTCGCAACCGACCCCGGTGCGCCGATCGGCCAGCGCGCGTGCCATTGCCGCGGTCATGCCGAGCGGCTGGGCACGCCCGTCCAGCACGACGAAGTCGTTGCCGAGCCCGTGCATCTTGGTGAAAGCAAGGTCGATCATTCCGCCCCTGATATGGCGAACGCGGTGCTGCTGTCCACCGCCGCGCGCGCCGGTATCCCTGCGGCGAGGTGGGGCGGGCCGAGCGTGTCCCGCTCATCCAGCCGAAACCGTCCTTGACGCGTTCTCCCGATCAGCCCCCAAAAGGGGCAATGATTCGCTTGACTCCACAACCCGAACTGATATGTTCTTGTTATGTTCACAGCCCAGGGGGCACAGAGACCTTCGGTCGGACTGGCCGCCCCATCCGAGGCCCCGAAACCCAAAACCTGAAACTCGACACCCGAAACCCGACACACCCCTAAAGGAATGGAGAACCGTCATGCCCAAGCGCGCAACCGCGGTCCAGACCGCCAAGACCCGGATCCGCCGCACCGTACGGGATCACAACTGGAACAGTCTTGAGGAGTGGGTGAAGACGCTGGACGAACTGGCCGAACTCACCGATGCGGAGATCGACGATCTCGCCCGCATGGCCGCCAACGACGCCGAGTTCGATCCGGATGCCTGAGTGCGTGCGACGGGCTACGCCCGGCGGCAGCCGGCCGGCTCAGGCCGGCGCCGCCGCCGCGAGCAGGCGGCCGAGCGCCGGCATGTCGGGAACCACCGTGTCCGCGCCGGCCTGCCTGAGCGAGCGGGCATAATCCGGTCCGGCATGGCCGCCGCCGGCGAACCCGATCACCCGCATGCCGGCGGCGCGGGCCGCCTGGATGCCGGCGGTGCTGTCCTCCACCACCAGGCACGCTTCCGCCGGCACCGCCATCGCCGCGGCCGCATGCAGGAACAGGTCCGGCCACGGCTTGCCGCGCTCGACCGCGGCCGCGCTATAGATATGCGGGGCGAAGCGGTCCCACAGCCCGGTGACGGTGAGAGTGAGGCGAAGCTTCTCGGGCGCGCCCGAGGACGCGACGCACTTCCGCACACCCGCCGCATCCAGGGCATCCAGCACGGCCATGACCCCGGGCACCGGCTGAAGCTCGGCGCGAAACGCCGCTTGGTCCCGGGCCCGCAGCTGATCCAGGAAATCATGCGGCAGCGGCCGTCCCCATTCCGCCTCCACCTTGGCCAGTACCGCGGGCAGGGTGATGCCGGTGTAGCGGTCCAACGCGCCCTCCGGCGTCATCGGGAAGCCGATCTCGGTGAGCAGGTCCGCCAGAACGCGGCTCGCGATCGGCTCGCTGTCCACCAGCACCCCGTCGCAATCGAAGATGACGAGCGCCGTCCCCACCTCAGTCGGCGCTCCGGCCCGCGCCGTGGCGAAGGTCATGGGTCACGATGTGGCGGAGCAGGTGGCGGGTGCCGATCTCGATCTGATCGGCCATCACCAGGAAGTCGCCATCACGGCCGTGGTACGGGTCGGCCACGTCCTCCTGGCGGCCGTCCGGCACGAATTCCAGCAGCCGGTGCAGCCGCGCCCGCGCATCCGCCGGGCAGGCGTGGCGCAGGTCGTCGAGGTTGTCCCGGTCCATGGCGATGATGTAATCGAACCGGCGGAAATCCGTTTCCTTGATCTGGCGGGCGCGGAAATCGCGGATGTCGATGCCACGGTCATGCAGGACCGCCTGCGCCCGCGGGTCCGGGGGCCGGCCGATGTTGAACGGATGGGTGGCGGCGCTGTCCACGGTGACGGTGCCGATCAGGCCCTCGCGCTCGATCAGCGCCCGCAACATCCCTTCCGCCGCCGGCGACCGGCAGATGTTGCCGAGACAGACGAACAAGACATTGACCATCGGCGTTCGGTCCGGGAGGCTTGGGGGAGGCTCAACGGCCGGTAGTATCGAGCAAGACGGGAGGATGAGCAACGATGACCACCACCCACACGAGCCCGCATCAACGCGACGCCCGCCCCGGCAACGGCGCCGGCACCATCGTGGTGCTGACCGGGGCCGGCATCTCCAAGGAATCCGGGCTCGACACCTTCCGCTGTGCCGACGGCATCTGGAACCGGGTGCGGCTGGAGGACGTGGCGACGCCGGAAGGGTTCCAGCGCAACCCCGCCCTGGTCCACGACTTCTACAACGCGCGCCGGCGCGGCCTGCACGATCCCGCGGTGGAGCCCAACGCCGCCCACGCGGCGCTGGCGCGGCTCGAGGCGGAATGGCCGGGGGAGGTGCTGATCGTCACCCAGAACATCGACGACCTGCACGAGCGCGCCGGCAGCCGGAACCTCATCCACATGCACGGGGAGCTCAACAAGGCCCGCTGCGACGGCTGCCAGGGCGTGGTCGCCTGGCACGAGGATCTGGCTCTGGACAGCCAGTGCCCGCTCTGTGGCGAAACCGGCTGGATGCGCCCGCATGTGGTCTGGTTCGGGGAGATGCCGCTGGAAATGGACCGCATCTTTTCGGCACTGGACGAGAGCGCCCTGTTCCTGTCCATCGGCACCTCGGGCGCCGTGTATCCTGCCGCCGGTTTCGTCAGCCATGTCCGCCGCTTTACCCGGGCGCGCACGGTGGAACTCAACATGGAGCCGTCGGAAGGCGCCACCCTGTTCCAGGAAACCCTTTACGGCCCCGCCACCCGGGTGGTGCCGGCGTACGTCGAGCAGCTCCTGGCCACGGCAGGGTAGAGGCCGCCTACTCCGCGGCTTCCGGGTAGCTGTCGGCCCGCCAGCGCCGCTGCGGCGCGCCCCCCCGGTCCAGGAGCCCGGTCTCGATGCCCCAGCTGTCCCAGCCGGGCCGCGACGACCGGGCGAACATCTCCAGGTACGGCCCCTGGCACAGCGCCTCGATCCGGCCATAGACCTCGTCCGGCTTGCGGCTGTGCTCCCGCCGGGGCGCGATCACCAGCTTTCGCACATTGGCCGCCACCCGCTTGGGATGGCCGCGGGTGGCGAGCAGGCACGGTTCGGGGTTGGCGCGGGTCCAGAAGCCGAGCCCGGTGAAGAAGCTGCGTTCGTCGAAGTCCGGGGCGGTGTGGCACTTCTGCAGCTTGGCCCAGTAGAACCCCACGGTCTTGTAGGTGAAGCCCCAGGCGCGGATCACCTCGAGCGCCTTGTCCAGCAGCGGGTCGGTGGCCCACAGCAGCAGAACGCAATCGTCCGCCGCCCAGTCCGCCACCGGCAGCGCCTGGATGTCCGCCAGGGTCATGCAGTCGTAATAGGCCTCCGGGCTCCGCCCCTTGCCCTTGCGGGAGAAGGTGGCGAACGTCCACGGCGGATCGGCATAGATGACGCGGTAGCGCTTGGACGGATGCGGCGCGTTCAAGTCGGCTCTCCCCGCTGCAAGTTTGCGACCGGCGCCCGATCGAAGCCGGCCGCACAGGTGCCCCACTCAACCCTGGGATTGCGTTTGCGTCAAGAGCTTGTATCCTGGTCCTGACAGAAACCGCATATCTGGTCTCATCAGCCCACCTGGACGCCGGCAGAACAGCCATCCGCGGGCGGTTGCCGCTTGACCGGCGGTTGCGGGGAATTCACCATAAAGACTTGAGGTTTGGGGGGCTTTGGATGTCACACCCGGTTGAGCTTAAGGTCGTCGTCATGCCGGATGGCGACTGCACGGCCGACGGGGTCGCGCTGGTTGCCCGGCGGATCCGGGAAGGCGCCTCCGATCACCCGGACGTCGCGCGCGTCCAAGCGGCGACCGCGCCGGCCCCGACCGGCGCCAAGGCCGGCGAGGCGATGCTGCTGGGCGCCCTGATCGTGGCGCTGGCGCCGGTGGCGGTCGAGGGCCTGCTCAACCTGATCCGGGACATTCTCTCCCGCCCCGGGGCGCCGCCGGTCAAGGTCGCGGTCGAGTTGGCGGGCCGGGGCACGGTTGCCATCGAGATTCCCAGCGGCGCGTCACCGGCGGAGGTGCAGGCCTTGGCCCACCGCTTGCTGGACACCCTCAAGGCGGGTTGATTTCCGATGGCGGACGGCCGGCGCATCGCCCTTCTGATCGGCAACGCGACCTTCGCCGATGACCGCCTCGCCCGCCTGTTCGCGCCGGAGCACGACGTGGACGCCCTCAAGGCGGTGCTGGAAGACCCGGCCATCGGCGGCTTCGAGGCCCCGGTGCGGGTGCTGTTCGACGAATCTCTGATGCCGGTCCGAGAGGCGATCGCCGAGGTTTGTCACCGAACCGCGTCCGATGATTTGTTCGTTTTATATTATTCCGGGCATGGGGTTCTGGATATCCACGACGAACTCTATTTCGCGCTTCGCGAGACGACAGTTGATTGGCCGCATGCGGCCAGCCTGGAGGCCACCTGGCTCCGCGGCATCCTCGACAAACACTGTCGGGCGCGGCAGCAGGTGGTGATCCTTGACTGCTGCCACAGCGGCGCCTTCGTCCCGGGGCGGAAGGACGCCGGCTCGCCGGCGATAACCAAGGCGACATTCGCCGGGGGCGACAGCCGCTACATTCTGACCGCCTGCGCCGCCCGGGCGTTCTCCTGGGATTCCCCGGCGCTGAAGGAGGGACCGGATGTGGCCGAGGGGCGCACCTCCCTGTTCACCCGCATGCTGGTGGAGGGACTCAAGGGCGCTGCGGCACCCGACAAGGCGGTGATCACCCCCGACGACCTGTATGACTACGTGTTTCGCAATCTTCCCAGGGATGCGCCCGCCCTGTCGCCGCAGCGCTTCGTCTATCACGGTGCCGGGGAACTGATGCTCGCCCGCAATCCGGCACGGTTGCGGCCGGACCTGGTGGCCGACTTGGACGACGAGCAGATGAGGGTCCGATATGGCGCCGTGGCCGAGTTGGAGGAGATCCTGGCGAGCGGGGAGCGCCATCTCGCCGCGGCTGCTCGCGCTGCCCTGGAATCGCGCCTGAAGCTGGAGGAGCACGTTCGCGTCTACAAGCGCATCGAGGCGGCACTGGCCCGCACGCCGGTCGGTCTCCCGCCACCGGGCACCGTGTTCCGCGACGTGGATGAGCCCTGGTGCCCGGAGATGGTGGTCATCCCGCCTGGCACGTTCCTGATGGGATCGCCGGAAAACGAGCAGGATCGCACTAGCGACGAGGGCCCGCAGCACCGGGTGACCATTGCCAAGCCGTTCGCCATCGGCCGGTTTGCGGTCACCTTCGCGGAGTACGATCATTTCTGCGATGCGACCGGCCACGACAAGCCGAAGGACGAAGGCTGGGGCCGTGGCCGGCGGCCGGTGATCAACGTGAGCTGGGAGGACGCCCAGGCCTATGTGGTGTGGCTGTCGCGGAAGACCGGCAAGCCCTACCGCCTGCCATCAGAGGCAGAATGGGAATACGCCTGCCGGGCGGGGACGACGACGCGCTTCACCTTCGGTGACGAGATTACTGAGAAGCAGGCGAACTTTGGCGCCAACGTTCGCAGGACAACCAATGTCGGCGTTTACCCGCCCAATCCCTGGGGCCTGCATGACATGCACGGCAACGTGTGGGAGTGGTGCGAAGACTGCTGGCACCCCAACTACCGTGGCGCGCCCGATGATGGCCGCGCCTGGGGCGGGGAGGATGGTGGCAACTGTGAGCGCCGTGTGCTGCGTGGCGGCTCCTGGCTCTTCACTCGCGCGCGGCTCGTGCTCTCCGCGTACCGCTTCGCGTGCGATCCGGGCCTCCGCTGCGCCGACAGCGGCTTTCGCTGTGCCCGAGTTCAGGAGCCGTGAGCCCGGCAAGCGGGCCGGAGGCCCGGGAAACAGAAAAAGCCGCGGTCAAGCAAGGCGGGGGACCCGCCGGCGTGACCGCGGCGCCCTCAGCCGGTTGCCGCCGTTAACACTGCATCCTGATGCGTCGGCTCAGCCATGGCCTCGTCCGGCAGAACTCTTGAACCGCGACGCGGCCGAATCCAAGGTATGTCAAACATTGATATGAAGGTTGCCATGGCCGCCAACGTGCACCTGACCCCGGAGCTCGAGGCCTTCGCCCGGGCCTGCGTCGACGGCGGCAAGTTCAACAACGTGAGCGAGGTGGTGCGCGCCGGCCTGCGGCTGCTCCAGGATGCCGAGGAGCGCCGGC
>REEP01000041.1 GCA_007695045.1 Rhodospirillales bacterium | reverse complement strand
CCGGTGCATACACCAGCAGCATCCACAGGCCGAGGAACCACAGCAGCGACGAAAACTTCATACGATCGGCAAACGCGCCGGTGATCAGTGCCGGCGTGATGATCGCGAAGGTCATCTGGAACACCATGTCAAGGGACGCCGGAATGGTGCCCTCAAGATCAGCCGCCTCCAACTGCACCAGGAAAAGGTTGTCGAGCCCGCCCCAGAAGAAATTCAGGGCGCCGCCATCGCCGTAGGCGATGGAGAAGCCGGCGATCATCCAGAGGACGCTCATCAAGCAACAAACGGCGAAACTTTGCATGAGAGTGGCGAGGACGTTCTTTTTTCGGACCATGCCTGCATAAAATAAAGCGATGCCCGGAATGGTCATCAGCAGCACCAGCGCCGTGGAAATCAGCATCCAGGCTGTATCGCCGCTATCCAGAACATCCTCTTCAGCGGCGGCCGGCAAGTCCTCGACCAACATCTCTTCAACAACGCCGGCTTCCTGGGCGGATGCGCCGAACGCGGTTGCCAGCAACACCGTGCCGGCCAGCCCGAGACGGGCCCAATTCCTGACAAGACAGCTCATAACTCCAGCTCTCCTCGATCGTTGTTTCTTGCGGTGGCCCCGACCCGAACCCGGGCCGTGGTTGCCGCGATCCCGACGAGACACACCGCCCTCGGTGACCTCATCCGCACCCGACGCCTGTCCCCGCCATGACGGTTCCCCCACGGATAAGGGCCATGGCCGGATCGACCGGACTGACAACTCAACTTTCGTGCCAGAGCCTTGGCATCGATCGTAACCCATTGGCAAATAGATAGATTTTTTGCCTCGATAGGGGAATTAGATGAGGACCGGGACGACCAACGTCTGCTCATTTTTTGACCAAATCCGTCAGTTGTGACCGCGTGACGTGCAGGTTGCGCCGCCATCGGCGATCAAGATCGGATGACTACAGGGCCTCGGCGTCCATCTCTCCGGTGCGGATGCGGACCGCTTTGGAGACGTCCAGGACGAAGATCTTGCCGTCGCCGATCCGGTCCGTGCGTGCCGACTGACGCAGGGTTTCGATCAGACGTTCGACCAGGTCGTCCGGGACGACGACCTCGATCTTGGTTTTGGGCACGAAGTTGACGGTATACTCCGCTCCGCGATAGATCTCGGCTTGGCCTTTCTGCCGACCGAATCCTTTGACTTCGGTCACGGTCATGCCTTGAATGCCCATGGACGTGAGGGCTTCACGGACCTCGTCCAGCTTGAATGGTTTGATGATAGCGCTGACCAGTTTCATCGATTGCGACCTCCTGCTGCGGCACCCACGTGTGCCGAGGCGTTCGTGAAAGCTGTGCCTGCAGCAGCCGGCGCAGACATGGGCGTGCCGGTTGCAGCCACAGCCGGCCGGGGGCATCCGCGGCCGCGGGCAGCAGGTCTTCAAGCTTCGTGCCGTTCCCCGCGCTCGCAAAAAAACTGCCACGCTTTCAGATAATTAGATCAATGTGGCGACACCCGGTGACGAGGTGACCGTCAAGGCATTCGGCCAAAAACTAGGCAAGATCGGAAAAACGATGAAAAATCAGGCAGACACCGCGGCGTCCCATGGCAGTCCCCCCGCCAGGACGGTCAATGCCGACGTGGTCATCATCGGTGGTGCTCTCGTAGGCGGCACGCTGGCGGCGGCGCTCGGTCAGGCCGGGATGGTGGTGGCGGTCGTCGAGGCCGCCGATCCCAAAGCGGTGACCGACGCCACCTTTGACGGCCGCGCTTCGGCCATCGCGTTATCCTCGCGACGCCTGCTCGAGGGGATCGGGGTTTGGGACCTGCTGCGCAATACTGCAGCCCCGATGCTGGATATCCGCGTCGCCGACGCCGGTTCGCCGCTTTACCTGCATTATCGCCACGACGAGGTGGGCGATGAGCCGTTCGGGCACATGGTCGAGAATACCCGGATGCGCCAAGCCTTGATCGCGCGGATGGCGGCGCTGCCGTCGGTCACCTTGATGGCTCCGCAACGCTGCGTCCGGCTGGACCGCTCCGCCACCCGGGTGCGCGCCGATCTCGCGGATGGTACAGTGATCCGCGCTCCTTTGGCGGTCGCCGCTGACGGTCGCAATTCGCCGACCCGGGACGGCGCCGGCATCGACATCCTGCAGTGGCGCTATGACCAGATCGCCATCGTCTGCACCGTGGTCCATGAACGGCCGCACAACTTCGTCGCGTGCGAGCATTTTCTCCCGGCCGGTCCGTTTGCCATCCTGCCGTTGCTGGGCAACCGGTCATCCATCGTCTGGACCGAACGGGCCGATCTGGCGCCGCGCATCATGGCCCTGGACGATGCCGGGTTCACCCGCGAGCTGCGTCGCCGCTTCGGCGACCACCTCGGAACGGTTGAGCCGGTGGGGCCGCGCTGGTCCTACCCGCTGTGCTGGCATCTGGCGGAAACCGCAGTGGCTGAGCGATTGGCGCTGGTGGGCGACGCCTACCACGGGATGCACCCCATCGCCGGCCAAGGCCTGAACATGGGCTTGCGCGATGTGGCGGCTTTGGCCGAGGTCGTGACCGACGCCTTCCGACTTGGCCTGGACTGGGGCGCGCCCGACATTCTCGACCGCTACCAGCGCTGGCGCCGCTTTGACAATATCCTGATGCTGGGCTTGACCGACGGACTCAATCGTTTGTTTTCGAACGATATCGTGCCGATCAAGCTGGCTCGGGACGCAGGCCTCGCGATGGTCAATCAGATGGGGCCGTTGAAGCGCCTGTTCATGCGCCACGCCATGGGGGTGGTGGGAGAGCTGCCGCGCCTCATGCAGGGCGGCCGGGCGCTGTAATGGCCCGACGAAGGGCCGGAACGTCCAGGGTCAAGGGTCGCGGCTGAGCCCGCGCGCGGCCAGCGCGTCCAGATAGGTCTGCCAGATGGCCTCTTGATTGGTACCGAGTTCGTATAGCAAATCCCAAGTGTACAACCCGGTATCGTGCATGTCGTCGAAGCGGATGCGCAGCGCATAGGTGCCGACAGGCTCCACCCCGATGATGCCGACATGGCGGCGGCCGGCGACGATGGTCTTGCTGTCGCCGCCGTGACCCTGAACCTCCGCGGACGGGCTTTCGACGCGCAGAAGCTCCGCCGGCAAGCGAAGGTGTGCCCCGTCTTCGAAGTCGATTTCCAAAACTTTTTCCTGGCGTTTCAGGCGAATCTCCACCGGATGGTGGCTATTGCCGAGTCCGTCGGTCATCGCCCGGCGCTCTCGCCGCCGGGATGGTCCCCGCCGGCCAGGTCCGGCGGCGCCCCCGTTTCCCCGCGCACCTCGCCGTCGTCAAGGGGACGCGCCTCATCCACAAGCATGATCGGAATGCCGTCACGGATCGGATAGGCCAAGCGAGCCCGTTCGCTGATCAGCTCCTGCCGATCAGGGTCGTAACGCAAGACTCCCTTGGTCAACGGACAGACCAGTATTTCCAGGAGTTCGGAGTCGACCCGTGGCGCCGCGGGGACGTCAACTGGGGCGTTTGACGGGTTGGTCATGGCTCGGGCTCGGGTTGTTGCGGGGTCGGTTGCGGCCACCAATCAATGCGGTGCTGTGGACGTCGGTCCGAGGATGTCGCGGCCGCCCATTTCCAGCAGTGATATCAGAAGATCAGCTCTGGTGGGAATATCCGGGCTTTCCAGCAGCGCCTGCTTTTCGCCTGGCGCAAACGGGCACAACATGGCAAGCGCCACCACCAGCATGTCATCGGAGATGTCCGACATGGCTTTCCAGTCGGCGGCCAGATCTTTGGCCCGAAGATAGTCCCTGACACACGCCAGAAGTCGTTCGCGATCGAGCGGTAGGTGATCGTCGGCGCTGTCCTTGAGGTCGTCCAGGAACGGCGTGAAATCCGGCTGGACGCGGCGGTAGCCATCTACGAGCGGAAGTTCGGTCGCGATTCGAAACCGGCACAGGCCTTCCAGTGTGATCAGGAAGCGGCCGTCGTCCAGTTCGGAGAAGGCGACAATCCGGCCGGCGCAGCCGATTTCATAGATATGATCCCCGTCGCCGACGGTCTCTGTCCCCGTCGTTCGCGGCTGGATCATGCCGATCATGCGGTCTGCGGCCAACGCCGCCTGGGTCATCGCGCGGTAACGGGGTTCGAAGATATGCAAGGGCAGCCGCCCGCGCGGCAGCAGCAGGGCGCCGGTCAGCGGGAAAATGGGCAGCACCGCCGGCAGACGAGCGGCATCCGGGTCGGGCGCTGCGGCGGCGCCGTTGCCGCTCATGAGAACAGCAGCGACGACAACCGCCGTCGCCCGCTGATTGTGACCGGATGGGTGCCACCGAGGGCGTCGAAGAACTTGATCAGCTGCTGTCGTGCCGCCTCCTCGTTCCAGGTGCGATCCCGGCGCACGATCTCCAGAAGCTGATCGGCCGCGGCCTCGGCCTGCCCGGCGCCAAACAAGGCCAGCGCCAAGTCATAGCGGGCCTGCATGTCGGCGGGATCGGCCGAAACCGCCGATTCCAGCCGTCGAACGTCACCCTTGGTGCCGGTCTCGTCGGCAACGTCGATGGCGGTAAGGGCCGCAACCACATCGGGTTGGCGACGCAAGTCAGGGCCGATCTCCTCCGCCATCTTGCGGGCGTGGCTCACGTTGCCCGACAGCACGAAGCTGCGAAGCAGACCGGCCACCGCCTTGGCGTTGCCGGGGTCCTCCGCCAGGATCTGGGAAAACATGGCCGTGGCCTCGCGTGCCTGCCCTTGATCCAGTGCCGTTTGAGCCTCGGCGAGCAGCGCATCGAGCGGCGCCTTGGCGTCGGCGGTAAGCCGATCGACGAAGCTTCGCAGCTTGCTTTCCGGCTGGGCGCCGACGAAAGCATCCACCGGTCGGCCACCGACGAACGCGTAGACCATGGGGATGGATTGTACTCGGAGCTGAGCGGCCAGGCTTTGGTTTTCATCAACGTTCACCTTGACCAGCCGGACCCGGCCGTTGGCGGCCCGAACCAGCTTCTCCAGCAGCGAACCCAGCTGCTTGCATGGGCCGCACCAGGGTGCCCAGAAATCAACGATCACCGGGACCTGCATGGAGGCATCCATCACGTCCCGAGCGAAGTTCTCGGTGTTCGTATCCTTGATGAGGTCGCCGGGAGCACTGCCTGCCGGTGTTGCCTGGTTGTACGGATCGAGGATAAGCGCCATGATCTCTCCGCCAATTCCGACTGAGCTCAAAAACGATCGGGCTGGTGTCCGCAGCCCCACGTAACATGGCCGGCTGTCCGCCCGCCCGCAACGCCGGGGATGCGCATCAGGTCGTCAGGTCTATCACCAAAGGATCGTGGCCGCACGCGCGCAGAAAACGGTGAAGGTCATCGGGCGCGATCGCAGTGGTCGCGGTGTTGATGAGAGGATGACAGTGGAGGCGGTCTCCGGCCATCACTGCGGCATCCAGAACAACGGTGACGGCGCCGGTTGTGTCATTGAGGGCGGCGAACGGTGTTACCGAGCCCGGCTCCACGCCCAGCACATCTGCCAGCACGTCGGGTTTCGCGAACGACAGTGGGGCGGCGCCGAGGCGCCGGCGCAGATCCTTGAGGTCCATCGGCCGGTCCTCATCCACCACCACCAACCACAGGCGACCCTTCTTGTCCTTAAGAAACAAATTCTTGATGTGGGTGCCGGGCAGGTCGCCCCGGAGCGTCTTGGCCTCCTCCACGGTGAACACCGGTGGATGACGCACGGTCTCCGTGGTAATGCCGAGCCCGGCGAGGAAGGTCATCAAGTCGGCCTCCGTCGCGACACCGGACGGCAGTTCCGCGCGGCTCGCAGCAGTGTCGGCGGAGACATGCTCGGGATCGATGGGGAACGTACTCATGCCCGGCACGCTAACCATCCGGATGCCAGGGCTCAAGGGAGAAGGCGGACTGGAAGACGTATCCTTACAACCGATCGCGTCCGGCATGGTCGCGGATGAAGGCCTGGGCGGCTTTGAGGCCGGTAGCCCCGGCGCCGAAGGCTCGCCGCCGGGGTGCCGGGTGTGATGGGGCGAGCGCGATCCGGTTACTCGGCCGTGGTCGGATCGATGATGGTGGTGACCTGCGCTATGCGGTTGGCCGGGAAGCCGCCTTGCGCAGCGTGGTCGCGGATCATGGCTTCGTCGGGTGCAATATACACGCAGTATACCTTGTCGCCGGTGACGTAACTCTGAACCCACTGTATCTGCGGGCCCATACCATCGAGAACCCCACAGGACGTTTGCGATACGGCCTTGAGCGCTTCGGCCGGCAAGGCCCCAGCGCCCGGAATGTCCCGCTCGATCACGAATTTCGGCATGACGTCCTCCCTTTTGGTTGATAGGAATGCGGTGTTCGCACCCTACGCTTGTCTCACACCGGTCGTTGGGGCGTGGCGCCCTCTCGTCGCCAGCGTCGAGGCACTGTGTGGCTTTTGCCGCCGTCCTGCAAGCGCCGTAACGGATCGCCATCCTGCCGCGCTGTCCCGCGGTTAAGGCTGGATCCCGTCGCATGGGGGCGCCACTGTTGCTGCCATGCTGCGCATCGGCATCGATCTCGGCGGTACCAAAATCGAAGGCATCGCCCTGTCCCGCTCCGGCCACGAGCTGGCCCGGATCCGCCGACTTACTCCGCAGGGGAACTACACCAGCACTTTGGAGATGGTGTGCGCCGTAGTGACGGCCTTGGAGGCGCAGGTCGGCCGGGCTGCCCCCGGGATCGGCGTCGGCATTCCAGGCGCCTTGTCACCAGCCACCGGCGTTGTCAAGAATGCCAATGCCACATGGCTCATCGGCCGCGCCCTGGATCGCGATTTGGAAGCGGTCCTCGACCGCCCGGTGCGCCTCGCCAACGACGCCAATTGCTTCGCCGTGTCCGAAGCGGCCGACGGCGCCGCGGCCGGCGCCGACGTCGTGTTCGGCGTGATCCTCGGCACGGGCGTCGGCGGTGGTCTGGTGGTGGCGGGCCGGCCTCTGATCGGGGTCAATGCCATTGCCGGCGAATGGGGCCACAACCCGCTGCCGTGGCCAGGGCATGACGAATGGCCGGGGCCGCCCTGCTACTGTGGCAAGTCAGGGTGTATTGAGGCGTTCCTGTCCGGCCCCGGGCTCACACGCGACCACCGCGCCGTCACCGGCCAGCACCTGCCGGCACCAGCCGTAGCGGCACAGGCACAGCAAGGGGACAGGGGCGCCCAGGCATCGTTGGACCGGTACATCGGTCGGCTGGCGCGGGCGCTGGCCTCGGTGGTCAATGTGGTGGATCCGGACGTGGTGGTGCTGGGTGGTGGCCTGTCCAACATTGATGCCCTGTATCGGGCGGTACCGGCGCGCTGGCGTGAATGGGTGTTCTCGGACGTCGTGGCGACCCGACTGGTACGAAACCGTCACGGCGATTCGAGCGGGGTGCGGGGCGCTGCTTGGCTGTGGCAAAACTGACCGGGGCGCAGGCATAACCCTGTTGGTTGATCAGCAATCTGGTTCCGGTAATGTCTCCAGCTGCTGCATCCGCACGCTGATGGCGAAATCCTCGAAGTGCTGGGTGATGTGGTCGGCCACGCCGTCGGCACGGAAGCGGGCACCCAGTTCAAATTCCGGTTTGGTCTCCGCAGCGCGTTCGGGGAAGAACGCGAATCGGGACCACCAAGCCGGCAATTCGGGAAGCCCGGAGGCGGCGGCCACGGCGGCCTGCGCTTCGGCAGACAGCGGCCCGAAGTGGGCATTGACCAGGTACGGGTTGTCACGGCTGGAGCCGTCGAACACGCGGCGGTACAGCGCGCTTTGGCCGCGCTCCGCCGCTGCAATCACGGCCGCCATGTGCCCCGTGGGAAACATCGTATCCGGCTCGAGCTTCAGTTCCAGCGCTTCCGGTTCCAGGAAGACGGCGGTGCCGGCCCCATCCTCGCCCACATCCGCATAACCGCGCAGGCGATCGACGATTCGCCCGCCTTCCTCGAGGCGGGCGCGGAAGCGGAAGCTGCGGCCGTCGGCGGCTTCCCAGCTGACGAATGTCCACCGGGTCTCAGCCACATCACCGCCGTCGAAGGTCAAGCGGAGGCGGGTGCGGTTCTCCACTGTCCAGCCGTCGCACACCCGGGCGAATTGATAAGCCATGGCCCCATCCGCCGCGACAATGCCGGATCCTCTGCTGGCATGGTCGAGGGTCATCCGATACGCCGCCCGATGCGGAAGCAGGTCAACCGCAAGGACCGCCGAGGGCGCCAAGCCCGTTACGCTCGCCAGTAGGGTCGCAAGCATCCACTGTTTCACGGTAGCCAAGCCAATCAGTGTTGAGCGGAGTCATGAATGTGAACCATTTAGATAGGACGCCCGAGGCCAACGGAGCAAGGGCAGGGCTCATCGCTGACGTGAGCACGCGGCCCCGGGCAGAGGTTGCCCGGCAGACGACGTGCCAGGCCGGCAGATCTTGCCGGATCGGCCCGGGGTGGAGCGTATTCCCGCCGGATCGGCCGCGACTGGCCAGTGTGCGGCGGTTGGCGCACGTCTTGCAGGTCAGTCCCCGTAAGCGCCTCTCGGAAACCGGGACTACCGCGCGGGGGTTATGTCTGTTCCGGTCGTGCACCCGGTTTTTCTCCTGCGAGGACCACGCCATGGAACCGCGTTCGTGACGTCTTGGTGATGACGCCGGCCAGATGACCTTCGAAAGACCGCTTCGTGCTTTGCCACCGCTGGAACTTGCGCTGCCGGGCTGCGATACCACGGGTGGAGATCAATCTCCGCAACGCCGGCCCGCCGACCTCAGAGCTATGGCCATCGATGAGGATGCTGAACCGGGCGCGGTTTCAGCTTGGCCCGCCACGGCCCTATCGGCCTTGGGCTGCTGGTACACCCCCCGGGAGATGGCGGAGCTCGGTCTTGATTTGCGACTGTGCGGTGTGCTCAACGATGTCGAATATGCCCTGCTGGCTTTCCAGGCGGACCTGCATCCGGATTTCGCCACCACGGTCGGTGCGCTTACGGGGGAAAGGCCGATGCCCGATCGGCCGCGCGACTACCTTGCCCTGTGGCAGCAGAGGCTGGCATTCGAACGCCGACGGCGAGAGCCGGATCATACGCTGATCCAGCACATCCTGCGCATCGTCATGGTGCTGCGCCGGCTTGCCGCGCCGGTTCACCCAGCCCCTTAGGGTTCAGGTTCCAGAGGATTCCGCGGGGGTTTTTGCCTTAGGGGTGTCCCGATTCCGCTTTGCAGACATCGGCAAAAGCGTGTATGCGAAGGGCTCGGAGGGAAAGGGTCAGCAATGGACGGCGGCGCAGAAGCCAAGCTCATCGACGCGGGCCAACGGGGTGAAGCGCCTGGAGACCTCCCCGACTACCTCGTAAAGACCTATTCCTGGGCGTATCTGCGGCCGGCCAGCCTGTTGATTTTTGACAATACGGTGGCGGTTGGCGCGATTCTGTGGGGCAACATCTGGCGCTTGATGCGCGCCGCTTGTGAGGAATTCTCGACGGGCCAGCGTATTCTGCAGGCCGCCAGCGTCTATGGCTCCCTGTCCGCTGAACTGGCGGATACCGTCGGTCCCGAAGGCCACCTGGAAGTGATCGACATCGCGCCGCTGCAGGTGGATCACACCCGCCGCAAGCTCGCCGCGTATCCGCAGGCTTCGGTGCGCGTGGCGGACGCGGCCCGGCCGGGTGGCGGGCTCTACGACGGCGTCTGCTGTTTCTTTCTCCTCCATGAGGTTCCGGATGCCTATAAGCATGCCGTCGTTGACGGCTTGCTGGCGAGCGTCGCCCCAGGCTCCAAGGTCGTGTTCGTGGATTACCACCGGCCGCTGCCGCTACATCCGCTCCGGTTCGTGATGCAGGGCGTGTTCCGCTTATTGGAGCCTTTCGCGGAGGGGCTGCTTCGGCGGGAAATCCGCGATTTTGCCGCAGAGCGGGATTCTTTCGCTTGGCGCAAGGAAACGTTTTTCGGTGGCCTGTATCAGAAGGTGGTGGCCGAACGGCAATCCTGAGCCGTTCCGGTAACACGGCGGCCGACGCGAGGCATTCAAAGGATTTACCCAAGAAGGTCCGCCGGCTATCGGTCCTTATAGTATTTGCCGTAGTAGCTGCCGAATTCGACCGAGCCCCAGCGGTTTTGAGACTGGTTCATCACAAGTCCGATGTGGGCACAGTCCGGGATCAACTCCAGAGCCTCTTCGACCGCTTGGCGCCGGGTCCGGCCCGCTTGCACAACGAAAACCACTTGCCCCATCCGTCGCGCAAGAGCGGACGCTTCCGTCGTGACCAGGACCGGCGGCGAGTCGAAGATGATGATCCGATCCGCGTAGCGGCGGGAGAACTCATCGAGAAGACTGGCCATCCGCTTGCTGGACAGTAGTTCAGTGTTCAGTTCGTGCGGGTTGCCGGCGGGTATGATTGTCAGGCTTTGGACGCTGGTGCGCAGGAGGACCTGTGCCACGTCGATGTCGCTGTCGGTCAGAAGGTCAGTGAGCCCAAACCTGGGCGCGATGCCGAGCCGCTCGCTGATAGCAGGTTTGGCGACATCGGCATCGACCAGGAGCACGCGAAAATCTTTCTCCAAGGCCAGGCTCATGGCAAGATTGAGGGCTACGAACGTCTTGCCTTCGCCCGCCAGGGCGCTGGTCACTGCAATTAGATTGGCGTGCTCGTGTTCCGCCTCCAAGTAGTTGGCAAGGACCCGACGCTTGATCAGCCGCATTTCCTCGGTTGTCTTGGAGCGTACCGTCTCCGGCGTTACGACACCTTCCTTTTTCAGCCGGACCAGATCGATATCCACCGTGGGACTGGCCTTGTCGGACGGCGACGGTCGTGCATCGACGCCGGCGACCGAGGCTGGCGTGGCGATGCCGGCTGTGGGAGCCTCCGCCGTAACCGTCGGCGCCATGCCCGCCCCAGGAAATGGTTCTTCCGTGGGACCGCCATGGGTGCCCAGGCGACGGGCGGCACGCTCGATCAGGGTGGTATCGGGACGGCGCTTGGTTTGTACGGCCATCTAATCTAGTAGCTCCGGTTCGGCTGCGGGCGGAGTAATTCGCCGACGATCAGCGTTCTTGCACAAATGCCTGTGACATGGCGCTGATCGCCGCCGTTGGGGAGCGCGCCTCGGTCATCAGGCGTGACGCTTCTTTCAAGCCGACCTCTCTTTCAACCACCAGAAGCGATCCGAAGGCCCCCAGGAACACCGCGAAGCACGCCACGAACGCGCATGTCCCCACCATTCGCCAATGCCGGCTCAGGCGGTCCTCCACCTTGGAGATCGCCCCCAGAACCGGCAGGTCGAAGTGGTTCTTGAGGCTGCGCAGATCGACGAAACTGCCGTTCAGCAGGGCCAACAACAACGCGCCACCAGCGCCGGCGCCCAGGCTCACCACCAGTACGGCGCTGACGAACAGGGTCCGGTTCGGCCAACTGGGGTCCGCAGGGATCTGAGGCGCGTCGATCACCCGATATTGCACGGTGTCGCCGCGTAGCGACCGACGTTCCGTGAGGCTGGCGGTTTCCCGCCGCGCCAGCAATTCATCGTGCTTCGCTTTGATCACACCGTAGTCTCGGTTCAAGCGCGCCATCTCTGCTTCGACCTCGGGAACCATCATGGCCGAGCTCTCGAGCTGGATCACCTGCTCCTGGCGCCGCTTGAGGTCCTGTTCCAGGCGCCCAATCTCCGCTTCCTTGTCGAACAGACGCATCTGCAAGCCAGTGTAGGTGGGGTTGGGCACGCGGGCGCCGCCGTTTTCGGATGCCATTCCGGGCGGACCGGTCAGCCCGCCCATCGGGTTTGGGTCCGCAGCCTGTAGCCGGGCACGCCGTTGCTCCAGGGCTCCGATGCGGCGGTCCAGTGCCAGGACATCCGGGTGCTGTTCGGTGTAGCGCAGCAACACCTGCTCTCGCTCCGAACGCAGGGTGCGGATATCTCCCTCCACCTGCAGTAGCGCCAAGCCTGCATCGGTCGGCGGACCGAGCCCGGCTGACGTGGACACCATCTCGGGAACCATTTCCAATTGATCGTGCAGAAGAGCCCGCTCGCGAACCGCATCCTCGAAGCGCGCTTCGGCCGCGGCGAGTTCCTGTTTGGCCTCACCCAGCCGTTCATAGTATCCGCCGCGGCCCAGAAACGCCATGTTTTGCTGCTTGAATTGTGCCAGTCGCTGCTCCGCTGCAGTCAGCTGCTCCTCATAATACGTCAGCTGTTCACTGAGGAACGCTTGAGCCGAGTCCATATCTTCGCGGCTCCGACCCAGATTGCTGTCCACAAAGATATCGATCAGTCCCTGAACCGTATTCCGGGCCCGGATCGGTTCGGTATCCGAGACTTCCAGTGTATAGATATCTGCAAGGCTTCGCTGCATCTTGATGCGGCGGCGAAGGTCATTCAGGACGCCGTCCAGTTCCTCATTGGTTGTGACCGAAACATCCAGGTCGGTCATGCGGGCCAGACGCTCGAGATTGGGACGACTAAGAAGCATTTCCTGCATCGCCTGAAGCTCACGGCCCACGTCTGATTCGACTGCAAGACCGCTGAGCAACGGGCGCAAGACGGTCCGTGTGTCCACGTAAAGCCGGCCCGATGAAGTGTACATATCCGGCATGGAAATTACGAAGGCCCAACCGCCAACGGCAACGAAAATGCTCACGATAAAAGCAATCCAACGTCGCTTCCAGGCCTCATTCACATACAGAAGGGCTTGCTGTCGAAGTTCGTCGATATTGAACATGTTTCAGGACCTTTTTCGTCGCCTGAAAAACGTGAGGCTTGATGCCGACAAGCGGCGGTTGTCTTAATAAGTTATTACTTCATCGACATGAGGCAGAGACTGAAGAATAAATTCACATCAGGGCTTTCCCGTTGGGTATTCGACAAAATATGCTCCAAAGCCTTTAATTCTACCATTTGCATTCCACGAAAATCCATGCTGCACTGGCCAGTAATGCACGGGCCAATAATCGCTGGGAGAGGAGCAATTAGGCTGGCGAGAGGCTATGTCTTGAGGGCTTCCACCGGTATGTGCCCACTGCAAGCTCCAGGCGACAAAATCGCTAGGCTTAACAGTCTCACCTGTCACCCATTCCAGCCTATTCAGTTGGCACCAGTAGCGAAGCCCGATCCATACTGGCTCCTGTGCCCAAAAGGTACGCAACAAAAATTCGTGAACGTGTCGGCTGTCGACGACGGCGAGCCTTCCCCGGACACCATTGTGCACCATCTGTGCCGCATTTTTTTGAGCGGTGCCCCACCAAATTCTTGGATGGCCATAAATGTGATCCGCCGGTGTAGCCTTCACCATCTCAAAATATCGGCCCGAGACGGGGTCGTAGACCTTTTCGCCAAAGCCAACACGCTCCGACGCCTGCGCGGCTGCAACCGCCAAAAACAGCGCCACCAGCACGGTGATCGGCCGCCATAACCTGCCTAAAGGGAGGATGGACGACATCCGAGAGCCATCCGTAGTGGTGTCACCTGGCTGGTCAGGTCCGGTGCGCGCCGCGTTCATCCAGATTGCGTCCATCAGCGTGTTCCACCCTAGCATCATCGCACCGTGCTACACTGTAACCAACTGGGGTGGTGGGGTCGCATCGCCATCCGCGGTCGCCGTCGGGCGCCAAGCCGGCGCATCGTGCACACGCTCCATGAACGATGCAAACATCAGAACCGACCACAGGGAGGAACTATGATCGCGAATGCCTCTCTCGTGTTCCTGCAAGGCCTGATGCACAAACGTCTGGTCAATCATTCCGGAGTCGGCGACGGCTGCTCCAGACAAAAGGTCCCGAAGTCGGCCGCGCAACGGGCCGCGGAACCACTGCGCCAGCGGTACCGCGAATCCCATCTTTTGACGATACAGAATACTGTCGGGGATCAAAGGTTCCAAAGCCTTCTTGAACAGCGCTTTACCCTCTCGTCCGCGCAGGCGGCGCGCCGCCGGCAGGCGGGCGCCCCACTCGACAAATTTATGGTCAAGGATGGGGACACGCACCTCAAGGCCGTGCGCCATGCTTGCCCGGTCCACCTTGGTCAGGATGTCGCCCGGCAGGTAGGTCATCAGGTCGGCATACTGAACCCGCGCCACCGGATCGGCCGCCCGTGCCCGCGCCATGGGCGCACGCAAGACTTCGGCGGCATGGTAGCCGGCCAGTTCCGCCTGAAGGTCGCGGGACAGCAGCCGCTGCCGCACCCCGTCGGGCACCACCGAGACGCTGTGGAAGTAGGCACCGACGGAGTCCCGCGCCAGCGCCTCCAGCGTCGACTTGGCGCGCAGAACCTTCGGCGCCCAGTCGGCCTTGGGGTAGACAGTGCCGAGCAAACCGAAAATCGGTCCCCGAAGACTCTGCGGTAACCGGGATCTCAGCGTTTCCTCGTAATGGTGCCAGCGATGGCGGCGGTAGCCCGCGAAGAGCTCATCCCCACCGTCTCCAGACAGGGCCACGGTGACACGGGAACGACCCAGTGCGCAGACTTGGTAGGTGGGCAGCGCCGAACTGTCGGCAAACGGCTCATCGTAGACATCGGCGAGCTGGTCCAGGAGATCGAAATCGGCCGGATCGACCCGCCGCGTGTTGTGGTCGGTGCCGTAGCGTTCCGCCAGCAGGACGGCATAGTCGGATTCGTCATAGTCCCGTTCGCCGAAACCGATGGAACATGTCACCACCGGCCGTTCGGAAAGGCCAGCCATCAACGCCACGACGGCACTGGAATCGACGCCTCCGGACAGGAATGCGCCCAGTGGCACCTCGGCGATCAGGCGCAGTTTCACCGCTTCCCGCAGCCGATCCACCAGTTCCGGGCCCAAATCCCTCTCGTTGCCGAGAAGATCTCCCGAAAACGCCACATCCCAGTAGCGACGCGGGCGAACCACGCCGCCACCACGCTGAACGCTGAGCACATGCCCGGGAGCCAGCTTGTGGGCCGTGCGATAGATTGTCTTCGGATCGGGCACATAGCCGTAAGCAAAATAGTCCTCTACGGCCTCTGGATCGATGTCCCGCGAAAAGCCGGGGTGGCACAACAACGCCTTCAGTTCAGAGGCGAATATCAAGTATCCGTCCGGCAGGATGGCATAGTACAAGGGCTTGATGCCAAGCCGATCACGCGCGAGGAACAGGCTTTGTCGATTTTCGTCCCATAGGGCAAACGCGAACATACCGCGGAAGCGTTCCACACAGGCTTCGCCCCATTCCTCCCAGGCGTGGACGATGACTTCGGTATCGCAGCGGGTGCGAAAGGTGTGACCGCGCCGGATAAGGTCTTCGGCCAAGTCCTGAAAGTTGTATATCTCGCCATTGTAGACGACGACCACGCGACCATCCTCGTTGAACAAAGGCTGATGGCCCCCCGCGAGATCAATGATCGCCAAGCGGCGGTGCCCGAGCCCGATGCCCGGCACCACATGCACCCCCGCGCCATCCGGCCCTCGATGAGCCAGGCGACCGTTCATCCGGTGGAGCAGCTCGTTGTCCACCGCCCGCGTACCGTTGCGATCGACAATTCCGACGAAACCGCACATGCAGGTCAGCTCCGATCCGCGGAAGATGCCAGTCCGGCGCCATCGTTCGCCTTACGGGCGAACACGTCCAGTGGCACTGTGAAAGAGGCTACGTGGTCAAGGAAGGCCTGCAGCGCCGCAGCCGCTTCCGAAGGCCCCTCTTGATAATCCGCCGTGACAGCGATGACGGCTGCGGCAGGGTTCTCGAACATCAAGCGGGCCCTCGCCTGCAACAGCTTGGCTTCGATCTTGCTCGCCGTAAACCGGCCATCCACCCAGTACCAATACCAGATCAAACGCTTACGATCGGTTGATGCGATCCGCTCCGCGAGCACCCCGACGTCTTGGCCGTCCACCCGTGCCGACGCGGTGCCGACCCCCACACGGCGCCACCGGGTCTCGTCGGTGAAGCGATTCATTTCATTGACCACTTCCGACCCCTGGCGCTGGAAGGCATAGCCGGCCACGAAAAGATCGACGGTGCGCTCTCCGTCCGAAAACGTCTGCAAGACCTCCGCATCGGTACCGCGAAATACCGGCCGCCAGTCGGTGGCGGACGACGCGGACGGCTCCCAAGCCCCTTCTACATTCCAGGCAGGGAAGTCGACCGCGACAACGGACCGGCCGGCTGGATCGTTCAGCCGGTCCGCCGCTGGGCCCAAGGCCATGATCGTCAGGGCGGCGACCGTGGTCAAGCCGGCTCGGGCCCCACTGAACGGTCTGGCCCCCGCGCCTAGTCCAGGGTCGACGCGCGATGCAGATGCAGATGCCGGGTGCCGTGTCGGTTCGCGCAGCGCGAAGGTGGCGCCGATGATCAGTAACAGCGTCACGACGCTGAAAAAGAACCATCCGTAGAACACATGGTCGTAGCCGACGGCCACTTGGTAATCGGTGAGGTGGGCGATCATGACGATGCCGTAGGCGCGCACCCCATTGGCCAGGATCGGGATGACGACGGACAGCACAACGACCACCAGCCGGCGCCACCATGAGGAGAAGAGAACGTGTGCCAGGAGCGTACCCAGAACGATCGTGCTGATGAGAAAGCGAATGCCAGAACACGTTTCCGCCACCACGAAGCTACCGCTCGGAATATACAGGTAAAGGTAATCACGGAAAACCGGTACGCCCGACCATTTCAGCATGAAAACTGAAAGGTCCGCGGTGACTTGTTGTAAGGCTGGCACCAAAAAATTGCCAAACGGCACGGCGAAATACAGAAATGCCAATGGAAACAGAATCTGCCGCGTCACTCGCCGGCCGAGCAGGGTCAGAACCAGCGATTGCAGCATGGCGATCACGGCCACTTGCTGCAGCACCTGGACGTCCGCGGCTGCGGCCACCCGCCACAGCAGAACCGCCCCGGCCAACACCAGCAAGCCCCACGGTTCGGTCCTCGGCGTGAATTCCAGCAACCGGTCTCGCTGCCGCCATACAAGGAACAGCGCCACCGGCAGGATCAGGATGCCGTGGCCATACGAGCGATCGCCCAGCCAAGTGCCGACCATGAAGGCCACGGTGTTCCAGAACAGCGTCAGCAGACCTGCCGCCGACAGCACCAGCAGCAGGACGGCCCAGCGCCATTGCTGTATACGCGCCCGGATGCGGTCATCGGCAGTGTCGACCGTGAGCATGGCCGGAACGCCCACACCGTTCTTCGTGGCCGTGTTTGCCGGCCGGTCCCCTCTCGCTGGTTCCGGCAGCGCCGTGCAGTTGCCCATTTGGTCCGAAGTCTCCTCGTTCGTCATCCCAGTTGCCGCGCTAGATGCGGGCCGACCACATTCGCAACCCTGACCGGCAGTCGTCGCCATAACGCGATCAGGCGCTGGTACTTCGGGTTCAAGGGGTTGGTATCCGGCATCGTGTCGCGCTCGTACAAGTCGAACTCATGATAGAGCGGCTCCGGCACAAAGCCCCAGTGTTGCTTGAAGGCGAAAGCGCCCGTGCCCTGTTTGCTCCGGCTGAAGTCGAACAGGCGAAAACCTCGCTCGCAGGCGCGCCTCATCACCTCCCAATACATGAAATCATAACCTGCCACCTGCCGTGCGATGGGGTAACCGCCCCCATGATACAGGTGGACTTCATCACGAAATAAAAAAGACATGACACTGCCCACTGTCTGATTTTCTTGCATAATGGTCAGCACTTGACAATCGTCGCCAAACACATGAAGTAATGATTCGTAATATTTGCGGGGCTTGATCGGCGTTCCGAGATTGCGCACACTCTCGCTGTAGACAGGAAAAAACCGATCAATACTGTCATCCTGTTCACTGCGAAGACCCAGCTTGATCCCCTTTCGTATCATGGCCCGCTGTTTTCGCGGGATCGCCAGCATATTTTTTTCCGGGTCAGGATCGAGCGCTTTACGAAAGGTGGCATACAGGCTTGCATTACATGGCCGATCAGCATGCCACGGTCGACGCAGGCGATATTCCAGGAACGCAACGCCCAGTGAGCGGGCCAGGCAACGCGCCGCTGCATCCAAGGCATCGCGTGCGGCGTCGTCCAGGGCGGCGGGCCCGCCATAAACGCAAAAGGCGTTCGAGATCAAGGTGTCCCCGAAAAGCCGGCTGCGGACATGCGTCAGCGGCAGGACGCCACGGATGACGCCATCGCATTCTGCCATCAAAAAATAACAACGCTGACCAAGCGTCTCTTCGATAACGGTTTTCCAGCCGGACCTATGAAAAAACGTAGCATCCGGGCACGTTTCGACAAATAAATCCCAGCGAGCGCAGGACAGCCCGTCCAATGGGACGACCCTCAGGTTCGGCGATGGTGTCTCTGCGCAATAAATCACATTCATGACTATTCTATTCCAAATATCCTATCGAGTCGATCCCATGCGAAATCGGCCAGTAATCTGCGTAACTTCGATTCCATCCGTGATATGTTCACGTAGTGTCGCGCCCGCTTAGCCCAGGGCGCCTTCTTGATCCGCGGCTGGCCCGCGTCGATCTCCCACGGATGAAAATAAAAAATCGCAGGTTCACGATCGTATCGATGGACCCGTTGCAGCGCACGTGCGAACGCAGCGTAGGGCATAAGTCTGAAGAAACCACCCCCGCCGCATGGCAGCCGGCGGCCGAATATCGCGGCCGTGGTGATCGGGATCTCGACCAGCCGGTTGTCGGATGTGGGGTAGAACGGAAAACGTGGCGCGTCCGGCAGGCCATAATGATCGTGCCGTATCGGATTGATACTTGAGCTATAGCGATACCCGGCTTCGGCGATGATCTCGAATGCCCACAGGTTGGTCTTGCCGATCGAAAAACTGGGCGCCCGAAAACCCTTCACGATTGCGCCGCTCACATCCTCAAGAAGCTTTTTGCTGTTCGCGGCATCAGACAAAAAGGCCCGAGGCGTTTGCCGGTCCACCCGCATATGGGCACAGCCGTGACTGGCCAATTCATGGCCGCCATCAACGATCCGTCGCACTAGGCCCGGATGTCGCTCCGCCACCCAGCCCAGGACGAAGAAAGTTGCGCGAACGCCGTAATCATCGAACAGTTGTAGGATGCGGTCGCAATTCGCCTCGACGCGACGCGGCAAGCGCTCCCAATCGTCTCGATCGATCACCTCAGAGAAGCCGGAGACGTGAAAATAGTCTTCCACGTCCACCGACATCGCGTTGGGCAGGGCAAGGGCCGATACGCGCTCACCTCCCACCGACCCGTGCGTGGCGGACGGCATTCGGACGCCATCACCCCGCGGCATTGCTCAACCCCATCGCGGCTCCGAGGCGATCACGATGTCCGCCCCTTCTTCCAAAATGCCCCGCGCTGCCCAAAACGTTTTGAACCGCGCAGGTCGCCCCGTCCCCGAGATCGGCTTGTTGATTGACGAAGACGGTAACTGAGGGCTTTGGCACAATGATACCCCCGAATGGGGCTGGCGGCGCCGGTCCCGGTCTGACCATGGTTGCTGTCGTTCCGGGATCGCCGATTCAAGGGCAAGCGACGTCAGGGACTGAGGCAATCCGACAGGCATTGCTGTGGCGCAGATCGACATCATCTGGAGTATCGGCGCTTGGTTGCCCGGCAATCGGTCTTGAGGTCATCGCTGCTCGAAGCAGTGCCCGCAATTTTCTGTCGGCCTTGACAAAGGCGGTGGTCGTCCCAGCGCCCGCTCCAGGTCGGGGCGTTGGGTTCGATAGATGTCCGCCCCGTCGAAACGAAACGGAGCGCTGTCGTGGTGCTGAAGGTCGGCTTGCGGCGGCCGATGCTGGAGTTCAGCCGCGATAAGGTGGATGGCCTGACCTTGTGGCGCCTTCGCTTCGCAGCGTGACTGCACCGTGAAAGCCGTCTGCCTGCTCTGATGACCACCGGGCGACCTTACCACGCGGGAAACACGCTGGCCGAGGTTATGGAACGAACTCTTGTGGAATATCTTGGTGTGTGGGTGCGCTGGATCGAAGGCAAGGCACACAACCAGAGGGAGAATGCCGCCAACACGACCGCTCTCCTGCGCCCGGATGGTATTGATGCGGTGTCTCTCGTGGCCCTTGCGGCATCCGGGCTTGCCCATGCTGCGCTCGAGCCGACGGGCGTGTTCTTGGTGCAGGCTGCAACGCGATTTCCGGCGGTGACGGCAGTCCGATCTTGGTCGACCTGCTACCGCAGGCGCGGAGCTTGGCCGCCAGCGCGTATGCGCTTCACGAAATAGTGGTCGGATTGTGGTACGGGCACCTCGAAAAATGCCGCCACCGGTCGCTTGACGCTGCGGTAGGACACTGAAATCGCTCACAGGTGATTGGGAGAATTCCCAAGTCTTCCAGGTGCTCGTATATGCAACGGCTTTCGGTATGGTTCCAGTGCTCGAACATTAGGCGAGGGATCATCGTCCGGTCCCATCCTGGGTCAGCGACGGTCGAAGGCTCGGGCTTGACAAGTTCCATGTTACCCCATATGAGGTGTTTTTGGCCGTAGACTTGTCGATGCTCAGACAACGCCACATTCGAACAGACATACGCAACAAGGCCGAGCCGGGTGTGCACATACACTGGCTGACCGATCCGGCTTCCTTGTTTGCGATTTCCGGAGAATGGGAGGCGGTGCTGGCGGACAGTGCTTCAGATACGATCTTCCTGACTCCGGAATGGACGTCGTCTTGGCTCCACGCCTACGGGGCGGCACATGAAGTGCGGGCTTTGGCGGTTTACCGCGGTCCAACTCTCTCGGGTCTCGCCCTGATGTCAGTCAGGCGGGGCGAGCAACGCGGATTGCCTGGCGCCCGCACGCTGGCTTTTGCCGCTGACGGATCCGCAGACAGCGACTATCTCGACCTCATCGCCCGGTGCGGAGAGGAGGAGACGGTCGTCTCCGCGGTTCTATCTGCCATCGCCGAGGCTCACGGCGCCTGGCATTTTCTGCGCTGGCGTGAGATCCCGGACTCCTCGCCCAACCTGCCGCTCATTCGAGAGTGGATCACGAAGGCGAAGTGGCATGTTGCGGAACAGCATGTTCCCTGCGCCTATGTTCCTTTGCCCAGCACATGGGACGCCTATCTGAAGGACCTTAAGCCGCGGATGCGGACCAAAATTCGCTCGGCTCTCAGGAAAATGAGCGAGCGTAGCGATGTTGTTTTCGATCGCTGCTCGCAGGAGGCCGATCTGCCTGAGCGCTTGCGGTCGCTTTACGTCTTGCATCACTCGCGCTGGGAACTGCGAGGGCGGGATGGCATCTTTCTCGACCCGGCGAAGCGCGCATTTTATGAGAGCCTGAGTCGGTCGTTCCTGCGCCGGGACTGGTTGCGATTCTACTCTCTGAGGGTGGCGGGCTCCTATGTGGCGCACCAATACTGCTTCGAACGAAATGGCATTCTGTATTTGCTGCAAGAAGGCTTTGACAAAACCTGGGCAGAAGAGGCAGTGGGCAATGTCCTGCGTGCTCATGTATTCCGTGATGCGATCAACCGGGGGGTTCGTGTCTATGACTTTCTCGGCGGCGTAACTCCCCATAAGCTGTCGTGGGGTGCACTCCAAAAACAGAGTATTCGCCTGGAAGCAGCGCCACCTGGTCCCTATGGCACGACTTTCTTCGCCTCCCGCCGCTTCGCCCGTTGGGGCAAGGATCAAGTGAAAGCACTGTTGCGCCGGGCGGGACTATCGGCTCGCGCGGATTAGGCAAACGCAATGAGCGTACGCAAGTCCTGGGCAAGAGACCGATTCCGATCGCCTTCCTCAGGTTTTCCCACATGAGCGGGACAGAAGGCCCATCAGGATCGGCACTCCCGCCGGCAGTCGTCCTCAATCTTCACGAAACCGGCCTTGGAATCTTGAGGGCGCTCGGCAGGCGCGGCATCAACGTCATCGGTCTTTCGTCGAGCGCATCAGCCCCCGGCGTGGCCTCGAGGTTTGGCACTTGTCGTCTGTGTCCAGACTCGTTCACGGCTGCGGACTCGCTTCTGCCCTTTCTTCTTGCGCTTGGCCATGAATTGAAGAGGCGCAGCGTCCTGTTCCCGACCAATGACGCCGACTTGGTCTTTTTGGATCGCCACCGCGGTCATCTCGAAGACACATTCATTCTGGCGGTGCCGCCTCGGGATATGCTCCAAATTGTGATGAACAAGGCGCATCTTGCGGCGCTTGCCGATGCACACGGACTGGCGACACCCGTCACCCGTCGCGTGACATCGCTGGACGATCTTGAAGCGATTGCGGAGGATCTCATTTATCCGGCGGTCATCAAGCCGCTGAACACCTATGATTGGCGGACACCGGCGTTTTCTGGCCGCTTCGGTATCAAGAAGGGCTGGCGCGTCCGGGATCACGAGGAGTGTCGCGCGATCTACAGCCAGATCGCGCCATTGGCCCCTGAAGCGTTGGTTCAGGAGTGGATCGAGGGCCCCGAAAGTGCCTACCACGTCGTGGGCGCGGTCACCGGGGAGGGCGGGCAACCTCTCGCCGCGTTCACCGGGCGCAAGCTGATGCAATATCCGCCCGGCGTGGGTCTCGGTTGCCTGCTGCAGGCCGTTAACGACGATCGGCTCGCCGAACAGGGCCTTACCTTTCTCGCCAGCATTGGATATCGCGGGATCTGCGAGATCGAGGTCAAAAAGGACGCGCGCTCCGGCAGGCATCGACTGGTCGAGATCAACCCGCGACCTTGGGATCAGCACGATCTGGCGCGTCGACTCGGCGTCGATCTCATCTGGATCTATTATCGGGATCTCGTCGGTCTACCACCGGAACCGTTCGTACGCCCGACGCGCAGCGCGACGTGGATCCGCCTCGGCGGTGTCATCGGCACCCTCAAGGAGGGGCTGCGTACAGGCAACTCTTCGATGCTTGCCGTCGTCGGTCGCTGCCTGTTCGCGAAAAAGTCTTATGCGATATGGGACTGGCAGGACCCTGGTCCGACCTTGCGCCACTTTCGGAACATGATGAAGAAACTTTGACTTAATCATAGGGCCGATGTTTCCCCGCCGGATAGAACAGAGAAATCGGAAAACAACCAATTTCAAGTTTTCGCGACGTTTCTGATCACGTTGGTCGCGGATAGACAAGGGGGTGGTTGTCGACGGTTGGAATCGCTTGCAGGAAACGGAGTAAGCATCCGCCGAAGGCCCCGGGGGCCGCAGGTCAGGCGGCGGCGCCCATCGAGTCTGCGGCCTGCGGCGGCCAGTTCCTGGGGAGCAGGTCTGCGAGTTTACTGGCGGGGTGGTCAACGATGCGGTGGAGGGTGTCGGCGAGCCAGGCTTGCGCATCGATGCCGTTGAGCCGGGCGGTGGTGATCAGCGTGTAGATCGCCGCGACCGGGACACCGGCACCTGGGGCTCGGCAGATCCGTCCTGATCGGGGCTGGTTCCGGCCCTTGGCGTGGCGGCACGCGCCCTGGTAAATGCCCGGGATGGCTACTGAGGGCATTTATCAGTGTCCTCTTGGAAAGTGTGTCCAGAGCGCATTCCCAGAGCGCATTCCCAGAGCGCGTTCAATGTGCGCCCGGTCTCACACACCTTGAGCCCAACCGTCCCGATGATCGTCAACCCTCCGCGCTCAGAAATGCGATGATCTCGCGCCAGGTCGCCGATGATCTCAAGCCGTGACACTTACCGTCACCTCCAGCGCCTCGAACGCCGACGCGTGGCCAACGAAGCTGCCGGAAACCGGCATTGTCTGGCGGATGTGGCGCGCTACGGCGACCGGGATCAGGTTGAACCCGCCGACACTGCGGTTGGTCGGATCGAACATGATCCAGCCGGCGCCGGGCACGTAAACTTCCGCCCAGGCGTGGGTCGAGCCGGCACCGGCGGAACCGACCGCATTGCGGTCGGGGTCGTACAGGTAGCCGGACACAATCCGCGCGCCAAAGCCCAGACTGCGTACGGCATCGACAAACAGCACCGCGAAATCGCGACACGAGCCCCGACCGCGCGCCAGCGTCTCGACCGGCGTCTGGGCAGCCTCGTCGTTGCGCTCCTCGTAAACGACCTGCCCGGCAACGCCGTTGCTGATGTCCTTGAGCAGCGACAGCGTATCGGTGCGCAGGCCAGCGACGAAGCCTTGCGCCCATTCGCGCAGCTGCCCGGCGGAATCGAGGTAGGCTTGCAGCCGCAACGCGCCGAGATCGGTCATCTCGTCCTCGCTCAGCAGGAACGGGTAGGTGGAAGCCGAGGCGGCGATGTCGAAAACCGGCCACTCGTCGACGTCGAGCGTCAGGCCGGTGACGCTGTCGATGACCAGAGTGTCCGCCGGCTCGGCGAACGTCGCCGTTGCCACGGCGTTGCCGGCGACGTCTTGGGCCCAGGTGACGGTGGCAACAGGGGATATCTCCAGATCATGCGCGTGCAGCCGCAGGGCACGGCTTTCCCGCGGGCGCAGCATCAACCGGTGCGGACCGAGCATCATCGGCCCCCGATAGCGGTACGTCGTGCGGTGATGCACGGTCAGTGCGGTCAATCTCGCGATCCGGCCACGATCGAGCCGGCCTCGCTGAACGTGATCATTCGGCCGCCCGCTTCGTCCCACAGCACGAACCGCGTGGCGCGGAGCCCATCCCAAAGGGACAGGCTCGGAACATCACGCAGCGCCGGTATGGACTCGTGGCATTCCCGGAGCCGGTAGTTAGGAATACGCGGGTTCAGATGATGCACATGGTGATATCCGATATTGCCCGTGAACCATTGCAGAACGGCGGGGAGGCGCAGGTAGCTCGAGCCTCGCAAGGAAGCCGAGACCGCATCCCAATCGTCGTGACGGGCCCATTGCGTCGTTTCGCCCCGATGCTGCACGGAAAACAGCCAGACGCCGATGATCGATGCTAACACCATGATCGGGAGCTGCACAGCCGCCACCGCACCGAAACCCACCAGCATTCCGAGCCCCCCAAATAGCGCGACCAACGCGGCGTCGGTGACATAGACGGCGCGGCGCTCATGTCGCCATGACCGCGGTGTATCGAAAGGAATCCTGTAAAGGCCGAGAAAGACCAGTGGCGGCAGGAGAATATTGGCGACCCAAGGATGCCGGGTCGTCCTGTACCACGAGCGTCGGAATGGGCTCAGCGCACGATACTCAGCGACCGTCAGGCAGGATGAGTATATATCGGCTCCGCTCTGACGGCGATCGAGGTCGTTCCAGACGCCATGATGACCGGCGTGCTGTTGGCGCCATGATGCAAATGGCGTCAGTGTCAGCAGGCTGCACGCAAAGCCGAGCATATCGTTCGCGCGGCGCCCGCGGAAAAACGACAAGTGCCCGCAGTCGTGCTGAATGATGAAGATACGGACCAGGAAACCGGCGGCCAGCGGCGTCAGCGCCAGGGAAAGCCAGTAGGACACGTCGTACAGCAGATACATCGCGGCGCAGGTGAGGAAAAAGCCGCCGAACGAAGTGAGCGCCTGGAAGAAACTCATGCCCAATCTGGGCGCCTGGAAGTGTCTCGCAGCTCGGCGCAGGTTCGCCTGTTGGTTCATGGTTTCTCTCTCTCAGCCAAGGATCATTTCCTCTACAGATGGCAATCGTCCGCCGGGATTCGCAACGATCGAAGCGAGACAAGGTTTCCCTTTGAGGGCCCGCAGCTGGCGCGCTGACGTGGTTGTTGTGGGCCTCGCCGGGGTTGTTGCGGCTCGCGATCTGAGGTGGACCACGAAAATCGGGCAGTCGGGTAAGGTGGTCGCCCTCGCCTTTGGGTAGAGGAGAGGGCAGATGTCGAGCATGGGGTCGCGTCGCCGTCACACGGCGGCGTTCAAGGCGAAGGTGGCGCTGGCGGCGCTGCGCGGCGAGGAGATGGTGGCGGGTTCCCGTCCTCCCTGGATCAGCGCAACGGCCACTGCGTCCGAAACGGGCGATGTCTCGTATTAGAAAGTGGCCATGGGAGACGCTGCGATGTTTTGGCGTGATCGACCGAATGAGCCGCTGCCAAGGAGGATACGCCACGGGGGTGGGTTCATGGAATGTCGCGTGCGCCAACCGCGGCACCCGTTACGCTCGCGGGCTCGACGTCACAGCGTCGGGTCATCTTGAAAACCACAACGACATGACGAGGATTGCTCCATGGCACGTCTCTACCCGGATCCCATCGATTGCACACCGGTCAAGCGCGGTGTCGCAGAGACCGTCGGCGGACCGGCGGGGCAAGCAGAGGGCTCGCGGGCTGCTGGTGTCACCGTATTCTACGACGGCGCATGTCCCCTGTGCGATGCCGAGATTGGCTACTACCAGCGGCGACGAGGCTCCGAACGGATTTCGTGGGTTGATGTCAGCGCCTGTCGAGACTCCGAGGTTACGCCTGGTCTCGCGCGCGAGCTTGCTCTGAAGCGTTTTCATGTGCGAACGGCGGATGGAGAGCTGATCAGCGGTGGTCGTGCATTTGCGGTTCTCTGGTCTGCTCTGCCAGGCTACAGGTGGCTCGGCATGGCGTTTCGAAGCGGCGCGCCGGCACGGCTGCTCGACTGGCTGTACGATCGTTTTCTTCGTTGGCGCCCTAACCTTCAGGCGTTGGTGCGCCGCCGATCCCGCCCAGCCGGGACGTCCGGATGATCATGGTCGGCTCCTTCGAGGGCATGGGCGCCGAACCGAGGGATCGATGGGCAATGCGCCGAGGCGGGCTCGCTCAGGAACTGCGCTCTTATTATATTAAGTAATATTTGTATTTTTGAAATAGACATATATCATGCAGCCCGACTGCACAACAGCCGGCGACAGGATTTCAGTATGTGCGCGATGGAGACCATCAACGCGGCTCAAGCCATCGACGAGATCGTCGAGTTGTTGAACACCCGGGCCAAGGGCCGCTATGGCCTCACCGCTGTGACCCAGCAACAGCATGCTTTGCAATGCGCGTCTCTGGCCGAGCAGACTGGCGAGCCCGTCGAGATGGTGGTGGCGGCGCTGCTGCACGACATCGGCCACATTGTGCATGAGCTTGGGGAAGATTTTGCTGATCAGGGCGTCGACGATCTGCACGAGGAACTGGGGTTGCGTTATCTTGCAAGATGGTTCGGTCCGGAAGTGACGGAACCCGTCGCGCTGCACGTGGCCGCCAAGCGCTATCTCTGCGCCGCGGAGCCCGACTATCGAGCCAGGCTGTCGGAGGATTCGGAAAAGAGCCTGCGGTTGCAGGGTGAGCCGATGTCCGAGGAAGAGCGTGGGACGTTCGAGGGTCATCGCTTCTGGCGTGAGGCGCTGAGGCTGCGGCGGCTGGACGACCTGGGCAAGGATCTGGGTGCGAAAACCCCGCCGGTGGAGCATTTCCGCCCCCATCTCGAGGCCTGTGTTCAGACCGGATCCTCTACCGCTTCGGCCGCCAGCGAGAAGATGGCCTCGACACCCGGAAGCCCCTTGGTGTCCTGAAGCGCCGCAATGTAGACGGCAGCGCGTGAGATGGGATCGTCGATCCTGATCTGCCGCGGCCTATCATCGTGACCTATTTCCGCGGCGAAGAGCAGTCCCACACCCAGCCCTTCGCAAACCGCTTGTATTTGCGCCTCGCGACTGGGCAACTCGATCATGTTTTCCATCTGCAACGCGAGCTTGGCGACGGTTTCATCGATGACGGTTCGGGTCATGGAAGGCACCTGACGCAGCGCAAGGGGCATTCCGGCGATCGCCGGCCAGTCGAGGACCACATCCGGGGCGGGCATCGCCACCGTCTGCTGGCGGGCCGCCTCGATCGCCCGGAGCTGCTCCGTCAACTGGCGGTGCTGGGCCATCAGGCGCCGCAGCCGTTCCGTCGTGTTCGCCGACGGCGCCTGGCCGTTGGCGGCCCGCACCGAGTCGAGATGCTGCACCGCCTTTTTCAGGCGCGGCTTGAAGCACCGGCCGCAACTCATCCACATCGTTTCTTGCGTCGTAAAAGGAAGGAATTTTGAAAACCGCGTGGGAATTCGTGACATGTCCGATCAGGTCCAATGCATCGCTCAGACGGTCGTCACCTCCGCCGCGGTCGGCGGATTTGCCTTCCTGGCCCTTGCGGGATGGGTTCTCGCCTTTGACGTGTCATCCATCGCGACGATGATCGCCGGTGCGGCCGACAATGACCTTCTGTCCGCTTTGTTCATCGGTGGGTCGCTGACCAAGGGAGCGGCTGTCGGTACCGCGATCGGGCTCGCGCTGGCTGACCGCAACTGCCGGGCATTGAACGAGCGGCCGGCAGCGGTCGCCGCGTCCGCGCTCTCGTAACGCCACATCGTTCCGAACCGTGGGGTCCGAACGTTTTACCCCGACACCATCAACAAGGCAGCCGGCCGCAGTGGCAGCCACATGAGGGAGTGATATGAGATGACTACTACGATAAAGACAGCCTGGAACGCGGTCATGAACGCCGAACAGAACCCGTTGCTCGCCTTACCCCGTGCCACCCGATTTCAATTGATGACGGTCCTGTCCTTCATGTGGTCGTCCATATTTTGCATCAGCGCCGGCCTCTTCATCTGGATTCCTGAGTTCGTGTTTGGGCATGTCGTGCTGCTTATGCTCGGCATATTTGGAACGGGATTCATCTTCCGTATCAACAACTCTACACGCTGAGCGCGCGCCACGCGCGCGCCTCGTAGGGAGGGATCGGCTATGACATCGCTTGCCACGCAGCTTCTTCTCATCGCCATCGTTTTCATTGTCTTCTTCCTGGTTCTCGTCCGTCCGCAGCAACTCCGGCTGAAGCGCCATAGCGAGATGCTTGCGGGCCTGCGCCCCGGCCTCCGAATTGCCACTGTCGGAGGCCTTGTGGGGACGATCGTGAGCATCGACGACGCGAACCTTCTGACGCTCGAGATTGCGGACGGCATGACCGTGACGATTCTCCGGAAAGCCGTCGACACCGTGGTGGAGCCAGCCGCCGGCGTGCGGGCTGCGACCGACATTCGCGACCAACAGTGCGCGACCGCGTAACTGCACACAATTGCAACCGATCAGCACAAAGGAGTTTGGACAATGAGCTTGAGTAGCATCCTATCGACGACCCACCCTGGCGCCGTCCTCGATGCGATCGCCGACAACAGCCTCACTTCCGTGATGGTGACGCAGGCTGCGCCGGACACGCCGATCGTCTACGTCAACAAGGCGTTCACCGCGCTGACCGGCTACACACCCGACGATGTCATGGGCAAGTCGCCACGCATGCTGCAGGGCCCCAAGACCGACGAAGCGGTGCTCGCGCGTCTGCGTGAGGACCTGGAGGCCGGCCGGGTCTTCGAGGGCGAGGCCATCAATTATCGCAAGGACTGCTCCGAGTTCCTGATGCACTGGCGGGTGTTCCCGGTGAGCGACCCAGAGGGGACGCCGATCTACTTCGTCGCCTTGCAGCACGAAGGGGACTCCTGACCTGCGGGCTATCGGGCGGGTCAGGCCACATTTGCCACAGGCATCGAACCAGCCTTTCGCAAGCGGCCGGGCTCGGCCGCTCTGATCAAGGACAGACGTTCAAGGAGGAACGACGATGAGTGACATGCCGAACACGATGAGCGGGATGGTGATCCGCTCGAGCACTTACGTTCTGCGCAACCTGCCGCAGGTCTTCCGAAGGGGCGCTCCGCCGGTCAGCTACGACATGCTGTTCAAGGATCCCCGTGACGGCTGTGCACGATACGACGATGTGTGGGGCGGCTGAACCGCGTCGATGCCGCGTCGCGATCTCCGGCGCTTATCAGCGGCATCGATGCGCAAGGCGGGCTCGCCGACACCCTCCACCGCATCGTTGACCACCCCGCCAGTAAACTCGCAGACCTGCTCCCCAGGAACTGGCCGCCGCAGGCCGCAGACTCGATGGGCGCCGCCGCCTGACCTGCGGCCCCCGGGGCCTTCGGCGGATGCTTACGGTGGATCTGATTGCGCCGGCGCGTCAGCGCCTTGTAAGACCTCGACTCACCGGTGCGCTCCTCGGCTAAGGTTGCGCATCGGTTGCTGGGAGAGGGTCGCCGTGGCGCGCTTGAGGCTTTGTCCTCGTGCGTGAGATTGGCGCCCTCGACCGGCGCCCCCGGCTCGGACGGTATCCTGGGGCCAAGCCTTGCCCGCTTGCGTCCTCGCTTGGACAAGCGTGAGCATGGGCGCCGGCTCCGAGGCTCCCCGGCGCCTGACCGCGAAGGAGGAACCATGTCTGCAGGCATCGACATCGCATCCGAGCGCCACGTGCTGGCACGCCTCGACCTCGAGGGGAAACCGATCGGCCGGCCGATCGCGATCACCGAGGACCAGGCGGGCTACGCCAAGCTCATCGAGGCGCTCGGGCCGCCGCCAGTGCTGATCGTCATGGAGGCGACCGGGCACTACTGGAAGAATCTCTTCGCCGTGCTGACCGCGGCCGGGCACGAGGTGGCGCTCGTGAACCCGTTCACCGCCCGCCGCTTCCAGGACGCGAGCCTCGAGCGCACCAAGACCGACGCGATCGACGCCGAGGGCCTCGCCCGCTTCGCCTTCGAGAAGCGCCCCCTCCCCACCCGGCTGCACAACGAGGCCGCCGAGAGCCTGCGCGAGCTCGTCCGCCACCGCGACCGGCTCAGGCAGGACTTCGACGACCGCGTGCGCCAGCTGCACCGGCTGGTCGATCTCGGCTTTCCCGAGTTCACCCGCTACGTCCGCAGCCTCGACAGCATGCTCGCCACCGCGCTCATCGCCGAGTATCCGACGGCACAGGCCTTCGCCCGCGCCAACCCCCGGCGCTTGGCCAAGCTGCGCTACGACGGCCGCCACTTCGTCGGCGCCGAGCTGGCCGAGCAGCTGGTGGCGGCGGCGAAGCGCTCGGTCGGCCAGCATCACGGCCCGGTCTACGCGCTGCAGGCCCGCCACCTCTGCCAGGATCTCGACCTCTGGCGCCGCCGCCTGGCGGAGATCGACCGCGACATCGAGGGGCTGCTCGACGCCCACGAGGTCGGCAAGCTCCTGCTCAGCATCGACGGCCTCGGCCCGCAGTCCGCCGCCCGCATCATCGCCGCCGTCGGCGACCCCGCCCGCTTCAAGAGCGCCGGCGCCTTCGCGGCCTACGTCGGTGTCGTCCCCGGCCTCAGGCAGTCCGGCAAGCAGTCGGGCCGCACCCGCGCGCCGATCGCCCCCATGGGCAACGCGCGGCTGCGACGGGCGCTGTGGATGCCCGTGCTCGGCGCGGTTCGCCGCAATCCCTGGCTGCGCGCCTTCTACCAGCGACTGCGCGCCGCCGGCAAGCCGCCCAAGCTCGCGCTCGTCGCGGCCCTGCGCAAGCTGCTCCACGCCGTCTACAGCGTTGCCAAGAACCGCCGGCCTTTCGTCATCGCGACCGAGCCGGCGCGGGCGGCATAGGCGCATTCGATCGGAGCCGATCGCCTCGCCCAACGGCGCTCTTCGCGGCAGCTGGGCGCGGCGCTGCTCAAGCCACGGCCGCATCGCGTGCAAAAGCGGCTTCGTTCGCGCTTGTCGGGCGGCCAAACGTTCGGCGGCGTTTTGGCCCCGGATCTCCGCCTCGATCTCGTAGAGTGGAAACAGGCGCGCAAGCCGGCAAGATCGTCAGGGAGGCCCTCGAGCGTCGTGATCATCGGGGATTGGTAGCACGATTGCGGGATGTTGCCAAATATCTTGTGGCATCGCCGGCAGCTTCCAACAGCCTATTGTGCCACTTTCGGCCGGCCGAGGCGCGGCACATGCACCCGCGACCAATCCAGCCCCTCCAACAAAGCCGCCAACTGCGCCGCCGACAGCCGCATCACGCCGTCGGTGATCGGCGGCCATTTGAACGCGGAAGCCTCCAATCGCTTTCACAGCAGGACCAGGCCGCTGCCGTCCCAGACCATCCCCGGGACGAAGTGCCCGGGGATCACCCGGTCGGCGCGTTTGCTGCGAAAGACGTAGATCGTCCCGGAGAACGGATCCTGGCGCAGCACCGTCTGCACCACCGCCGCCAGACCGTCGGCGCCGCGCCGCAAGTCGACGGGCCGCGTCGCCACCGCACCCGGCGACAAGCTCTCGGCGACGATCCGCGCCTTGTCCTCCCAGCTCCATCAGCCGTTCGGCGGCAAAGCCGATCATCTCGCGCAGCAGATCGGCGTCAGGGGCCTTCTCCACGAGCGCGCGCAGGTTCATCATCTCGTCGGTCATCGGTGGTCCTTTCGGTTCAGGTTGGCGTTCCCAACCCGACCCTACCGGAAAACCACCGGTGACCGCCGCAAAGCCGGCCGCCCGCTACAGCGCTACCGACGGCGCGCGACCGGGCGGCTTTGCTCTGGCGAGCTACACCACTCGGGGGGACGTGACCACCGAAATCGCGCCAAGGCACGTCGCAACCGCTAACGGATCATGTTCGAACGACTATGGGAGACGAGTCCGCGACACTGGGTGAAGCGGGTGTCGCGAGGCCAGTAAGATGCGAGTCGGCATCTCGGTCGGCCGCAAGGCGACCCTGACGATCCAAAGGGATCAGACCACCGTGCGCTGCTGGAGGTGTCGGGGGTCAGCGTGCCATCCGCCAGGAGGGACACGGTTGCCAGCGCAACCGCGGAGTGGTTAGGGTCATGGTCGGAGGGGGCTGCGATGGGGGCAGTAACCCTCGCGGGTGTTGGGGGCCCCCGTTGTTTCCTGTAGAAGGCGAAAACGTTGGTTTAAATCATCCGCAGTAGTGGCTGTCGTGCTCGGAGCGTGTTGCGGGAGTGTCAAGGCCTTGAAATCGTTCCTATTCGACAAGGCGGTATGCCGCCGCATCTTGGCCACAATCCTCTTGATACTGACCTTTGGGCTTGGCCCAATTGGGGTATTTTCGCAGGGGGGGACTATGTCAGCGAACGAACACGACGGATTGGTGGAACTGGAAGCCATTGTCTCCACCATGCAACCGGGCGAGTGGCGGGAGCTACCCGACACGCAAGCGCCGTGGCTGACCCGTGCCGAACATGACGCCATCGTCGCGGCGGCGCCGCCGGGGGCGGCGGGGTTTTGGGGGGTGCAGGGACCCGGTGGGGGAATTCTCCGGGTATTTTCCGGCGCGGAGTTGGACCCCAATGGCTACCGATGGTTCTTCAAGGGCGGCGGTCACAATCAGTATGGCGGCAATGAGGTGTACCAGTTCAGCTTTGACACGCTGACCTGGGAGCGTCTGACCGAGCCTTCGGCGTATGACCCGGAAACAACGTTCCCCTATGAAGGCCCAACGTCACGTCATACCTACGACGCTTTGGCGTGGAACCCGATCACCGAAACGCTCTGGGTAGGAGGGCGGTCGTCTTATGTTCCCGGCTCAGGTGGTTCTGGACCGGTTGAACCGGGTGTGTGGGAGCTTGATCCAAACACCCGCACATGGACCTTCCATGAAGACCTCGAACTCCCGCCCCCGATGCAAATGACGTTCAATCCCGAGACCGGACGGCTATTTGGGCTCTTTGGGTATCGTCAAGACCACCATGCGCGTGAGTATGACGCCGATGGGACAATGGTTCCTGTCGACTATGGCCGTAACATGGGGGTTTGGGATGCGAAGGCAGGACTTTTGACGGCCAAAGGACAGATGTATTACTTTGGCTTAGGCGATGGCCAACCGGGGCGGCCCGCCATTCTTGAGATTTCTGCAGGAACAAGCCGCGTTCTGCTGCACGAATGGCCGCAGGAAATACGTGATGTTGAGGGCGGGGCTGCGGGCATCGCCTATGATGAAACATTTGATCGGTTTGTCATTTGGGGCGGTGACAACCGGCTTTGGACCTGGAGCTTTGACGACCAACAAGTGCGCCGGTTCAATCTGGAGGGCAGCGCGCCGCTTGAACCGATGGGGCTTTCTACCATCCAAGACAAGTTCGTTTACCTGCCGGGCGTGGATGCCTTTGCCGCGTTCGCGCATCGAGATTCCAACGTGTGGTTGTTGAAGGCTCCAGTCCCTGAAGAAGGCGTCCTGGTCGATCCGGACGCGCCACGGGCAACCATTGGTGATCGGGTGTTCACCAGCGTTTCCGAGGCGCTGGCCACCGCGAACGACGGGGACACGATCACAATCCTGCCGGGCGTCTGGCGGGAGGCCACTACCATCACCGCCAACGACATCACGATCGAAGGCGAAGGCGCGCATCTCAAAGATGCCACCACTGGTGGCAAGGCAACACTGGTGATCCAGGGCAACAACACCACGATCCGTGGACTGGAAGTGTCCGGTATGAGTGTCAGTGATGGCAACGGCGCGGCCATTCGGCAGGAAGGCAAAAACCTGACCCTCGACGGCGTTTACTTCCATGACGGCCAGCAGGGTATCCTCGCCAACAACGGCACAGGCACCATCCTGATCGAGAACAGTACGTTCGAGCGTCTTGGCCACGGCGGTCGCGCGCATGGCATCTATGTCAACAAGATCGCAGAACTGATCATTCGGGACAGTCAGTTCCTCAGCAGCAAGGGCCAGGGCCACGAGATCAAGAGCCGGGCGGCCAAGACCACGATCGAGAACAGCGTTGTCGCATCTTTGGACGGCAACGACAGTCGGCTGATCGACATCCCCAACGGCGGCGAGATCGTCATCCGTAACAACGTTCTGCAAATGGGGCCGAACACGGCGAACAACGACGCTATCGGGATCAACCTGGAGCAACGCAACCCCAACAACGCACACGACTGGCCCAGGAACAGCATCCTGATCGAGGGCAACATCATCATCAGCGACCGGGGAGGGAGCAACGACCGGCTGCTGCATTACCGGGATTGGGAGGATAGCGGCTATCCCGCGCCGGTCCTGGTCGGCAACACCGTCGTCGGGTTCTCCAGTTCTCAGGTGCCGTCGGGAAACGCGTGGTATGCCAATCGCGATGCGGCCGGGTTGCCGCCGTATCCGTTTTTGCCGGAGGCTCCCGTGGCTGACGGCGCCGCACCCACGGCCAACGATGACGAAGCGGCGCTCCCGGAGAACGGCGCGGTGACCATCGCGGTGCTGGCCAACGACGCGGCCGCCGGCGACGGCCCGCTGCAGGTGGTGGCCGTCGGCGATCCCGCCCACGGGACGGCCACGCTGAACGCGGACTCCACCATTACGTATGTGCCGGACGCGGATTTTTACGGCACGGATACGTTCGTCTACTGGGTGAGCGAGGGGAGTGGCGCCGCCGTCGGGACCGTGACGTTGACGGTGGAGCCGGGCAGCAAGGTGCGGTTGAGCGATGACAGCACAATCACGGGGCCCGACGAGGCGGTGACGGTCGACGTGCTCGGCAACGATTATCATATTGACGGCGCGGCCCTGACGGTGACCGAACTCGGCAACCCGTCCTTCGGCACGGCCGTACTCAACGACGACGGCACGGTGACCTACGCGCCCAATGAGGGCTTCACGGGCACGGACACCTTCAGCTACACGGTGTCCGACGGCCAGGGCGGCGAGGCGACCGCCAATGTGGAGGTCTCGGTCAAGGTGC
>REEP01000083.1 GCA_007695045.1 Rhodospirillales bacterium | reverse complement strand
TGAAGCCGAGGTCGTTGAGTTCCTTCTCCCGCCGGTCGGTGATGGCGATTTCGGTGGGGCACTTGAGGGCGATGTCGCCTTCGTCGGTGTGGAAGGTGTGGGTCGGCAGCCCTTCCACCTTGCCGCCGCCTTCGACGCCGCGGATCGCCGCGGTCCAGCCGTAGAGCGAGAAGGCATGGGTGATGCGCTGCGCCAAGGTGTAGGCGGCATTGCCCCACAAATACTTGCCATGATCACGACCGTCCACGTCCTCAACGAAATCGAGCCCCTCCACCGGCACCGTGTCCGGCCCGTAGGGCAGGCGCATCAGCACGTGGGGGAGCACCAGGGCGACGTAACGGCTGTCTTCCCCGGCACGGAACGAGCGCCACTTGATCAGTTCGAGACTCTCGAAAATCTTGGACAGGTCGCGCGGCACCCCCAGTTCGGTGAAGCGTTCCATGTCGAACAGGCCGGGCGAGGCTGCGGCGATGAACGGGGCATGGGCCGCGGCCGCTACGTGCGAAAGCTTGTCGATCAACGCCATGTCGGGGTGGGTACGCCCGAACTCGAAATCGCCGACCAGTACGCTGTAGGGATAGCCGCCGAAGGTGCCGTATTCTTCCTCGTAGACCTTTTTGAAGAGCGCACTCTGATCGAACTCAACGGCCTTCTCCAAATCCTTGAGCAGTTCGGCTTTACTGATGTTGAGCAGCCGGAGCTTGAGCCGGGTGCCGGTTTCGGAATTCATGACGAGGTAATTCAAGCCGCGCCAGGAGGCTTCCAGCTTCTGCAATTCGGGATGATGCAGGATTTCGTTGAGCTGGTCGCTCAGCACCTGGTCGATCTTGGCAATCCGCTCCTCGATCTTGGCGTAGCTGTCGGCGCCCGGTGCCGCCGGCTTTTCGGGCTCCTCCTCCTCGATCAGCACTTTGTTCACGAACTCGTCCAGCATCGCATAGGCGTACGCACGCTGTGACGGATCCCGCGCCAGTTTGCCTTCCTGAACGATCCTTTCGAGCAGCGAGCCATTGTCTGCTGCAGCCCCGGCCGCGCCCGCGCTTTCGGTCTCTTCAGCCATGGTCGTCTCCCTTGACGCGCGCCGCCTGCGCGGCGCCGATGGTATTGACCTGTTTGTGCCCTTCGGTCATGCGACCGTGTCAGGTTTCCGCTTCCGGCTTGCCTGCGGCAGCCGGGGTTTCATCACTGGCAGCGCCACTGCTCTCGCCGGCCTCAAGCTCCTTGGCCAACTCGTCTCGCAAGGTCGTCTGCGCGTCGGCGGTGTTGTCGATCACCTCCTGCAGCAGCGTATCGAGCTCGTCGTTGCCGTCGAGTTTGGTCAGCAGGTCGCGCAGTGTCTGACGTTCCTCGTACAATTCCTTCAGCGCCGGGATCTGCTTCAGGAACTCGACGGGGTTGAAGTCGTCCATGCTCCGGAACTGCAAAGACACCGAAGTCTCGCTGCCGTCATCCTTGAGCCGGTCCGGCACCTTCAGCTTGAGGCGCGGACCGATTTTTTCCAGAACCGTGTTGAAGTTGTCGCGGTCGATCTCGATGAACTTGCGATCCTTCACCGGCTTCATGTCCTGGACCGAGCCATCGATCTCTACGTCACGATGTCCGGAAAGGTCTGCCATGATGCCAACGACGAACGGCAATTCGATCTTCTCGATCGCGCCACCGATCTCGACATCGTAGGTGATTTGAACCCGCGGCGGGCGAACCCGGCTCAGGGCATGCTGCGTACTTTCCGCCATAAGTAAATCTCCTCTCCTGTGCAGCGCGTTTTAGATGTTTTCTGACGACCGATCTTCCAGTAACAAAAACTCACGAATACCTCCCGACCGTTCAAAAAATCGTTACTGGTGACAGGCGGTCAATGGCGGTCGGACAACCCCAACATATCGAACAAAGCAGAAACATCCTTGCCGCCATGGGTCAACTCCATGATCAGCGCGGGCAACGGCAGGTTGCCCCAGGCGATGGCGCGTCGGATCAGATACGGCGTCGGGCTGTGCGGCTCGGTTCGGGCAAGGTAGTCCGCCACCTCGGCGAGGCGTCGGTAGGCTTCCTCCCGGCTCCGGATCGGACCGGCCCCGGACGGCATCCACGCCGTGGGTTCCCCCTCATCGCCCTCGTGCACGCTCGCCTCCGCCGCTTCCGTCGCGCCGGCCCCGGTGTCGGGTTCGGTCATGATCTCCCCCCGTTCCATCAGCACCGTGCGGAGAAAGCCGGCTATGTTGTCGATGGCATCGCGGAGACGGCCCAGCCCGGGAGCATCCCGCCCGCACCGTTCCTGCAGGACCGCGTTCAGATCGTCGAGAGCGCGATGGCCGTCGTCGAGGTGGTCCAGGTTATCCTTGAAGACATCAGAACTGGTCGCCGCCACGGCGGCGCTGAATTGCGCCAGAGTCACCGCGCCCCGGCTCTCGGCCTTGTCCGCCGACTTGCGATCACGCACCCGGGTGATTTCGTGACGCTGCGCGTTGACGTAATCGGACCAGGCGTGGCTTTCGACGGTGATGGCGCCGGCGCGGGTGACCGGTTGCTGGAACAAGATCTCGGGCAGCTTTTCGTTGACCCATTCGACGGGGGCCAGCCGGGGAGCCGGATCGTCCCCGTCAAACTCGGGAAACATGTCGGACCAGAACTGTCGGCACAGTCCGGTCATGAGGTCGAGACCCGGCCCCAGGCCGGCGAAGCCGTCACGCCGAACCAGCGCTTCCAGCAGCCAGGCTGCGACCTGAAGGTCCTTGGAGCGGTGGGCCAGCGTATCGACACAAAGGTCGACAACCTCGTCCCAATCCGCGTGCTTCAGATCGTGCTGCCAGATGCCTTGCGGCAAAGTCGGGTTGTCTTCGCGCCGCGCCTCCTGGATCCGATCATAGTCCCCCTCATAGCGGACCGAGACCCCGGCGGGATTGTCACCCGGCAACGGTGCCAAAATCACCTCCGCCTCCGGAAAACGGGGTTGCTGTCCGCTTCCGGAAGTCGGTTGGTGTGGCAAGTCCCGGACAGGCTCAGCGGCCACGAGCGAAGCATCCTCCTACAACGAAGGGGGCACGGGAATGTAACACAAACGAGGTGAAGGTCGAAGGCATAAAGTAACAGAATCGTTCGTTGCTTGCATTCACACCAAAAAACAGAGAAACAGAGGCACTCACAGATCCGGGGCCGCCGCCGGGAACACCGGCAGTTCCAGTGCCTGTCGCTCCTCCGGCTGACCGGGCTCCTGGATCAATGCCGTGAAACCGATGTTCAGGTAGACCCGCGCCCGGTCCGGCGCGGCCACACCACCGGCCGCAGCCTCCGGATTCCGTTGCAGCGGGACCTCCAGTTCGACCACGCTGCCTTGCTGATCCGACAGCGCGACCATGCGCGCGCGGTCGGGCGTATGGCCCGCGATCAGCGACAACACCGCCCAGGGGTCGGTGTAGGAAAACGTCGCCGTCGTGTCCTGAACGACCGGTCCGGCGGCCCCGCTTGGAGCCGGCACCTGGGGAGCGTTGCGGGCCCAGCGCAGCGACACCCGGACCGGCTCGCCATAGGTCCAGGTGATGGTCGGGGCCGCCTGAAAGGATGTCACCCGACGGTCGGCAACTTCGAAAATCCACTCCAGGACCTGATTGCCGCCCCGATCCTGGCTCGGATTGGTGCGAAAGGCGAGATCGAGTTGGTAGCTGAGCGGCATATCCACCCCTGGAGCCACCAGCATCGGTGCCAACGCATCGCGGACGGCGGCAAGCTGGCTCAAGAACGCCGTGGCCGCACGGGCCCGAGCGCCACCCCCCAACTGCGCCTGCGCGTTCTCGGCGGCCTCGTCGAACCGGGCGAAAAAGCGGCGGACCTGACCCGGATCGGCCCGCGGCGCCATGAGCGCAGCTGAGGGATCGACGCCAAGGCCGAGCCCGACAAAAGGAAAGCGCCCGGCCAAGCGCTGATTGAATTCGTCCCGGATCGCGCCGTAGGCCGTGACCGCCTGCTGCTGCTGGATGCGGGCGCACCGGCTCGCCAATGCCCGCCGCAAGGACTGCTCCTGTTCCTCGAAATAGTCGCGCGGCCGGCCAACCACCTGAGTGCGCGCCTGGCAATTGTCCAGCGTGATCTCATCCATGCCTTCGAGGATGAATCGTTCCAACTGACGCAAGCTGTTGCGAGGCTGGTTCTGGTCGTAGCCGTTGAGCGCAGCGATAATGCCGGTCCACCGTGCCAGCGTATCCCCCACCAGGCGCTGGGGGCGCGTGCCGGCAGCGGCCCCCACCACGGGTCGGCCGCCGCCCAGGTACTGCACCAGCGGCTCTGCCAAGTCACGGGCGAGGAAGTCCATGAAATCCCGGGGCAAGGCCAGCATGCCGGCAAGATCGGCCACACTGGCAGCGCCGAAGCTGGTGGCTGCGAGCGGCTCCTCCCCGTTCCACCAGGAGAACGTCGGGTCCAGTGGCTGATAGGGCGCGGTGACCTGCAACAACCGATCGACGCCGTCAAGGAGGCGCGTGGCCTGCTCGGTGGCCAAGCCGTCAAGCGCCGCAGCCGGACCATCCAACCCGACCTGCCGCCAGGTATCCCTGAGCCGCGACAAAAGAGGCTGGGCGGCGGCAAAATTACGGACCTCGGCCCGCAAGGCGGCATCGCCCGCCCCGCTGGTCGCCGCCCCGAGGGTCAGCGGCCGCGCCGCCTGCGCCACCGTGGCCTGCGCATGCCGACAGACGCGATCGAGAGCGATGTTGCGCGCGATCATCTTCGCCATCAGGCAGTCGGGCGTGGTGCATCCCTCGGGGCCGTCCGCGGCGCCGTCGTCTCCCCGCACCCGAAGCCGGCCGAGATCGCGGCTGGCAAACACCAGGTAGCTTTCCGCCCGAACCATGCCCTGTTGCAGAACCGGCGGCTCCCACCGCAACGGCCGCCCAGGATCCGCGACGGCCACCGGCGCCGCCGGCACATCCGCCATGAATGGCTGGCGGAACAGGGCCTCCAAGGCGTCGCGCAAAGCCAGCAGCGCCGGGGCCACGGTCCAGCGGTGATCGACTTGCGACACCAGCAACACCGGTTCGCCGGCGAACCGCGCCGCCGCCAGATCGGCCCGGCCGATCGCACGCGCGTTATCGACGATGGTGTCCAGATGATCGGCGAACGACTCCGATACCAGATCGAGCGCCCGGACTCGGGTCAACACCTCGCTGAACACGGGGTCCGGATCGGCCACGCCGGGATCCAGCCAGAGCGACCCGTCACCAGACAACTCTTCTTTGATCAACCTGAGATTGTTGCGGAGCGTTTCCGCCCTGTCGGTGTCGTCAGGCGTCGTGCCGCCCAAGCCCAAGCCCGAGCCCGGGACAGGGCACGCGGCACGGTGCATCTCGGGGCTGTCGTCGAGGATCCGTCGGGCCGTCTCCTCCAGGGACTCGACGGCAACGGCCAGCGGTCCTTGCGGGTAGCGAAGCCAGGCCGCACGCGCAATCACCTCTTCCAGCATCGACTCGAAATACGCCACCGCCCGAGACGCCGGCACCCGCACATTCCGCAATGCCTTCTCGTACAAGGCCCGATTATCGCGAAAGCCGGGTGGCAAAGTCTTGTCGAGGGCATAGTCGATCAAGTCGGCCAGATCGTCGATGCTCTGGGTGCGTGGCAGCCCCTCGAACGCCGTCATGGCCTGCGCGTAGCGTGCCAAGCCGGACGAGAGACCCGACAGAGCCCGTTCCACCCGTTCCGCCGGCGGACGTGCCGCGGAGCCGGCCGGCGTGCGCAGAATACGGTCGGCATCCGCCAAAACTTCGTTGAGCCGGAACGACAGGCCGATACGGACGGCAACCAGCACACTCGTCTCGTAACCGACGCCGATCGCGCGCTCGACGCGGCGGTCGGCCCCGGTGAGCAACGATGTCGGCGCCGCCCAGGTTTCCACCGTTGTCACCTGCAAGCGGCTCATCGCCGCGAGGACCTGGAAGGCCGCGTCGGCCACCTGATCCAGGTTGAGTTCCGCCATTTCCGTTCGTTGCCGTTCCGCCGTGACCCGGTCGATCTGGCGGTCCAGGGTGTCCACCAGTTGGCGAGCGCTGGTGATCCGCCCGGAGGTACCGGCCACGGTGGCAATGCCGATCAGGGCGAGAACCAGAATCGCGGCCAGCGCGCCCTGCGCAATTCGCACGCGCCGGTGGCGGACCGTGAGCGCGCCCGCGGCAGGACGGGCCAGCTGGTATTCGCGAAACACCTTCTTGGCGAACAGGCCCCGGACGAATGCCGCACGTCCGGCCGCTGGCTCCGATACCTCCTCGCCCTCCCCATCGGCCTGCCTCCCGGCAACCGGGCGTCCTTCCGCTGCCTCCTGCCCCGCCACCGTGCCGGTCAGATAAAAACCACGGAACAGGAAGGCCTCATGATAGGCGCTGGTTCGCAGCATACCGGTGAGCAGAATGCGGAGTGGATCCCGCAGCCGACGGACCTGTCCCGGGAACAGAAACACCGCATCGGCGGCGGCAGGATCATCCAGACGCATCAGCACCTGAAGCTGCAGGGCCGTCAGATCCTGGACGAGTTGGTCGACGCCTTCATCGATCCATCGCGGTGCATAGGCGGTATCCAGGGCATAGGGCACCGACCAGCCGAGCACGTCGTCGCGTGCTGCCTCCGGAAGGGCTGCCGCCAAGTCCCGGAAGCCGTCTACGGCCTCGCAACCGGTGAGCATCACGTAGATCGGAACGCGCAGCCCGGTCAGGCGCTGGATCGACCAGATCAGCTCATAAAGCTGGCCACCGGCGGCACTGAGCCGGTCTGGCGTCAACGCGGCCGGCCCGATCAGATCGGCGACCGGCACCGCCACCACCAGACCGTCCAAGGGCCGTTCCGGGCGGCTCAAGCGGATGCTCCGGAGCAAAGTATTCCAGCGCTCACCCCAGCCCCGGGATGACAGCAACCCCTCGTCCACATCGACGATGGCGCCATCCTGAGTGAACCGGAACGTGCAGTGCACGCCGATCACCGGGGCAAGCGCGCCCTCACCGGCCTGATTCAGTTCCAGTCCGGCGATCGCCTCCGAGGCCCGCGCCCCCTCGAGACTCACCATGGCGACCCAGGGCACGGCATACGGGTGGTCTCGGGGGCCGGTCAGGCCCTGAAGCCGGGCCATCGCCGCCTGCACACCGCTGCGGGCCGCTTCGGAAACCGGGCGCGAAGGAGCGGTTGATTGGTCGTCGTCTGCCGCGGCGACACCATCCGCCGTCTCCGTCCCTTCGGACCCGGCGTTCCGTCGCCACACCCACACCAGCACGCCCACCACCACCGCCGCCAGCAACACGATCAGCGCGAGGACGATCCACGGGAGCCATGGTCCCAGCCCGGTCATGGTTCGGCGGCCTTCACCGGTCCCGTTCCACGCGCGTGGCGTCGCCGGCGGCAATGCGATCCGACGTGGCGAGAAGCGAGCTGGTGGCAGACCACCAGATCACGTGGCTTACTGCCAGATAGAGCACCACCGTGGCCGCGATCGCCATAACCCACGGCGCCAATCGCGGCAGCCGGCGCAGACGGCCCGCGTCCAGGGTGGGGCCGACGGCGCCCGACATGATCGTCTGCCAGTCCACCGTCGGATCGAACGGGCGGCCGAACACCAACGCATAGAGCCGCGCCTTGAGGTCGGCGATCTCCCCGGTATGATCGGCGCCACGACAGCGGCCACGAAACCCCAGCAACAGGGCAAGCAGGATCGCCGCCGCGAGATCCTTCCGATCGGACTGACGCCCCGCGGCCACTGCCGCGCCAGCGTCCAGCACGCGATCGCCGGCCTCGCGGCTGCCGTAGATCGCCTCTTCCAACAGGGTCGACGACCAAATGCGCCGCCCCTCCCAATCGACCATGTGCAGCATAACCTCGTCGGCCACGGCAGCCATGACGTAGCCCACATCGATCTCCGTCCGATCCCGACGGCGGTCATAGCCGAGATCCGCCAAGGACCGTCGCAACCGTGCGAACACCGGACGCACCACCGCCTCCGGCCCGGCATCTTCCTCGTCCCGTCGCCACGCGCCGGCCCGGATCTGTGCCTTGACGTCGGCAAGGTCCGCGTAGAAAGCGCGAAACCGTTCCAATGCCCGCCGCACCTCCGGCGCCCGACTCGCAGTCGTCATCGGGCTTCTCCGAACCCAGGGCCGGGCGGGCGGGCGCTTCGGCCCTCCCGCGGCACGTACAGCACGATCTCCGCCGGCACATCCCGGTCGGGGCCGGCATGAGAACCTTCAATCACCAGCCGTTCACCGGCCATCACCAGGGCCCGGTCGAGCGCGAGACCGAACAGCACCACATTCCGCGGTGGGATCAGATCGAACTCGCGCACACTGTCGATGCTGCGGCGCTTGAGGCCGAGGGTCCGGCGTTGCCGGATCCCGTCGAGCGCAGGCGCCGCGGCGATCAGGGACCGCTCCAGCCAAGCAGCCGCCTGTGCCGGAGGCTGCCCGGGGGCTGCCCGAACCCCGAGAAGCATTTCCTCGGCAATCCACTCGTCCCGGATCGCCAGGGTGAAACGGCCCTCGGTCTCCCGGGTGAATCGCACGGCTTGATAGGGTTCGTGCAGCCGGTCCACCACGCGCTCAATGAAAGCGGCGATTTGCGTGAATGCCGGCAGGGGATCATCGTGGTGATAGGGCTCGAACTGCGGCGGCGCCGGCTGTCCGCCGAGACAGGCGACATTGCCGGCCGTGTCGCAGAGGGCAAGGTAGACCACAAACGGATGGGCATTGCCCGCATGCAGCAACGCTTCCAGCCGCGGCAGCGCACTGACCAAGGCCCGCACCGCCGGCCAAGTGACGCCGGCCACAAACTCGGCTCCTTCGGGCATCGGCCCCTGTAACCGATCGGCCAACGAAATCGCCCTGGCGCGGACCAGCGCCGCCACATCCGTCACAATATCATGCAGGCGCGACCCGGGTACCACGGCGAGGACAGGCGGGACGAAAGGCCCCAAAACGAAGGTGTCGTCCTCGAAGCCGACCACCGCCAGCGGCACGCTGACGTACCGTCGGGGTGGCGGTCGGCGTGGGCCTTCGGTGGCGAGCAAAGTCAGCAGCGGCATCAGCCGCGGCACCTCGGTGACGCCGTCGCCGTTCTCATCCAAAACCTCCTCGCCCTCGCTGCGGCGGAAACGGGCCGTTGCACCGCTGTCACCACCGTCCCGGCCGGCTGCCGCCACGGCCAAGTGGATCGCCACCGGTGCAGCCCCCGGCCCCGGATCCAGCGCGTTCAAGTCGATCTCGAGAGCGTCGGAACCGGGCGCCGGATGCACGGCCAGGAGCCCATCCGGCAGCACCGTTTCCAGCCGGTTGACCCGGAACACGCCTTCCAGCAGGAGGCTCTTGTCGATGTCCAGGTGGCGTACGCCGCGATGATAGGGTGCGGCCGCCATAAGGTGGTAGGCGAGCAGGCTCTCCATGCGCCGGTCCGCCTGCTGGAAGTGCTGAGGGGCCAGCAGCATGCCTTCATGCCACAAGACCGCGCCTGGAATGTGGTCCGATCCGGTCATGACCATCCAACCACGGCGGCTGCTGTCGGCATCATGGCTGCACCTGAAAATCCCGTTCGTTGAGGATGATGACGACGGCGCTGTCGTCGCCCAGGCGAAGACGATGGTCACCAGGGGTTGCGTAGCTGGCAAACACGAACGTGGCTTTCCGTCCACAGGGCGGGCTGACCGACGCCCGGTCAACCTGCTGCCCCGGAGCCAGTTCCCAGGACCATCGCCGCACGTCACTGTCGGTGAAGTCTCGCCGTATCTGATCGCGCCGCGCGAAATAGTCCAAGGCCGGTGTCTGCAGAAGTTCCGTGACAAGCTGATCGTCGCGAACGAAGAGCAAGTCGACAGCGACAGCGCTATTGATGTTGGCGTTCGGCTGGGCCCGGATTGTGACAGTGCTCACGCCGGACGGATTGAGGCAAAGCCAGGATGGTGTGGAGCATCCGGACACCAGCACGAGCACGAGCATCGTCATCGCCGCAGCCGCAAGCCTGCGCAGCAGTTGCCGGTGCATACCTGCGAGTCGTCCCAACGGCATCACGAGCCGGCCTCCGAGCCGCCATCGACGCTGATCACCAGGGCATCATAGCCCTGGCTGCGGCGCAGACGGCCGGCAACGTCCATCGCTTCGCTGCGGTCGCGATAGGGGCCAATCTGAACGATGTACCAGTCACGCCCCTCCGCATCGGGCTGCGGCTGGATCTGCACAGGAAGGCCGGAGGCCCGCACCGCTTCGCCCACCTGAGCGGCGTTGTCCGCGTCCAGGAAAGCGCCCACCCGCACCTGATAGCTGCGTCGGCCGGCGCCGGCACTCGCCCCTTCGGGAGCCCCCTGAGACGCCATTCCGGCGGGCCCGCCGGTGCCGGACTGCGCACTGCCCGTCGCTTCGGCTCCCGTTGACGATGCTTGCGACGCGTCTTCAGACGCAGGCTCGCCACTTGCGTCTGCCGTCATGGCATCCGCGGCGGCAGGGTCGACGTCGGTGCCGGTCGCGGAGAACGCCGCGGGTGCATCGGCGCCGCTTTCCACAGCAAGCGGCGGCGTCACCTGAGAGTCCTGCCAATCATCCCCCACCGCCCACAGTGTCGCGGCCACGCCCAGCATGAATGCCAGCACCGCGGTCACGAGGAAACCGACCCCTATAACGAGAACATCCCCCCGAATCTGGGATACTCCTCCATTCCGCCCGAGCCCACCCGATCACGCCGACTGGAGCCCGGATCATGGGGAAACGGAGCACCGATCCAGTCTCCCCGTCCGCTGCCCTGTCGCAACCGAGAGTCTCGGGTTCACCTTCGCCTTCCCTGACACGCGAGAGGGAGCGTACCCCAATTCGGGACACTTGTGTCAAGGCCTTCCCGACCCTGTTCGGGGGGGGGAATGGTCCTCCAGATAGCAGGGCTTTCAGGAGTCTGCGGAACGGCTCACGGCACGGTTTCAGTGACCTGACCGGGAGACGTCACCTGGATGACACCGGCCCACAGGCACATCAGCTTGGACGAATCGTTGAGGACCGGCAGACCACCGATCAGCACGGTGGGGGAGCCCGGCGCCCATGGCGCCACCGTGACGGGCACACACGGCTGGGGCGTCAGAACCCCGAATGCGGCAGCGGTGGCTGCGGCCACCGCCGGGTTGGCGATGCTGGTGCACATGCCGAAGGGGGGGATATTCACCAAAGGGGCGTGATCCATAATGGTGGCCGCCGGCGGACCGCCGACCAGCGTCCGGTTCACAGGGAGGACGACCAGGCTGCTGGGCGCCACACCAAAACTGCACTGAAGCATCGCCCCCATGCAAACCTGCATCGCCATCGCTTGTGTCTCCCTTTCTTTGCGTGTAACCACCGGCTATGATTTGGAGTTTCTACTGCGCTCATGCTTATCCTGGCGCGGTGGGAAACGGCGGCGCGCCACAGCCAGCGCCGTCCACTGAGCCGCCGGTCCCATCAAATTGCCACATCGGGCCGGCACGGTCTTGTCAAAGGGGGCAGGCACCCGTTGGCGAACAGAATGCGAGCGATAGGTGATATGATGAAACGTAAATTGCTTTCGACCACAGCCATGCTGGTAGCCATCGGTTTTGGCGCGGCCGTGCTGACCGCATGTGAGCAGGAGCAGCCGGCCGAAGAGGCCGCAGCGCCGGCCGAGCAGGCGGAACAAGCCATCGACGAAGCTGAAGAATCCATGGAAGAGGCCGTCGAGGAGGCCGAGACCACCATGGAGGAAGCAGTGGAGGATGTCGAAACCGCCATCGACGAAGCGGTGGAGGAAGCCGAGACCTTGGGCGAGGAGGCAATCGAGGAAACCGAATCCCTGACCGAGGAAGCGGAGCGGCGCGCCCGCGAAGCGATGGAAGCCATCGAACGCGCAGCCGAGGAAGCCGCGGAAGACGTCGAGCAGACCATCGACGAAATGCGCCAAAGGATCGAGGGCGAGGGCGGGACCGAGCAGCAGCAATAGGCTAACCTCGGTCGGGTTTGAGCCCACAACCGGGACGCCGGGGCGGAAGCTTGCGCATGAGCCCCGGCGGAACCGGGTGCCCCACCCAAGATGACGGTTATCCGACTTCCCCGTGGAGACGATGGTCAGGCGATGGCCCGATACGGTCCTTTCCACCCACCGCCGGTGAGATCGAACCGCATGAACATCATCTGATGGGCGAGCCATCCCCGGGCCGGGTTCGGCGTCACCACCCGGATTTCGTAGGCGTCCCCGTCGATATAGTGATGCTGCCCGGTGAACTCGAAGGCGACCATGTCTTCTTCGCGCTGCCAGACACATTGATACGACGGATCCCACAGCCGTCCGTCGTAGAAGACGACCTTGTGATCGCCCCACTGGTACAACGGCTGCCTGGTGGCGAGATCGGTCGGGCTGCCATGGGGATGCATGATGTTCGGGCGCAGTCCGCGCACACCGCCGACGGGATGGTGAGCGATAAAGCCCTCGCCCGCATCATAGTTTTCGAATCGGTACAGTGATGCCCTGGGCGCGGCGCCCGCCTGCCCAAGACCGAAGGGTGGCGGGAATACCCATAAGCCCAGCAGCGCGGCAGCGAGGATTTTGCATTCGCCCGATGTCCTGGTGCCGTCGAGCGCCTCCATGGCGCGCTGCCATGTATACGAACCCGCGGCCGACGGATCCCAAGTGAACGCTGCCGTCACCTGATTGAAGGTATTGAACAGGTTCCGAAAGCTGACGCCGGGCAGGGCCGCGAGCACCTGCCCGCCCCTGGTCAGGGCCGCTGCCGGCTGGTCGACAGGATCGATCGGTATCGGCGCCGCGGGCTGCACATGCGCGAACTCACCGACGTAGCGCTCCAACCGGGTGCGGTACTTTGCATAGAAGTTGGGCATGGTCGTCGCCCGTCCTATGCGTCGACGATTTGCGGGCGGTCTCCGTGGCGGATGAGAGCCAGGAAGCGGGCGGCGTCGGCGATCTCACTCTCCAACCGGCGGCGGCGTTCAGTGATCTCCGCCACCGCGCCCCAGCGCTCGGCCTGGTAATCGGCATCCTGTTCGGCTGCCGCCAACGCCGCCGCCGGATCAATCCGACCGGCGGTCAACGCCAGAGCAATGACCAGGGATCCGCTCGCCTGGGCCACTACCGCGAGGGCGGTCAACGCCAGGTCATCCAACCCCGACACCGCGCGCGCCAGTGCAGCCAAAGCTTGCGGGGACTGCGTAATCGGCATGACGCCTTCCGTGACCGCCAAGTGCGCGCCCAGGCGATCCGCCGCCCAGTCCAGCAACGGCTGCCAAGACCGATGCTGGCGCACGACCAGATCCGGCGGACCGGACGCCCGATAGCAAACCAAGTCCGAACCCCCGTATCCCACCAGCGTGTCGATCATGGCCTGCCGCTGCGGTGCGATACGGTCGATTGCGGTGGCAGCGAGTCGGGTGAGCGGCATGGTGTCCGGGCGCAGCATGTCCGGCTGGGCCGACCATTCCTCGGCGATCGCTTGCGCAAGGTCCGGGCTGACCAGGACAAAGGGGGCCCCTGCCGGCGTGCGCATGGCGCGGCCGTCCAGGACGATCGTAAAGCTGCCGGCTTCCACCGGGGCCGCCGTCGCCTCGCGGTAGAAGCGCCGGGTGCGCTCGCTCAGCATGATGGCCGGTCCGGTGCCGCCGCGCGCTGCATTGCCTCACCCACGTCGAGAAGGGCGCTGACCGCGCCGGGCAACTCGTCAAACGTCTCGATGAGGGTGTGGGCGCCGGCGGCCTGGATCACCGCCCGTTCGTGATAACCCCAGATAACGCCGATTCCGTGGGCGCCGGCTTGGCGCGCCATCAACATATCGAAGCTGGTGTCGCCCACCATCACCGTCCGCTCCGGAACCGCTCCGGCATCCGCCATGGCCCGCAGCAGCATCTCCGGATGCGGCTTCCCGGCGGCCACGTCGGCGGTTTGCAGGGTGACGAAGCGCCCTTCGAGCCCATGTACGGCGAGGGTGTTTTTAAGCCCGCGGGAGGACTTTCCGGTGGCGATCCCCAGCAGCCAGTCGTCCGCTTCCAGGGCAGCGAGTGCGTTCTCCAGGCCCGGGAACAAGGGTTCTTGCACGCCGCCGCTGCGCCGCAGGTCACCGAACGCCTCACTGTAGCTGCGGGCGACACGGGCCCAGATGTCGGCGTCGGCCTGCGGCAGCAGGGCAGCCACCGCTTCCAGCAGCGCGAGCCCGACCACCTGGCGGACCGCTGCATCCCCCGGGTGCGCCAGACCATGAACAGCAAACGCCGCCGCCATGCTGGTGATGATGGCATGCTGGCTGTCGACCAGTGTGCCGTCGCAATCGAAGACGCAAAGCCGATTGGTCATCCCGCTCCCCGGGGCTCAGTACCAGAGGCCGTTGGCATGCCGGCGCGGCTTGCGGTCGACGGCCGGCAATGTCAGTGGGACACGAAAGCCGTCCCCGGAGTCCCGGCGCGGACGGTCTGGTTCCGCATACAACGACAGCAGCCGGTCGATCCGTTCCTCGGTCGGCGGGTGCGTTCGCAACAGGGATGGATCCGGAATGCGCTGGTCGGGCATGAGCATTTCCCAGAATCGTCCCTGCACCCGTTCCATTTTCCGGAGGGCCGAAGCCAGCCCGGCCGGATCGCCGGTCAGGCCAGCTGCATCCAGATCCGCATCGTATTCGCGGGCCCGCGACAAAGCCATTTGCAGCAGACTGCCAAAGGTGGGAGCCGCCAGCAAGATGATGATCAGAAGGACAGGCACCGTACCCCGCTCCACCAGCCACACCGGCAAGCTGATCGCCAGCAGCAGAAGGCCGGCAAACGCCATGACCCGGGTCAGGCGGGTGATGATGTCGGCCAAGCCCATGACCCAGAGGTCATGGTTGCGCACATGGCTGATTTCGTGGGCGAGTACGGCAACGATTTCACGGAGGCTGAGGGTGCGCAAGAGGCCATCGGTGACCGCCACGGCTGCGCCATCCGGCTTGCCGACGGCGAATGCGTTGAGCATCGAAGACGGGATGTAGAACAGCCGGGGAACGGCCGGCAGACCCGCCCGGTCGGCGATCCAGTCGAGCGCCTGGTAGAGTTCGGGCGCCGTGGCGGGCGTGATCGGTCTTGCCCGGTACATGGCGAGGACCATCCTGGGCGTGACCTTGGGCGTGATGGCGACCGCCACCGCCCCGCCGACAACAGTCCACAAAACACCTTCCCAGCCGGCGATAAGCCAGGCACAGGTGGCAAGCAACGCCGCCATGCCCGTCAGCAACAGGGTGGTCTGGACCGCGTTTCTAAGCTTGTGGCGACGCTGCTGCCGGCTATCCAAAGGTGTGGCTTTCAGGCGGGTCGGCTCGGTTGTCGCCGCGACCCCCCTCACGTAGCGCCTACTTCCGCCTGCACCGTCATCGTCCGCCCCCGGCGTATGAGCGTCAGTTCCACCTGCTCACCCACTGGGATCAAACCCACCTTGTTGCGCAAATCGCCGGCACCTTCGATCGAGTCTCCATTGAGGCGCACGATCACATCGCCGGAACGAATACCGGCGCGCGCCGCCGACGAACCCTGTTGGACGTCCGCCACCAGGGCCCCCCTGACCCGCTCAAGATCGAGGGCATCGGCAATATCGGGCGTCACATCCTGGATGGAAACGCCGAGGCGGCCACGACGCACCTCGCCGTAGCGGGTGATCTGATCCATGACGGCGCGGGCCATATTGCTCGGCACGGCGAAGCCGATGCCGACGTTGCCGCCTGCGGGCGCAACGATCGCCGTATTGACGCCGATCATCCGTCCATGAAGATCGATCAAGGCCCCGCCGGAGTTGCCGGGATTGATCGAGGCGTCGGTCTGGATGAAGTCCTCGTAACCTTCGACCCGGAGCCCGCCCCGCCCGAGAGCGCTGACGATTCCCGAGGTGACCGTCTGGCCCAGGCCGAAGGGGTTGCCGATGGCGAGCACGAAATCCCCCACCTGGACCCTGTCCGAATCACCGATTGGCAAGGCCGTCAGGTCGCGCGCATCGATCTTGAGCACGGCGATGTCGGTGGCGGGATCGCTGCCGACCAAGCTGGCATCGAAACGGCGACGGTCCTTCAAAGTAACCGCCACCCGTGTGGCGTTACGGATCACGTGGTAATTGGTCAGCACATATCCCTGACCGGCGTCGACGATGACGCCCGAACCGGCACTGACCCGGGGCCGCCCTTCCGGCAATGTCTCCGGCAGGTTGAAAAACCGCCGGAAGAACGGGTCCTGCATCAACGGGTTCTGGTAAGTCGGGGCCGGCGTCAGCACCGAGATGTTGACCACCGCATCGGTGGCCCGTTCCAGAAGCGGGGCCAGCGTCGGGACGCCGTCCCGCTCATACGGAGCGGCAACAAACGCCGTTGCCGGCGGGCCGACCGCCAGCATCGCTGACGCCATGATCAAAACGGCCGCAACCCTCGGCCCAATCCACAACCGCATCGGTTTTCCTTTCCCGACCACGCCGGCCCGCGCCCCTGAAACGACGACCGGTCGAATGACCTCAGCCCGCCTTGACCGAGATGGTCTTGGCCGGCGCCGGCTTTACCTTGGGCAGGGTCAGCCGCAAAACGCCGTCGCGCAACGCCGCTTCAATCCCATCCCGATCGATGTTTTCCGACAGTGTGAACGCCCGTTCGTAGTCGCCCGCGCGATATTCCGCGTGGGAAAGAGCATAGCCTTCCGGTTCGACGGACTGCCCGACACCGGTGATGGTCAGAACACGTTTGTCCAGGGTTACGTCCACGCCATCGGGTTCGACCCCCGGCATTTCCATGGAGACGATCAAAGCGTCCTCGGTCTCGTAGATATCGGTGGGCGGGGAGAACACCGGGCGGTTGCGGGTGGTCTCCGGCCGATCCTCACTCATCGGCGCTTGGCTGCTGCTCTGGTCGATCATCGTATCATCCTCCCATGCGTCCTGATGCGTGTCCTGATGCGTGTCCTGATGCGTGTCCTGATGCGTGTCCTGATGCGCGCGGTCAGGCCGTCCGGATCTCGATCCGCTTCGGCTTCTCGGCTTCGGGGCGGGGCAGTTCGATGGTCAAGATGCCGGCATGCGCCTGCGCCCGAACCTGATCGGGATCGACGTTGAACGGCAGGGTGAGCGTGCGCGCGAAAGCACCGAATTCCCGCTCCCGCCGATGGAAGGTGACCCGGTCTTCGGTCACTCCGGGTTCACGTCGGCCGCGGACCGTGAGCGTATTCTGATGCACCGTGATCTCAAGGTCTTCAAGGGTGACACCTGGTACCTCGGCCACCACGATCACGCCGTTCTCGCCCCGCCACACGTTGAGCGGCGGGAACTCGGGCGCCGTTCGCGGCCGCGCGCCGCCGAAGGCCCGATTGACTTCGTTCTGGATGCGTTGCAGCGTCGCCAGCGGATCCGCCCAGGGATCCAGACCGGATCGGTACAGAACCATCGCTCACCCCTCCTTACTCAAGCTCAAGTCAAGCGCCCAAGATGCGGATGACAACTGTGGGACAAACGCGTCGGCCGCAGCCGCGGTTCCGACAGCATGCGAGATGTATTTCGGCCCCGCGGGCGGTCAAGCCGCCGGCCCGGTCACGACCCCGTGGGTTCAAAGCCCAAGGAGGCGTCCGTCTCCTCGGCAGTGAAGCCGAAGAAAGACCAAGTCCGCATCAGATCCGGTGGCAGGGGTGCGGTGATGGTCGTCGTTCCGCCGTCAGCGCGCGGCAAGGTGATGGCCCGGGCATGCAAATGGACGCGGGCCTGGCGCCATTGTTGCCCGGGGAAGGATGCGGCGCCGCCATACTTGCCATCGCCCAGGATCGGTGTGCCGATGGCGGCGCAATGCACCCGGAGCTGATGGGTTCGCCCCGTTACCGGTTCCAGGGCCAGCCAGGCGGCTCGACGGCCCGCCCGTGCGACGACCCGGTAGTCGGTGATTGCACGAAGCCCCTGGTCCCGGTCGGGGGCCACCCGCTCGCCGCCACTGCCCGCGCGCTTGGCCAGCGGCAGGTCGATCCGACCGGCCGGCGGCTCGGGCACCCCGACGACGATCGCCCAGTACAGCTTTCGTGTGGCGCGAGACCGGAACGCACGGGTCAGCGCCGCCGCCGCCTGGGCGGTCCGCGCCACCACCAACACGCCGGAGGTATCCTTGTCCAGGCGGTGCACCAGCCGGGGCCGCTCACCGCCGCGGCTCAAGCCGGGCAGCAGTGCGTCCACATGGTGGCGGGTTCCCGACCCGCCTTGCACGGCCAGCCCGGCTGGCTTGTTCAGCGCGATAATCGCCGCGTCCTCATAAAGAATCCGGGCTTCCAGATCGGCAATAGCCCGCGGATCCGGTGGTGCGGCCGGCGCCGGAGGCCGCGCCTTCGGATTATTCGCATGATCCTTCGCATGTGGCGGAATGCGGACACGCTGGCCCGCCGTGAGGCGAGCACCGGCCTTGGCCCGATGGCCGTCCACACGCACCTGGCCGGAGCGCAGCCATTTCTCCAGCAGACCATGGCCGACGTCGGGGAAATGCCGTCGGAACCAGCGATCCAGGCGAAGCCCGGCATCCGCGTCGGCAACCACCCGGATCTCCACTGACCGCTCGGGACGCCCGGGCTGGTGATTCGGACCGGGGTCTGATGGCCCGCCGGCAGTCGGATCGGCCACGGCCGGATCAGACCGGCATCAGATCGCCGAGATCGGCCACCACCACGTCGGCACCGTGCCAGAGCAGGGCCATCCGATCGGCTGCCCGGTCCACCCCGACAATGAAGCCGGCCCCCGCGGTGCGGGCCGCCTGCACGCCGGTGACACTGTCCTCGAACACCACTGCCCGGTCCACCGGAACGTCCAGCAGTTCGGCAGCCTTGAGATAGGTATCCGGCGCCGGCTTTCCGGCCAGGCTCAGTGCGGCTGCTTCGCGCCCGCTGACCATGACATCGAACAGGTCGAACAGACCGGCGGTACGCAAAACGACTTCAGCGTTCTTGCTGGCCGAAACGACCGCAAGTTTCTTTCCACGCTCCTTCAAAACACGGATCAGCGCCACCGAGGACTCGAAAACCGGCACACCCGCTTGCTCCATCCGCTCAAGGAACAGCCGGTTCTTGCGATTACCGAGACCGCAACACGTCTCGGTATCGTCGTCATCCGTCGGCTCCCCAAACGGCAACATGATACCGCGGGAGCCAAGGAAACTCAGCACCCCGTCATAGCGCGGTTTGCCGTCCACGTAATCATGGTAATCGGCAGCGGAATCGAAGGGACGAAACGGCAAGTTATGGCGTTCACTGAAGGTCTTCAAAAAGTCGTCAAAGATCACTTTCCATAACGTGCCGTGATCCTGGGCGGAACTGGTGATGACTCCGTCCATGTCGAACAGCATGGCATGGTAATGGTCCACATGAAGCAGGACCTGATCGCTGCCGCGTCGATCATTCGGCGGTCCCGGCGCATCCGGTTGGGTTCCGCCAGGTTTGTCCAGGTTGCGCATTGCCGCCATCGGCATCGGTACCCTCATTCGCTCCCTTGGCGTCCGCGCTCCAGCGTGACCGTGGTAGCCCTTCGGTATTCTGTCCATGCGCCGGCGGGTGATGTCAAAGCCGATTTTTCGGCCGCTCCGGCTCGGAAGCTTCCTCTGCCGCTTTTTCCCGCCGGCGCTGCGACCGAAGGTCTTCCCACTGGCGCAAGCGCTCGGCAATTCGGCGTTCAAAGCCACGATCGGAGGGGCGGTACAGGCGGCGACGCGCCATCTCTTCCGGGAAATAGTCCTGGCCCGAAAAGGCGTCCGGTGAATCATGATCGTATTGATACGCGTCGCCGTAGCCGAGATCCTTCATCAATCGCGTCGGTGCATTGAGGATGTGCTTGGGCGGCATCAACGACCCCGTCTCGCGGGCGGCGGCCATCGCCGCACCCTGGGCCCGGTAAAGCGCATTGGATTTCGGCGCCGTCGCGAGAAAGACAACGCACTGCACCAGGGCCAGTTCGCCCTCGGGCGAGCCCAAGCGTTCGTAGGCTTCCCACGCTGCAACCGCCTGCGGCAGGGCATCGGGTGCGGCCAGCCCCACATCCTCCACCGCGAACCGGACCAGCCGCCTTGCGATGTAACGCGGGTCTTCACCGCCGACAATCATCCGGGCGAACCAGTACAGCGCGGCATCCGGATCGGAGCCGCGCATGGACTTGTGCAAAGCGCTGATCAGGTTGTAGTGGCTCTCCCGGCTCTTGTCATAGACAGGCATCCGCTGCTGAATGGTCCGGGCAAGCGCTTCCGGGCCGAGACGCGGCGCATCCGGCAGATCACTCAACGCTTCCACCATATTCAGGAGATATCGTCCATCGCCGTCGGCCATGGCCCGAAGTGCAGCCCGGGCATCGTCATCCAACGGCAACGGCCGTTTCAGCGCCGCCTCGGCGCGCTCCAGCAGCGTCGCCAGGGCACGATCGTCCAGCCGGTTCAGCACCAACACACGGCAACGCGACAGCAGCGGCGGATTCAGTTCGAACGACGGGTTCTCGGTGGTGGCACCCACCAGAATGACGGTGCCGTCCTCCACGTACGGGAGAAAGCCATCCTGCTGCGCCCGGTTGAACCGATGGATTTCGTCGATGAACAGAAGCGTGCCCTGCCCCGCCCCCCGCCGCTTGCGGGCGGCCTCGAACACCCGCCGCAGGTCGGCCACACCAGAAAACACCGCCGACAGGGAGTCGAAGTGAAGATCGGTCTGTTCCGCCAGCAAGCGGGCGATGGTGGTCTTGCCGGTGCCGGGCGGCCCCCACAGGATCATGGAGGACAGGTGGCCGGTTGCCAGCATGCGGCCGATGGGCCCGTCGGCCGCCACCAGATGATCCTGGCCAACGACGGCATCGAGCCGGCGCGGCCTGAGCCGGTCCGCCAACGGATGCGGGGCCTGCGCCTCAAACAGCGTCGCCATCTCGGATCAGCCCGAACCCGGCCGACGGAGCCACCCGCCGCCCGGGACAACCCTAATCGGCGCGGGCGGCGGCTTCTTTGGCAGCTTCCTCAGCCGCGACGCGCTCGCGATCCTCAGCCCCCTTCGCGTCGGGATCCCGGTCGACCAGTTCCAGCACGGCCATGGGCGCGTTGTCGCCAAACCGAAACCCGGACTTGAGCACCCGGGTGTAGCCGCCGGGACGTGCGCGATAGCGGTCAGCCAGCGCATCGAACAACTTGCGGACGACCGCGTCATCGCGCAAGAACGAGGCCGCCTGCCGTCGGGCATGCAGATTCCCGCGCTTGCCCAAGGTGATCATGCGATCGGCAAAGCGCCGTACCTCCTTGGCTTTGGGCAGCGTGGTCGTGATCTGCTCATGCTTGAGCAGCGACACCGTCATGTTGGCGAACAGAGCCTTGCGATGGCTCGGCGTTCGGCCCAGTTTTCGCCCGGCAACGCGATGCCGCATCGTTACTCTCCCTCCACGTCCGCGGCGTCGTCTATCGTCGAGCCGCCACGGCAATACAGCGATCAGTAAGGTTCTTCGAGCTTCTTGGCCAGATCTTCAATGTTCTCAGGTGGCCAATTCGAAATTTCCATGCCCAGCTGCAAGCCCATCTGCGACAGCACTTCCTTTATTTCATTCAGGGACTTGCGGCCGAAGTTCGGTGTCCTGAGCATATCGGCCTCGGATTTCTGAACCAAGTCGCCGATGTAAATGATATTGTCGTTCTTGAGACAGTTGGCCGACCGCACAGACAATTCCAGTTCATCGACCTTCCGCAAAAGATTCCGATTGAACGGCAACTCATCACGCCGTTCCTCCTCGATTGCCGCATGCGGTTCTTCGAAGTTGATGAACAACTGCAATTGATCCTGCAGAATACGCGCGGCCAGGGCCAAAGCGTCTTCCGGGCTCACCGCCCCGTTCGTCGTTACCTCCATCAGCAACTTGTCGTGGTCGGTGACCTGCCCGACGCGCGTATTCTCCACCTTATAGGCGACCTTGCGCACGGGCGAGTACACGGCATCGATGGGGATCAGGCCTATCTGCGTTTCCTCGACCCGACTGGCGGCGGCGGCATAGCCCTTGCCGGTCTCAACCGTCATCTCGATCGACACCGATGCGCCCTGATCCAGGGTGCAGATCACCAGATCCGGGTTCATGATTTCAATGTCGTGCCCCGCCTCGATCATCTTGGCGGTCACCTCCCCAGGCCCTTGCGCGCTGAGGAAGATACGCTTCGGCCCTTCGCCGCTCATCCGCAAGCTGAGCGACTTGATGTTGAGGACAATATCCGTCACATCCTCGCGCACGCCGGGAATCGTGGAAAATTCATGCAGAACGCCGTCGATCTGCACGGCGGTCACGGCGGCACCCTGCAGCGACGACAGCAGCACCCGGCGCAACGCATTGCCGAGCGTCAGACCGAAGCCACGCTCCAACGGCTCTGCAACAATGGTCGCCCGAAGCCGGGGATCAGCCCCGGGTTGAATGTCCAGCTTGGACGGTTTAATCAGTGCCTGCCAATTCTTTTGAATCACTGCGGCAACCTCGCGCTCACGAAAAAACAGAAAATGGCGCAGCGGCGACCTCGATCGAGGTCACCCCGGCGCCCCGCCGACCACAATGCGGCGACACGGCCCGCCAAGCGCTAAACCCGCCGCCGCTTCCGCGGCCGGCAGCCGTTATGAGGGATCGGCGTCACATCCCGGATGGCAGTGATCGTGAACCCGGCGGCCTGGAGCGAGCGCAGCGCCGACTCCCGCCCGGAACCCGGTCCCTTAACCTCCACTTCCAAGGTCTTCATACCGTGTTCCATCGCCTTTCGGCCGGCGTCTTCCGCCGCCACCTGCGCCGCATAGGGCGTGGATTTCCGCGACCCCTTGAACCCCTGCGAACCCGAAGACGACCAGGAAATCGCATTGCCCTGGGCATCGGTGATGGTCACCAGAGTGTTGTTGAATGTTGCGTTGATGTGTGCCACGCCAGACGTGATGTTCTTGCGTTCCCGGCGACGGGGCCGCTGCGGTGCTTTCGCCATCTCAGGATCCCTGACCTACTTATTTGGTTGCCTTCTTCTTGCCGGCAATGGGCCTCGCCTTGCCTTTGCGCGTCCGCGCATTGGTGTGGGTGCGCTGGCCCCGCACCGGCAAACCGCGGCGATGCCGCAGGCCCCGGTAGCATCCAAGGTCCATCAAGCGCTTGATGTTCATGGCGACTTCACGGCGCAGGTCGCCCTCCACCCTAAGTTCGCCGTCCACCACCTCGCGCAACCGCATCACGTCGCTGTCGCCCAACTGATTCACCCGGCGCTCCGGGGGGATTCCGAGGCGGGCGCAGATGGCCTTGGCCGAGGTCCGACCGATACCATGAATATAGGTCAGCGCGATCTCGACCCGCTTCTGGGTGGGAATGTTTACACCTGCAATGCGCGCCACGGTGCGCTCTCCTCGCTCGTTCGCTGAACGGCCGAAACGGAATTTTCGGGAACAGGAAGGGCCGTGATTATAGGCCCACGCTCCCGACAGTCAATCCGTTCTCGACCAAAATTTAACCAACAACCGCTTCCAACTGAGCCGTGACGTCGTCGATGGCGGCCATGCCGTCCACCTTGCGCACAAGCCCCTGGTGTTCATAATGGCGCAGCACCGGTTCCGTCTCGTCATGATAGGCGGCCAAGCGCTGGCGCACCGTCGCCTCGTTATCGTCACTGCGCCGCTTGAACTCAGTGCTGCCGCAGACGTCGCACACCCCATCGACCTTGGGCCGTTGAAAGGTGTCGTGATAGCCGGCACCGCATCGGGCGCAGGTAAAGCGCCCGGTGATCCGCTCCACCATGGCTTCGTCATCCACCTCGATGGAAACGACATGGTCGAGGGCCAGCCCCTTCCGCGCCAGCAGGCCATCCAACGCTTCCGCCTGGGGCACGGTGCGGGGAAACCCGTCCAGGATGAACCCTTTCCGTTTCGCCTCCCGAATCAAGCGATCACCCACGATCTCGACGATGAGGTCGTCGGGCACGAGCTTGCCCTCCTTCATCAGAGCATCTGCCCGCTGACCGACGGCCGTGCCTTCGGCCGCCTCTGCGCGCAACATATCGCCGGTGGACAGTTGCTTGATGCCGTACGCCTCTTCCAGGCGCTTTGCCTGCGTTCCCTTGCCCGCCCCTGGCGGACCGAACAACACCAGGTTCATCCTCGTCTCCCCCGCAGTCTGGATTTTTTGACCAATCCTTCATATTGATGCGCCAACAGGTGCGAATGGACCTGCGCCACAGTATCCAGCGTCACCGTCACCACGATCAGAAGACTCGTCCCGCCGAAGTAAAACGGAACAGCGTACTGTGAGATGAGGATTTCCGGAAGCAGGCAAACCAACGCCAAGTATGCGGCACCAACGCAAGTGAGCCGGGTAAGCACCCTGTCCAGGTACTCCGCCGTGTTGCGCCCCGGCCGGATTCCCGGAATGAAGCCGCCATATTTCTTCAGGTTGTCTGCCGTATCGGCCGGATTGAACACGATCGCCGTATAAAAGAAGGCGAAGAAGACGATCAGGCTCACGTACAGGATCAGATACGCCGGCTGCCCCCGCCCCAGGAACGCCGCCACCTGTGTCAGCCAGTCCGGCCCGGTGCCGGCGGAAAATCCGATCACGCTGATCGGCATCAGCAGGACAGAACTGGCAAAGATCGGCGGAATCACCCCGGCGGTGTTGAGCTTCAGCGGCAGGTGAGTGCTCTCGCCGCCGGTCATGCGGTTGCCCCGCTGACGCTTCGGATACTGGACAATGATCCGCCGCTGCGAGCGCTCCATGAACACCACGAAGAAGATCACCGCTACCGCCATCAGCAGCAGCACGATGATGATGGCGGTGGAGAGCGCCCCGGTCCGCCCCAGTTCCAGGGTTCCGGCCAGGGCGCCCGGCAGACCGGCAACGATCCCGGCGAAGATGATGAGCGAGATCCCATTGCCGACGCCGCGTGCGGTAATCTGCTCCCCCAGCCACATCAGGAACATGGTACCGCCCACCAGGGTGACCACGGTACTGAAGCGGAAGAACAGGCCCGGGTCCATCACCGCCGGCCCCACGCTCGACTGCATCGCCTCCAAACCCACCGCCAGCGCATAGGCCTGCGCGGCCGTGATCGCCACGGTGAGGTAGCGGGTGTACTGATTGATACGCTTGCGCCCGGTCTCCCCCTCCTTCTTGAGCTGCTCCAGGGTCGGCACCACCGCCGTCATCAACTGCATGATGATCGCCGCTGAGATGTACGGCATGATATTGAGCGCAAAGATCGTCATCCGCTCCAGGGCACCGCCGGCGAACATGTTGAACATGCCGAGGATGCCGCCGGCCTGCTGCTCGAAGATTTCGCCGATGGCCACGGGATCGATCCCGGGCAGCGGAATGTAGGTACCCACCCGGTAGATGATCAGGGCGCCCAGGGTGAACCAGATACGCCTTTTGAGCTCGGTGGCCTTGGCAAAGGCCCCGAGATTCATGTGCGATGCGAGTTGCTCAGCAGCGGATGCCATGAATAAGCCTTTCGGCCCCTTTCTTACACATCACGACGTCGGCTCCGGCGACTCCGCCGGTGCCGTGTCAGCACCAGCGACGTCTTTTTCGGCTCCGTCCATGCCTTTGCCGAAGCCCGTCAGCGCGACCGAGCCGCCGGCCTTCTCCACCGCTGCGACCGCCGCCCGCGATGCCCCGGTCACGGACAGAGCGACCCGCGCCGAGAACGCACCCTTGGCCAGCAGGCGGACACCGTCATGCCGGCGCTTGAAAAAGCCGGCCGCCTGCAACGCCGCCTCGTCGATCGGGCCAGCGTCCGACAGGCGCCCCGCTTCCACGGCCTTCTGGATGGCGCCCAGATTGACGATCACGAACGTCTTGCGCATCGGGTTCTTGAACCCGCGTTTGGGCAGGCGCCGATACAGCGGCATCTGGCCGCCCTCGAACCCCGGAATGGTCCGGCCACCGGACCGTGCCTTCTGGCCCTTGTGACCCTTGCCGGCCGTCTTGCCGAGGCCCGAGCCGATGCCCCGCCCCACCCGCTTGCGTGCGTGACGTGCCCCGGGATTGTCCCGCAGATCGTTGAGTTTCATGACAGCTGCCGTATCCCGTACCAAATCGCCGACGTCATCAGAGAGTGCCCCGGCCTCAACCGGCTTCATCCACCCTGACCAAGTGCTTCACCTTCGCGATCATGCCGCGAACGGCTCTGGTATCCTCCAGTTCCCGGGTTCGACCGATTTTGTTGAGGCCGAGCCCGATCAGGGTCTGACGCTGATCGCGGCGCCGCCCGATCGGGCTTGCCACCTGGGTCACCCGGATGCGGGTCGGGCTTGGCCCGCCACCAACCTCGTGCCCACTCATGCATCACCTCCGCTCTGGCGCGGACCGGACTGCTCACGTCGCGCGATGATGTCGCCCGGCGTCTTGCCACGCTTGGCCGCCACGGAGCGGGGTGCGGCACAGCTGCCGAGCGCCGCGAAGGTGGCGCGGATCATGTTGTGTGGATTGGCCGTTCCAAGCGACTTGGCCACCACATCCTGCACACCCATCGTCTCGAACACGGCGCGCATGGGGCCGCCCGCGATAACACCGGTGCCCGCGGGGGCCGCGCGGACCACGACCTTGCCGGCACCGTAGCGGCCCGTCACGTCGTGGTGCAACGTGCGGCCATCCCGGAGCGGAATTCGCACCATGTCCACCTTGGCCCGGTCGGTCGCCTTCCGAATCGCTTCCGGAACCTCGCGCGCCTTGCCGGTCCCGTAGCCCACGCGACCCCGGCCGTCCCCCACCACAACCAGGGCGGCGAACGAAAAACGGCGCCCGCCCTTGACCACCTTGGCCACGCGGTTGATGTGGACGAGCTTGTCCTTCAGTTCGGTCTCTTCGGTCGGCTGCGACGCCTCCCGGCGCCGGCCGCCAGGTTTCCGTGCCATATCGGTTACTCTCTCCTCAGAACTTCAGGCCGCCCTCGCGGGCAGCCTCAGCTAGCGCGCGGACACGGCCATGAAAACGGTAGCCCCCGCGATCGAACACCACTTCCGATACCCCGGCCGCCAGTGCCCGTTCCGCCACCAGTTGGCCCACGGTCTTGGCCGCCTCGCAGTCCGAGCCTTTGTCGACGCGGCCCTGGAGCTGACGATCGCGGCTCGAGGCAGCGACCAGCGTGCGCCCGGCGGCGTCGTCGATGACCTGCGCATAGATATGCTTGCTCGAGCGGAACACAGACAGGCGCGGACGCCCTTGCCCGCGTTGCCGAAGCCGATAGCGCGAGCGTTTGGCACGCCGTGCGAACAGAGTATGCTTGTTGGCCATGGATCAGTGCCTACTTCTTCTTGCCTTCCTTGCGACGAACGATCTCGTCATCATAGCGAATGCCTTTACCCTTGTAGGGTTCGACCTTGCGATAGGCGCGGATTTCGGCCGCTACCTGCCCCACGCGCTGCTTGTCAGCGCCGGATACGACGATATGCGTCTGATCAGGGCACACGACCTTGATGCCGTCGGGGATCGGGTAACGGACCTCGTGGCTGTAGCCGAGCTGCAGCACCAAGTCCGAGCCCTGTACCTGGGCGCGGTAGCCGACGCCGGTGATCTCCAGCTTGCGCTCGAAGCCGTTGGCGACACCCTGGACCAAGTTGTTGACCAGGGCACGCGCTGTGCCCCACATCATGCGCGCCTTTTTCGTGTCCGATTTCGGCCGCACCCACAGCTGGGACTCTTCCAGAGTCAGGGACACTTCGTCCATCATGCGCGCGCTCAGCGTGCCGAGCTTGCCCGTCGCACGCACGTCGTGTCCCTGAATGTGGACGCTCACCCCGTCCGGCACGACAATCGGGTGCTTGCCTACCCGCGACATGATCTCATCCGCCCGCTCAACCTAGAAAACATTGCACAGTACCTCGCCACCCACGTTCGCCTCCCGCGCCTCGGCATCGGAAAGCACCCCTTGCGGCGTCGACAGAATGGAGATTCCCAGACCGTTGTACACCTTCGGCAGATCCTTGATCTTGGAATAGACCCGTCGCCCCGGTTTCGACACGCGACTGATCTCCCGGATCACCGGTTGGCCCTCGTGATACTTGAGTTCGATTCTGAGTTCGCTGACACCGGATCGCACTTCGTAGCGATCATAGCCGCGAATGAAACCTTCCCGCTGCAACACCTCCAGCACGCGTACGCGCATCATCGATGCCGGTGCCGTCACCGCGTTCTTGCGCGCCCGTTGGCCGTTGCGAATGCGCGTGAGCATATCGCCGAGGGGATCGGTCATCGCCATGGTCGTCTACTTCCCTCCGTCACCTACCAACTGGACTTGACCATGCCGGGGACCTGACCGTTCGAGGCCAAGTCCCGAAGCCCGATCCGGGACAGCTTGAATTTCCGATAGTTGCCGCGCGCTCGCCCGGTCAACTCGCAGCGAAGCCGCACCCGCACCGGCGCGGAATTGCGCGGCAGTTGCGCGAGCTTGAGGCGGGCAGCGAACTGCTCTTCCATGGTCAAGGATGAGTCACGCGCCGCAGCCTTCAGCCGAGATCGGCGAGCGGCAAACCGCTTGGCCAGCCTTTCGCGCTTCTTGTTGCGTTCGATCAAACTCTTTTTGGCCATACCTGTCTCTCCGCCACGGCGTTAGTTGGCAAACGGCATGTCGAATGCCTTCAACAACGCCATCGCTTCCGCGTCGCTCTTGGCCGTCGTGCACATCACGATGTCCAGGCCGCGGATGGCGTCCACCTTGTCATAGTCGATTTCAGCGAAAATGATCTGCTCCTTGAGCCCCATGGAGAAGTTACCCCGACCATCGAAACTCTTCCGCGAGACACCGCGGAAGTCACGAATCCGCGGCAGGGCAATGTTTACCAAGCGGTCCAGAAACTCGTACATGTGCGCACGTCGCAGCGTCACCATGCAGCCGATCGCCATGCCGTCTCGGATCTTGAACGAGGCCACCGACTTCTTGGCACGCGTGATGACGGGTTTCTGGCCGGCAATCAGCGCCATCTCCGACGCGGCCGCCTCCACCTTCTTGCGGTCCTGCGCCCCTTCCCCCACACCCATGTTGAGGACGATCTTGCTCAAGCGCGGGATCTGCATGGGGTTGGCGTAACTGAACTGCTCGTGCAGCGCCGGGCGCACAACTTTATGATAATGCTCTCTGAGACGTGGCATCGTCGCGCTCTGCTACCTGTCGATGATCTCGCCGGACCGCTTGGCGAAGCGCACCTTGCGGCCATCGGCGAGGAACTTGAAGCCCACCCGAGTGGGTTTTCCGGTTTTGGGATCCGCATGCGCCAAGTTGGACACGTGGATCGGCCCCTCCTTTTCGACGATGCCGCCGGGCGATTGCGGCCCCGGCCGGGTGTGCCGCTTGACCATGTTGACCCCCGACACGATGCAGGTCTGTTCCTTCGGCATCACCTTAAGCACCTCTCCGGTGCCGCCTTTGCTGCGGCCGGCCAGCACCACAACCCGGTCACCCTTTTTGACCCTGAGTTTGACCGCACGATCGTTGCCCGTCATGTCACAGCACCTCCTCACAGCACCTCAGGGGCCAGCGAAATGATCTTCATGTACCCCCGGCCACGCAGTTCCCGGGTGACGGGGCCGAAAATGCGGGTCCCGATGGGCTCGCCCTGCTTGTTGATCAGCACCGCGGCATTGCGATCAAACCGGATGGCCGAGCCGTCGTTGCGCAGCACGTCCTTGGCGGTGCGCACGACCACGGCCCGCAAAACATCGCCTTTCTTCACCCGTCCTCGCGGAATCGCGTCCTTGACGGTGACCACGATTACGTCCCCCACCCGGGCGTAGCGCCGCCCCGACCCGCCGAGAACGCGGATGCACCGCACCCGCTTGGCACCCGAGTTGTCGGCCACGTCCAAGTCTGTCTCAACCTGGATCATGCCGTCATCCCCTCCTGTCCCGGCGAACCGCCATCGCCGCCGCCGTCAGACGGGCTCTGGCCGACCTCGGCCGGCTCCATCAGCAGTTCCCAGCACTTCCGTCGAGATAACGGGCGGCACTCACGGATCCGAACGATATCGCCGGCTTTGCTGGTATTACCCTCATCGTGAGCCAGATATTTTTTAGACTGACGCACGAATTTCTTATAGATCGGGTGCATGACACGGCGCTCGACCTTGACGACAATCGTCTTGTCCATTGCGTCGCTGACCACGACCCCTTGCATGACACGCCTTGGCATCAACCGCCCCTTGTCAGGTCTTCTGCGGCACTTTGCGGCGCCGCTCGCCCAGAATGGTTTTCACCCGCGCGATGTCGCGCCGGACCTGCCGGCGCCGTGCGGTATTCTCCAGCTGACCACTCGCCACCTGAAAGCGAAGGTTGAACCCTTCACGCCGCAGGTCGGTGATCTGCTGCTTGAGTTCGTCGTCGGACTTGGTGCGCAAGTCTTCCGGCTTCATGGCGTCACCCCTCCTCGCCCAGACGGGCCACGAAGCGCGTCCGGCACGGCAGCTTCGCCGAGGCCAGACGAAACGCCTCCTCCGCGATCTCGCGCGAAACGCCATCCACCTCGAACAGGATCCGACCGGGCTTCACCCGAGCCATCCAGTATTCCGGCGATCCCTTGCCGCCGCCCATCCGCACTTCCGCCGGCTTGCTGCTCACCGGGACATCGGGAAACACCCGGATCCAGACACGACCGGCCCGTCGCATGTAGCGGGTGATCGCCCGGCGTGCCGCTTCGATCTGGCGCGCCGTCATCCGCGTCGTCGTGGTTGCCTTCAGGCCATAGGCGCCGAAACTAAGTTCGACTCCGCCCTTGGCCTCGCCGCGGACCCGGCCCTTCTGTTGCTTGCGAAACTTGGTGCGTTTAGGGCTCAACATGACTGCTTAAAACTCGTCCGAGTATCGTTCCTGACCGCAGAGAGGCCGCCTCAGCGGCCCGGTTGCTGTTCCATGGTGCGCTTGTCCATGGCCATGGGATCGTGCGCCATGATGTCGCCTTTGTAGATCCAGACCTTGACACCACACACGCCGTAGGTCGTGCGCGCCTCGGCCACGCCATAATCCACATGCGCCCGCAGTGTATGCAGTGGCACCCGTCCTTCCCGGTACCACACCGACCGGGCGATTTCGGCACCGCCGAGCCGTCCCGCGCAGTTGATGCGGATGCCTTGAGCACCGAGCCGCATCGCCGACTGCACTGCCCGCTTCATCGCCCGCCGCGTGGATACCCGGCGCTCCAACTGTTGCGCCACACCTTCGGCGACGAGTTGGGCCTCGATCTCCGGCTTGCGGATTTCGACGATATTGAGATGAACGTCGGCCCCTGCGATCTTTGCAAGGTCCTTGCGGAGCTTCTCGATATCGGCGCCTTTCTTGCCAATCACAACCCCGGGACGCGCGGTATGAATGGTGATCCGCGCCCGCTTCGCCGGCCGCTCGATGACAATGCGCGAGACGCCCGCCTGATTCAGCCGCTGTTTCAGGATCTTGCGCAGGTTCAGGTCCTCATGCAACAGCGAACCATAGGCATCGCCGGCATACCAGCGCGAATCCCAGGTTCGGTTGATGCCGAGGCGAAGCCCCACCGGATTGACCTTTTGGCCCATTACAACGTGTCCTCTTCGTCATCCCGTTCCCGCAGCACCAGCCGAATGTTGCTGTAGGGCTTCTGAATCCGTCCGACCCGGCCGCGCGCCCGCGGGCGCCAGCGTTTCAACACCATGGCACGGCCCACCGTCGCTTCCGCCACCACCAGCCGATCCACATCCAGTTGATGGTTGTTCTCGGCGTTGGCGATCGCCGACATCAGCAGCTTGCGCACCTCGCCGGCCACGCGACGCGACGAGAAGGCGAGTTCCGCAAGCGCCTTGTCGCAGGCAAGGCCGCGGATCTGTGCCACCACGAGGTTGACCTTTTGGGGGCTCGACCGCACGTGGCGCGCGAACGCCATCGCCTCGTTATCGGCCAGCCGCCGTTCCGCAGCGGGTTTTCCCATCACCGGCCTCTCTTCGCCTTCTTGTCACCGGAATGCCCGGTGAAGGTCCGCGTCGGCGAGAACTCGCCGAACTTGTGGCCGACCATATTTTCCGTCACCAGCACCGGGATGAACTTCCGGCCGTTGTACACACCGAAGGTCAGACCCACGAACTGCGGCAATATCGTCGACCGGCGCGACCAGGTCCGGATCACTTCCTTGCGCCCGGACGAACGGGCTTTCTCAGCCTTGTGGAGCAGATAGCCGTCAACGAACGGGCCTTTCCAAACCGAGCGCGGCACTTAAGCGGCCTCCTTACCCTTACTTTTTCTGATGGCGACGGCGGATAATCAGCCCATCCGTCTTCTTGTTCTTGCGGGTGCGATGCCCCTTGGTCGGCTTGCCCCACGGCGTCACCGGATGGCGTCCACCCGAGGTCCGGCCTTCGCCACCCCCATGGGGGTGGTCCACCGGGTTCATCACCACGCCCCGCACCGACGGCCGCTTGCCGAGCCAACGGCTGCGACCGGCCTTGCCCAGCTTCACATTCTGCTGGTCCGGGTTGGAGACCGCGCCCACCGTGGCCATGCACTCGGCCCGGACGACGCGCAACTCCCCGGAACTCAGGCGAAGCTGTGCATAGCCCTGGTCCTTGCCGATCAGTTGCGCATACGTTCCGGCAGACCGGGCAATCTGGCCACCCTTTCCGCGCTTCATCTCCACGTTGTGGATGATGGTCCCGACCGGGATGTTCTGCATCGGCAGAGCGTTGCCCGGCTTGATGTCGGCGCCGCGGCCGGCCATCACCGTGTCGCCCGGACTCACCCGCTGCGGTGCCAGGATGTACGCCTTCTCCCCGTCTTCGTAGCGGATCAGGGCAATGAACGCGGTCCGGTTCGGGTCGTATTCGAGCCGTTCCACGGTCGCCGGCACATCCACCTTTGTCCGCTTGAAGTCGATGATCCGATAGCGCTGCTTGTGGCCACCGCCGCGCCGGCGCGCCGTGATCCGCCCGTGATTGTTGCGTCCGCCGGTGTTGTGCAGACCTTCGGTCAGCGCCTTTTCCGGCTTGCCTTTCCACAAGGCAGACCGGTTGACCAGCACGAGGCCGCGGCGTCCCGGCGTGGTAGGCTTGTATTGCTTGAGCGCCATAACCGTCGATACCCCTCTACAGGCCCGTGGTCACGTCGATGGAATGGCCCTCGGCCAGGGTTACGATCGCCTTCTTGGTATCGGCCCGCCGACCGATCTGCCCACGGAAGCGCTTGACCTTGCCCTTCTGGCGCAGGGTATTCACCGCCGTCACCTTGACCTTGAACAGATCCTCCACCGCAGCCCGGATTTCCGGCTTGCTGGCATCCACAGCCACCAGGAACGTGACCTGGTTGTATTCCGACAGCATGGTCGACTTTTCACTGATCACCGGACGGCGAATGATTTCGTACCGGCGTTCCTGGCTCAGCGACACCGGCGGCCGTACATAACGCTTTGTCATTTCAGCCGCTCCTGAAGCTGTTCCACCGCCGCCCGGGTCAAAACCAGGGTGTCCTTGCGGAGGATGTCATAGACATTGGCGCCGCGGCTCGGCAGCAGGTCGATCCCGACAATATTGCGGGCGGCGCGGACGAAACCGGGATCCATCTCGTTGCCGTCGATCAGCAAGACCGACCGCCAGCCGAGTTTGGCAGCCCGTTCCGCCAACGCCTTGGTCTTGGCCTCGGCCAGTTCCGCCTTGTCCAGGACCACCAGCGTGCCCGACGCCCGCTTCGCCGACAGTGCCGTTTTGAGAGCGAGCCGACGCACTTTCTTCGGCAGGTCGTGCGCATGATCCCGCGGGTGAGGACCGAACACCACGCCGCCGCCCCGCTGATGGGGTCCCTTGAGCGATCCCTGGCGGGCACGGCCGGTTCCTTTCTGGCGAAACGGCTTCTTCGAGGTGGCAGCTACCTCGCTCCGCCCTTTCACCTTGTGCGTGCCGGCGCGACGTTTGGCCAGTTGCCAGTTGACGCAGCGAGCCAGAATGTCCCGGCGCACATCGAGCCCGAACACCGCGTCTTCCAGGTCCACGGTGCCCACCGTCTCGTTGTCCAGATTGACCACGTCGCATTGCATCGTCGGCTATTCCTTCTGGGGCGCGCTGGCGCCGTCGTCGGGCGCAGGCACTTCGCTTCGCGGCTCGTCCACGGCGCCGGACCCGGCCGCCTCAGGCAGGTCCGACGCGGCCGCGCCGCCACCCTCGGCGGCCGCAGTCACCGGATCGGCCGGCGTGCCGTCCTCCGGAGGGACCGGGCCCCCGGCCTCCGGACCGGGTTCACCTTCCGGTGCAGCGCGTACCGCCGCCGGGAAAGGGACCCCATCATGGGCCGGGCGTTTCACCGCGTCGCGGATCAATACATAACTGCCCTTCGGGCCGGGCACCGCGCCCTTGAGCAAGATCAGGCCCCGTTCCGCGTCGCAGTCGGCCACCACAAGATTGTGCACGGTCACCTGACGGTTGCCCAACTGACCCGGCATCTTCTTGCCTTTGAACACCTTGCCCGGATCTTGGCACTGGCCGGTCGATCCCAGGCTGCGGTGGCTAATGGAGACGCCGTGACTGGCGCGGAGTCCGTGAAAGCCGTGGCGCTTCATGCCGCCGGCAAAGCCCTTGCCGATGGAGGTGCCGGTGACATCCACCGTCTGCCCGGCGACGAAGTGGTCGGCGGTGAGGGTGGCCCCTACGGTGACCATGGCGTCCTCACTCACCCGGAATTCCACCAGTCGCCGCTTCGGCTCGACCTTGGCCTTGGCGAAATGCCCGCGCTGCGGTCTGGTGACGTTTTTCACCTTTGCCGCGCCGGTCCCCAGTTGCAACGCGGTGTAGCCGTCGCGTTCCTCGGTGCGATGCGCCACGACCTGACAGCCGTCCAACTGCAAAACCGTCACCGGCACGTGCTCGCCGTCCGCCTGGAACAGGCGCGACATCCCCATCTTTTTCGCGATCAATCCGGTGCGCATAACCGTTCGGCCCTCGACCTCGACAACCCTTTAAAGCTTGATTTCCACGTCGACACCGGCCGCCAGGTCGAGCTTCATCAGCGCGTCCACGGTCTGGGGTGTCGGATCGATGATGTCCAGGACCCGCTTGTGGGTCCGGATCTCGAACTGCTCACGCGACTTCTTGTCGATGTGCGGCGAACGCAACACCGTGTACCGCTCGATCCGGGTCGGCAAGGGGATCGGCCCACGCACGTTCGCGCCCGTGCGCCGCGCCGTGTTCACGATCTCCTTGGCCGACTGATCAAGTACGCGGTGATCAAAGGCCTTCAGTCCGATGCGGATGTTCTGGTTTTCCATGATGACGTTACTGAATTGCCTTTCCCTGGGGGCTGCACGCTCGCCGATACATCTACGCCTGCCAACCCTACTCGATGATCTTGGCGACGACGCCGGCGCCGACGGTACGCCCGCCTTCGCG
>REEP01000074.1 GCA_007695045.1 Rhodospirillales bacterium | reverse complement strand
GGGGGGGGGGGGGGGGGGGCGGGGGGGGGGGGGGGGGGGGGGGGGGGGGGGGGGGCGGGGGGGGGGGCGGCCCGCCGCCGCGCGGCCGGCCCCCCGGCCGCTATACCAGGACCATCCCTTCTTCGGAGATCGGTCGTTCCACCTTGTCCGCCGGACCCAGCAACATGTCATTGTGGGCGGCGCCGGACGGGATCATGGGGAAGCAGTTCTCGTTCTTGTCGACGCGAATGTCGGCGATCACGGCCCGGTCGGTCGCTATCATCTCCCGGATCACGTCGTCGAGATCGCCTGCCTTCTCGGCGCGCAACCCGACAGCGCCGAACGATTCCGCCAGCTTCACGAAGTCCGGCAGCGAGGCCATATAGCTTTCGGAATAGCGCCCGCCGTGCAGCAGTTCCTGCCACTGGCGGACCATGCCCATGTACTCGTTATTGAGAATGAACACCTTCACCGGCAGCCGGTACTGAGCGATCGTGGACATCTCCTGAATGTTCATCATGATCGATGCCTCACCGGCAATGTCGACCACGAGGGCATCCGGGTGGGCGATCTGCACGCCCATGGCGGCCGGCAGACCGTAGCCCATGGTCCCGAGCCCTCCCGAGGTCAGCCATTGCCGCGGCTTCTCGAAGCCATAGAATTGCGCGGCCCACATCTGGTGCTGACCGACCTCGGTGCTGATGAACACGTCGTCGCGGCCGCGCGTCAGTTCATACAGCCGCTTGATCGCGTACTGCGGCTTGATGATCTCCCCTTCCTGCTGGAAGGCGAGGCAATTGCGCTCCCGCCACGTGTCGATCTTCGCCCACCAGTCGGCCAGCGCCGCGCGATCGGGCTGCAGCCGTTGCGCCTTCCACTCGGCCAGCATGGCCTCCAGGACGTGGGTCACGTCGCCGACAATGCCGATATCCACCATCACGTTCTTGTTGATGGACGAAGCGTCGATGTCGACGTGAATTTTCTTTGAGCCAGGCGAGAATTCCGTGAGCTTGCCGGTCACCCGGTCATCGAAGCGCGAGCCGATGGCGATCATCACATCGCAGCCGTGCATCGCCAGATTGGCTTCGTAAGTGCCGTGCATGCCCAACATGCCGAGGAAATTCGGGTGGGTGGCGCGCACGGCGCCTAGCCCCATCAGTGTGAGCGTCGTCGGGAAGCCGGTCAAATCCACCAGTTCGGTCAGCAGGTCGGACGCGCGGTCGCCGGAGTTGATGACGCCGCCGCCGGCATAGATGATCGGCCGCTTGGCTGAGGCCATCAGTGCCACGGCCTCCCGGATCTTGGCGGGATCGCCCTGCACCTGCGGCCGATAGGTCCGATGGGTGATCGATGCCGGCGGCGCGTAGTGACCGAGACCCTGCGAGACGTCTTTGGGCAGGTCGATGAGGACGGGTCCCGGCCGACCGCTGCGGGCGACATAGAAGGCTTCATGAACCACGCGTGCGAGGTCGTCGGTCTTCTTGACCAGGTAGTTGTGCTTGGTCACCGGCCGGGTGATGCCGGTGGTGTCGCACTCCTGAAAGGCGTCGTTGCCGATCAGATGGGTCGGCACCTGACCGCAGATACAAACCAGCGGAACGCTGTCCATCAAGGCATCGGTGAGTCCGGTGACCGCGTTGGTGGCGCCGGGGCCCGACGTCACGAACACCACCCCGACCTTGCCGGAGGACCGCGCATATCCTTCCGCGGCGTGCACGGCCCCGCCTTCCTGGCGCACCAGGATGTGACGGATGGTGTTCTGCTGAAACAGTTCGTCGTAGACCGGGAGGATCGCGCCGCCGGGATAGCCGAATACGTCCGTTACGCCCTGATCCATCAGCGCCTTGAGAAGGATTTTGGCTCCGGTCATCGGTTCATCGGTCATCACTTTCCATCTCCGTCTGACGATCGGCGGGGGCTATCCCGCAGTGCGGCATCGCACGGTACCGAAACGGCCCGGCAGGGACCGCCGGGCCGAAATCACGCCCCATGTAATCCCTCAGCCGGCTTCGGTCAACAGAAACTGGCGAATGAACGTATAGATTTTTGGGTCCAGGGTTTCCGAATGTTGCGCAGAGACCGACAGATCCACCTCCATCTGATGGCGCAGCCACGTCATCTGCCGCTTGGCGATCAGCCTGGTCTGCCGTTTTGCCGCAGTGCAAGCGTCCGCCAGAGAGGTCCGCCCCCGCAGGTAACCGGCCAGTTCCCTCACGCCCGCCGCCCGCATCACCGGCAGCGTCGGATCGAGGTCGAGGCTCAGCAGCCTCGCCACTTCGTCGAGGGCACCGGCCTGGATCATGCGATCGAACCGCACGTCAATGGCGGCCGTTAACACAGCCCGCGAAGGCGTTGCCGCGACGGTCAGGAATCGCGCCGCAATCGGCGCACGCGGCGGCGACTGCCGTTGCCAGCGGGAGAGCGGGATACCGGTCGCGGTCGCGACCTCCCAGGCCCGCACCAGCCGCTGGGTGTCGCCGGCCGGGAGCCTGTGCGCCGTCTCCGGGTCCAGCGCCGCGACCGCTGCCCGGAACCGTTCGGGCCCGAGCGCCTCGCGCAGGCGCTGCGCCTCGGCCCGCACCGCCGCCGGCACCCATGGGATCGGCGATAGCCCCTCGCGCAGGGCCTTCAGATACAGTCCCGTGCCGCCCACCACCAGCGGCAGGCGGCCGGCCTGCCACGTCTCCCGGATGGCGGCCACCGCCAGCCCGAGCCAGCGCCCGGCCGAGCAGCGTTCGGTCCCGGGCAGTACACCGTAAAGCCGGTGAGGCGCTCGCGCTTCGTCCGCCGGCGACGGACGCGCCGTCAGCACGCGCAATTCCCGATACACCTGCATGCTGTCGGCATTGACGATGGTCCCGCCGAAGGCTTCGGCCAAGGCCATCGCCAGCCGGGATTTGCCGGCGGCGGTGGGTCCGGCGATCACGATCACCGGGGATGCCGTCACGCCGGGAACCGAAGCGCCGGGAGAAGCGCCAACTGAAGCACCGGCTCGGTCAGGCGCGCGGGCGTCGATGCAGCCGCGCCTTGCCGGCGCCGCGGGCGCGACGTTTCGTCCGGGCGCCGCTCTTCAGGATACCGCCGGCTGCGCCACCTGAGACTGCCGCTGCTGGGACTGATTGGGCAGTTCGATATCCAGTTCGAGCTTCGCCACCGTGCCCTGGCTTTCATAGTGGACGTGGATCTTGTCATCATCCAGGTGCACGTATTTCCCGATCACTTCCAGGATCTCGCGCCGCAGTCGCGGCAGATATTCAGGCTGGCTGCGGGCAGCGCGCTCATGCGTCAGCAGAACCGTCAGGCGCTCCTTAGCAAGGGGAGCGGACGGCGCTGCACGGGGCCGGAAAAAGCGAAGCAGGCTCATGCGGTCCTCCACAACAGCCGTTGGAACAGGCCGCGGCGCTCGGGCTTGAAGTAGCGATGCTCAATGGTCTCGCCGAGGAAGCGGCCGACGGCATCCAGGTAGGCCTGCCCGGCCACCGACGACGAATCCATCACCACCGGCATGCCCACGTTGGACGACTTGAGCACCGACTGGCTCTCGGGAATGATGCCCACCAGCGGGATGGCGAGGATGTCGAGAACGTCCTCGACCTTCAGCATCTCCCCCCTCGCGACACGGTCGGCATCGTAGCGCGCCAGCAGCAGGTGCTCGCGCACCGGGTCCATCCCCTCCTCGGCGCGGCGCGACCGGCTTTGCAGCACGCCGATGATGCGATCCGAGTCGCGGACGCTGGACACCTCGGGGTTGGTGACGATCACCGCCTCGTCGGCATAGTAGAGCGCCAGCAGCGCGCCGCGTTCGATCCCCGCCGGGCTGTCACAAATGATAAAATCGAAGTCTTCCTTGAGGTCGTCGATCACGCGACCGACCCCTTCCCTGGTCAGGGCGTCCTTGTCGCGGGTCTGGCTGGTGGGCAGGATCGCAAGGGTGTCGATCCGCTTGTCGCGGATCAGGGCTTGGTTCAGCCTGGCGTCGCCGTTGATGACGTTGATGAAATCGTAGACGACACGACGCTCACAGCCCATCACCAGGTCGAGGTTGCGCAGGCCCACATCGAAATCGATCACTACCGTCTTGTGCCCCTTGAGGGCGAGACCCGCAGCAAAAGCGGCCGCCGACGTGGTCTTGCCCACGCCGCCCTTGCCCGATGTCATGACGATTACCTTGGCCAATGAATGCTCTCCCTTCCCGAACCGGGGGCGCCCGTCACCCCAGCGGCTCTATCCGCACCCGTTCGTGATCCAGGAAGATCTGCGCCGGCTGGCCGATCAGATCCTCCGGCATGTCGTCCCGTATCCGGTAGTAGCCGGCGACGGAGATCAGTTCCGCCTCCAGGCTGTGGCAGAAGATGCGCGCCGTCGTATCGCCGGAGACGCCGGCCAAGGCCCGGCCGCGCAACGCACCGTAGACGTGGATATGGCCGTCGGCCAGCAGCTCGGCGCCCGGGCTGATCGATGCCAGCACCACCAGGTCGCCCTGTTGGGCGTAAACCTGCCGCCCGGATCGCACCGGCCGGGTGATCAGCTTGGTCCTGCTGCCTGTCCCGGCGACGGGCTCCTCATCGTCCTCATCCGGGTCGGGGGCCGCCGGCGCTGCCACGCCCTGCTGGGGTGCCGCCGCCGCCGCGCCTTCGTCCAGCAGCAGGCTCATGCCGGCATTCACGGCAGCGCGGTTCTGCTCTTCCGTTCCGTTCTGAACGCCGATCGGCACCACCCAGTGCTGGCGCAGCCGCCGCCCCAGTTCCGCCAGATTGAAAGGCGGCGCTTCCGCCAGGTCTCCAAGGTCGATCACCAGCGGCGCGTATCGATAGATCCCGGGGATCGCCGCCAGGGCGTCGGCCAACTGCGAATAAAAGCTCTGGTCCTTGGGATCCTGCATCCGCAGCACCAACATCGGAAAGGTGCTGCGCAAGAGTTCGGGGGCCAGCCGCTCACGCCGGCCCGCCGGTATCGCCCGTGGTGCTGAAACCATCTGCCCGTTGGACCCGTCCCGATCCGGCCCCCGCGACCGCAACCGCTCGGCCCGGCGACGCCAAAGTTCCGATCGGACCTGCTTGCACGAATCAGGGAGCCGGCGCAAGTGCCGTCGCAGCACCGCCCACCGCCCCACCGAAGCCCCTGGACTCGGGCCCTTTCGGTCCACCCGCAGCGACGCTCGGCCCGAGCCCCCGCGACGATTCCCCTCAAGATGCGGGGCTCGATTCGCGATTGCCCCCAGCGATTGTGATCCGGCCGGCAGGTCTAGGGCGCCGGCTCGCGCTGCCGGTGGGCTGTCTCCTTCACCCCATCATCGCCCGCAGACGGAGCCGCAGTGCGTTCAGCTTGATGAACCCTTCGGCGTCCCTCTGATCGTACACGGTGTCGGCTTCGAAGGTGGCGACATCCTGGTCATAGAGGCTCATCGGCGACCGCCGGCCGATCACGATGACGTTCCCCTTGTACAGCTTGATCCGGGCCGTTCCGGTCACCCGCGCCTGGGTGTTGTCGATGGCAGCCTGGATCGCTTCCCGCTCCGGGGCGAACCAGAAGCCGTTGTAGACGAGTTCGGCATAGCGCGGCATCAACTCGTCCTTAAGATGGGCGGCGCCGCGGTCGAGGGTCAGGCTCTCCACCGCGCGCCGCGCGTGCAGGAGCACGGTGCCGCCCGGCGTCTCGTAGACGCCGCGGGACTTCATGCCGACGAAGCGGTTCTCCACCAAGTCGACCCGGCCGATGCCGTGGGCGCCGGCCAGCTTGTTCAGCCGGTCCAGAAGCGCCGCCGGTGACAGCCGCTCCCCGTTCACGGCCACCGGATCGCCGTGTTCGAAATCGACCTCCACGGTCTCGGCCGCATCCGGCGCGGCTTCCGGGGCCACTGTCAGGATAAACATGCCCTCGTCGGGCTCCTGCCACGGGTCTTCAAGCGCCTTGCCTTCGTAGGAAATGTGCAGAAGGTTGGCGTCCATGGAATAAGGCGCCTCGCCGCGCTTGTCCCGGGGGACCGGGATCTGATGCTGTTCGGCGTAGCTGATCAGGCGGGACCGGGAGGTCAGGTCCCATTCGCGCCATGGTGCGATCACGCGGATATCCGGCTTGAGAGCGTAATAGGTCAGCTCGAATCGGACCTGGTCGTTACCCTTGCCGGTGGCGCCATGGGCCACGGCATCGGCGCCGACCGCTTCGGCGATTTCGATCTGGCGCTTGGCAATCAGTGGCCGCGCAATGGAGGTGCCCAGTTGGTACACCCCTTCATAAAGCGCGTTGGCACGCAACATCGGAAAGACGTAGTCGCGGACGAACGTCTCGCGCAGGTCCTCCACGAAGATGTCTTTCACACCCATCATCTCGGCCTTGCGGCGGGCCGGCTCCAGTTCCTCGCCCTGGCCGATATCGGCCGTGAACGTGACCACCTCGCATCCATAGGTGTCCTTCAGCCAGCGCAGGATGACCGATGTGTCCAGGCCGCCGGAATAAGCCAGAACGACCTTGCCGATGGAACCATTCATGGTGCTGCCCCCTGGCGTCATGTGAGTTCTGAAACGCGAAGCGGCGGAGTATAGGGGGATGGCGGACGCGGACAAGGCCGCCGACGTCAGCTCTGCAGCCAGGCCGTCAGCGCCGGCTCAAGTTCCGCGAACGGGCGGTAACCGGCGGTCAGCAGATCGAACCGGCTGCCGTGGCGAACGACCACGGTGGGAAAGCCGGAGATGCCCGCCGCCGCGGCCGTGGCGAAATCGGCAAGGGTCGCGTCCCGGATTTCCGGGGCCGCAAACAGGATCGCAAAACCCTCCGCATCCAGACCGAAGGGCTCCGCCAGCGCTGCCAGAACGCCCGCGTCGGTGACGTCCCGGCCTTCGGCATAAAACGCCTTCTGCACGGCCGCGAAGTAATCCAGCGCCGAATTCGGGGCGAAGCACCGCATCGCCACCACGGCGCGGCAGGCCGGCTCGGTATCGTAGACGAAGTCCTTGCGATCGAAGAAGCTGAAGCAGAACGGCTGCCCGGTTTCGGCCTCAACCGCCTCCCAATGGTGGCGGACGGTGGCTTGGGCGCGCGCGTCCATCGGGCGGCTCTCCCCGGCGCGCAAGCCGCCGACGATCAGGCGCACGCCCGCCGCATCGCCGATTACCTCCCGGATGGCCGTCAGCACGGGCGCGAAGCCCCAGCACCAGGAACACATGGGATCCGCGAAGTACAGCACCTGACGCGGCACTTCCTGGACGGTCGGGTCGCCGGCGGACATCGCCATGAAACCTCTTTGGATGGTCGTCCTCGTGCGGCAGCACGGTCCGACCGCGTGCGACAACCCCCAAGTCTAGAAACCCCGGCCCAACCCGGTCAACCGAGGCATCGGGACAATGTGGGCAACACACGACGTGTCCGGTCTGGACCCGCTCCGGCAAGGGGGAGCAGGGATAAGCCGGACGAATGCTTTGCAGAGTGTGCCTCTGATAACAGTTCGCGATGGCTTCGGCCGCTGTTAGCAGCGCCAACTGAGCAGGCTGAGCGGTGCTCCCCGCAGTGGGGATTGCGACGACCAGGATGGCGCTCGCCGCCTCGCAAAACAAACCATGGTCCAGGGAACCGGGTCCGGTACATCGGATCTTGCGCGGGCCGCGACTTGATCCTCCCTGAGCGTTGCTCCAGCCCACCAGACGGAGTTTGTTTCGACCGTGTCGACATGGCCAGGAAAATATCGACAGGTTGCGAGCGCCAGCGTATTGGTCCGCGCGGCGAGGAGTCTACGGTTACGTCCTGTCCGGCGTGCCGGGGTTTTTCGGACGTTGCTTATTCATCATCGGAAGGAAAGCGATGCAGAAAGCGTGTTGGCAATGGCACACGGTGCGCCGGGCCGGTTTCGCTTTGCTCATGCTCGTGGCGTCAGCCACGGCGGCGCCCGCCTGGGCACAGGAAGCGCCGCTGGCGGCGGTCGGCGTGGTGACTGCGGCGATGCAGAACATCACCCCGAGTGTGCGCTATACCGGCCGCGCCGAGGCGGTCGACCGGGTTGAGCTCCGCGCGCGTGTGCAGGGATACCTGGAGCAGCGGCTGTTCGAGGAGGGCGGTAAGGTCGCCGCGGGCGACCTTCTCTTCGTCATCGAGAAGGCGCCCTTCGAGGCCATCCTCGCCCAGCGTCAGGCGCAGGTGAAGGTGGCGGGGGCCGATGTCGAGACGGCGGCGGCACAGCTCGCCCGTGGTGAGCAGCTTCTGCGCAACAACAACATCCCCGCAGCGGAGGTCGATGAGCGTCGCGCCCGGCTGCTGCTGGATCAGGCCAAGGTGGCCGAGGCCGAGGCCGCGGTGCGGTCGGCGGAAATCGATCTCTCCTACACCGAGATCCGGGCGCCCATCAGCGGCCGAATCAGCCGCTCGGCGTTCTCTGTCGGTGCCGTCATCGGCCCCGACAGCGGCACCCTCGCGACCATCGTCAGCGAGGATCCGATCTATGTCAGCTTTCCGGTGAGCCAAGCGGTGCTCACCAGGATGCGCCAGGACGCCCAGGCGCGCGGCGGACCGGAGGACGTCGTCGTGCGGGCGGAACTGCCGACCGGCGAGGCGTACGCGCACCCCGGCACGATCGCTTTCGCCGAAGTCGAGGTACAGCCCGGCACCGACACCCTGC
>REEP01000060.1 GCA_007695045.1 Rhodospirillales bacterium | reverse complement strand
TGCATCATGATCGGCCGACCATCACGAAGATGGCGAACCACGCTGCAGACAACAACGCGACTCCGGAGGGTATGCTCCCGGCGGCATGGTCCCGCCGCGTCGTCCGCCCATGGCTTCCTGGGCTCCTACCCTGTTCCTGGCATTGGTCGCCCTCGGCGCCGCACTCGCGTACGTCGCCGCACGCATCCTGCTCGAACAGGTGGTGCGCCACGGCCCGGGGGTGGCCTCCGAAGTGACCGCCTTCTGGCTTCTCGTCGGGTTCATCGTCGCCGAACGTCGTCGCGGTGCCCCTTGAAGCCTCGATCCACACGTCCGACGTCCGGCCACGCCGGGGCCGATCCCGGCTGCCTCTGCCTGGGATGGCAAGCGTGACGGGCCGTCGTCGGAAAGCCCTTCGGCGTTGGGGCCTCCGGCTGCTGCTGGCCGTCCTGGTGGCGCCCACCGTGGTCGTGATCGCCTACCGCTGGATCGACCCGCCGCTGACGCCGCTGATGATGATCCGCCTTATCGAGGGAGAGGGCTTGAGCCGACAATGGGTGCCGCTCCACCGGATGTCACCCCACTTGCCGAAAGCGGTGATAGCGGCGGAGGACAATCTGTTCTGCCGCCATAACGGCTTCGACACGGAAGCACTGCGCCACCAACTCACGGTGTGGCGCTCGGGCGGCCGGCCGCGCGGCGCCAGCACCATCAGCATGCAGACCGCCAAGAACATCCTGCTCTGGCCGGGGCGCGGTCCGGTGCGCAAGCTGGTCGAAGTCTGGCTGACGCCGCAGCTGGAACTGGTCTGGAGCAAGCAGCGTATTCTCGAGGTCTATCTTAACGTGGCCGAGATGGGGCCAGGCATCTACGGTGCCGAAGCGGCGGCACGTGCCTATTTCGGCAAGCCGGCCGCCGCCCTGAGCGAGCGCGAAGCGGCGCTCCTCGCGGCGATCCTGCCCAACCCCCGGGCTTGGTCGGCGGCGCCCCCGGGTCCGTATGTCCAGCGTCGCGCCGCCGTTCTGGTGCGGCGCATCCCTCAACTGGGCCCGCTTCTGGATTGCGTCGGCTCGGCCAGCAGCGCTTCCAGCTTTTTGCGGCAGGCAGCCTCGTCAGGCCGGTAATCCTCCGCCTCCCACCACGCTTCCACCGCCTTCAACGCCGCTCCCACCTGCGGTCCCGGCGGCACACCTAGGGCCAGGACGTCTCGGCCATGCAAGGGGAAGGAGACCGGTTGCCAGGCATCGACGGCGTGGAGGCACCGGATCCAGGCATCGGTGCGCCGGGCGCCCAGGCGCGGGTCGAGCGCCCGTTCGTCGGCCCAGCGCAGCAATACGAGGTCGCGGACGGCATCGCGGCCCAGGTGATGCAGGGCGCGGCGCAGCGCGCGAGGGCCTGCATCCGGGCCCACATCCCACTCGGTCGCCATCATGTTTGCCAGCCGGTTGGTCTGCACGTTGGACAGTCGAAGCCGTTCGGCGATTTCTCGGGCGCCCGCCCGGTCGGTCTCGATCAGGGCGGCGAGACGGCGCACCGGGTCGGGGTTGACCGATTCGAGACGGATTGCCCGGCTGTCGAGCCAGCTCATGATGCGGAGCCGCCCCACCGAGCGGGCTTCCGGCAGCACGTGCGTCAGCACGTCCAGGCCCAGCATCAACTGGAACACGTCCGCCGGATCGGGCGCCATCAGGGTGCGGAAGATCTCGACCCGCACCCGCTCGCCGGACAGGATGTTGAGACTGCGGGCATGCTCGCGGCAGGCGGCCAGGGCGTCCTCGTCCGGCGGCGGCCGGCCGTAGTGGGCATAGAACCGGAAAAACCGCAGCAGGCGCAGCCGGTCCTCCCGGATGCGATCCCCGGCGTCGCCGACGAAGCGGATGCGGCCGTGGCTCAGATCCTCGAGCCCGCCGAAATAGTCGTACACCGCACCATCCGCCGTCGCCGAGAGGGCATTGATGGTGAAGTCGCGACGGGCGGCATCCGCCTGCCAGTCATCCGTGAAGGTAACGCGGGCATGGCGGCCGAAGGTCTCGACGTCGATCCGAAGCGAGGTGATCTCGAACACGCCCGGGCCCACCACCGCTGTCACCGTGCCGTGTTCGATGCCGGTGGGAATGGCTCTGATCGCGGCTGCCCGCAGTAACGCCATCACCCTTTCGGGCGGCAGGGACACGGCGATGTCGATATCCTTCACCGGCCGCTTGACGATGGCGTCGCGCACGCAGCCGCCGATGAACCGAACTTCCGAACCGCCGGCGGCGAGCGCCGCCAGAACGGTGCGAGTTTCCCGCGCGGTCATCCATGGTTGCGGTGCCAGGCTGCCAACCGGACCGGAGCGGGAAGCCACCGGGTGTCCGCCCGGGGGGGCGCGCCCGGCCTCCGTCGTCACCGGATTTCCGCCGGCACCACCCGGCCGTCCTCGAATCGGGGCGGGATGTATTCGCTGCCGGCGATTCCGCCGCCGGTGAGTGCAGTGACGATGAGGCCCGCGGCCATCAGCACGAAGCCGGCCAGGATCAGCCAGAACCAAGGGGCGCGCTGCATTTGCGATGGCGCGCTTTGGTCGCCGGTTTTGCCTCCGAAGATCCAAGAATAGAGGAAAAACAGTACCGTCGGAAGAACCAACGGCAACAGATACTGCAGAAGAATGCGGGTCATGTATCGCGCAGAAACTCGTACAGGTTCATCAGCATGCCAGCGGTCGCCCCCCAGATATAGTGACGCCCATAGGGCATGGCATAGAAATAGCGCACCACACCGTCGAATTCCGATTGGCAGCGCTGGTGGTTGCGCGGGTCGAGCAGGAAAGCGAGCGGCACCTCGAACACCTCGGCCACCTCATGCGGATCCGGCATGATCGTGAACGGCGGCCGGATCACCCCCACGACGGGGATCACCACGAAACCGGTGCGGGTGACATAGGGATCGAGGCGTCCGATCAGGTGGACGTGGCGGGGGTCGAGCCCGGTTTCCTCACGGGTTTCCCTTAGGGCGGTGGCTTCCGGGCTGTCGTCGCCGGGCTCGATCCGGCCGCCGGGAAAGCTGACCTGACCCGGATGGTGCAGCAGATGATTGGTGCGATGGGTTAAAAGCACGGCGAGGCCCTGCGGCCGATCGATCAGCGGCACAAGCACCGCCGCCCGTTTCAGCGGCAGGATCGGCTCCATACCCGGATTGAGATCATGGTCGCCGCGTTCACGCTCGGGCCGCGCCGGCACCGGCGGCATTGTGCCACTGCGCCCTGGCGCCTGCTTCCTGAAGCGGCCGACGACCCACATTGAAGTCGGTTCGGCACTCACCCGTCGTCGTCCATGCTCCCGAGCCGAAAAAAGGAACCGTCACTCCATATGCCGAGATCATGCGTGTCGGCAACCGCTTCACTCACGGCCAGCGCCGCCAGGTCATAATAGACGGCGCGGCTCAGACGTGCCTGGATGCCGCTGCGGACCGAGACGTAGGGCGAGGGCTCGCCGGTCGCCGGGTCGATCGCCACGGTGATGGGATGGTCGGAATCCACCGTCACGATTTCGTCCACGTTGGTCCGAAAACTGACGGTTTGCGCCCGCCCTTCGCCGGCGACGAACATCTCCACGGCGATGAAGGGTGCGTCATCCACCTGGATCTGGCCCATCTCGGACGGCGTGACCATCCAGTAGTTGCCGACGCTGTCGCGCACCAGAACGGAAGCGAACAGGCACACCATCTCCTTTCGGTTGATGGGTGACCCCTGGTAATGCCAGACTCCGTCGGGATCGATCCTTATATCGAGAGAACCGTGGTTGGTGCGCCCGCCTGGGACGGGACTCGGAACCGGGGTGAGAAAATGACCCGAGTCCGGATCGTTCTGGATCGCGGCCTCGGAAACGTGCCGGGGATATGGAGCGTTCTTCGCCATGGGCCTTTCGCACAGGCAGGAGTGGTAGCCGACATGAACGATGGGGACACCACCGGCACCGCCGCGCCGGCCGTTACGGTCGATCCCGACGATACTGCGCTGATCGACGCCCTGGATCAACTGGCGCACCAGATTGCCTCGGCACGGGATGCTGTCGGCCGGGTGATCTTCGGCCAGCACGCCGTGATCGAGGAGACCCTGGTGACACTTCTCGCCGGCGGCCACCTGTTGCTGGTGGGCGTGCCGGGCCTCGGCAAGACGCGGCTGGTGGAAACCCTCGGCACCGTGTTCGGGCTGGAGGAACGGCGGGTTCAGTTCACGCCGGACCTGATGCCGGGCGACATTCTGGGGTCCGAGGTGCTTGAAGAAGCGGAATCGGGGCGGCGCGCCTTCCGCTTCATACGCGGCCCGGTGTTCTGCCAGCTGTTGATGGCGGACGAGATCAACCGGGCCAGCCCGCGGACTCAGTCGGCGCTGTTGCAGGCGATGCAGGAACACAGGGTTTCCGTGGCCGGTCATGAGTATCCGTTGCCCAGTCCGTTCCACGTACTGGCGACCCAGAATCCGCTGGAGCAGGAGGGGACCTACCCGCTCCCGGAAGCGCAGCTGGACCGCTTCCTGATGCAGGTCAATGTGGACTATCCGGACCTGGAAACGGAAAGACAGATCCTGCTCGGCACCACCGGGCCGGTCCAGGCGCCTGCGACCCGCATCCTGACCGCGGACGATTTGATGCGCGCCCAGGAGCTGATGCGTCACGTGCCCGTGGGCGAGAGTGTCGTTACGGCGATTCTTGAACTGGTCCGGTCGGGCCGACCCGAATCCAGCGCGCTGCTGGAGGTGCGGGATGGCGTGGCGTGGGGGCCGGGACCGCGCGCCTCCCAGGCTCTGATGCGGGCCGTGCGCGCCCGTGCGGTTATGGACGGCCGCCTGGCGCCCTCCGTCGACGACGTCCTCGCGCTGGCTCACCCGATCCTCCGCCACCGCATGGCACTCACGTTCGCGGCCCAGGCCGACGGGGTCGTCATGGATACGGTCATCGACGCGCTGTGTCGACGCATCGGCTGAGCTCGGACATCTTCCATCGCGCCGAGGCGGCGGGCGCGGAACTGCCACCGCTGCTGGTGGCGGCTGAGCGGGTGGCGGCAACCGTGTCGCAAGGCGTGCATGGCCGCCGCCGGGTGGGGCCGGGGGAAACGTTCTGGCAGTACCGCCGCTACCAGCACGGTGATCCGATGCAACGGATCGACTGGCGGATGTCGGCCCGCTCCCGGCATGTGTTCGTGCGCCAGACCGAATGGGAAGCGGCGCAAAGCGTATGGCTGTGGCGGGATGCCTCGCCCTCCATGGACTATTGTTCCCGGGCGTGCTGGCCGCGCAAAAGCGACCGCGCCAATCTGCTCCTGCTTGCCCTCGCGTCGCTTCTGGCCCGGGGCGGCGAACACGTCGCGCTGGTCGGCGACGACCGCGGGCCAGCGCCGGGCCGCACCGCGCTGAAACGGCTGACGGCCGTGCTGATGCGGCGAGCGCAGTCGATGGACAGCGTGCCGCCGCCGGTTGCCCTGCCGCGTTTCGCTTCCCTCGTGATCATCGGCGATCTGCTGACGCCGTTGGATCAGGTGGCGGCGATGGTGGGGCGGTTCGTTGCGCAGGGCGTTCGGGGGCATCTGTTGCAGGTCCTGGACCCGGCGGAAGAAACGCTGCCGTTCAGCGGGCGCGTCCGCTTTGTCGGCACGGAAGGCGAGGGGGAGGCGGTGATCGGCCGGGTTGAACGGGTTCGGCCGGCCTATGCAGCCGCCATGGCTGCCCACCGCGCCGGCCTCAACCGCATCGCCCGCGCCGGCGGCTGGACCTTCGCCCAGCATCACACCAGTCGCCCGGCGCAGAGCGCGCTGCTCGCGCTCTACCTGGCCCTCAGCGCACAATCATGAGGCAGTGATGATCTCCCTCGGTCCGCTCTCCTTCGCCGTTCCCTTGGCGCTGGCCGGTTTGCTGGCGTTGCCGGCCTTGTGGTGGCTGCTGCGGGCAATTCCACCCCGTCCCCGACAGTTGCGGTTTCCGCCGCTTCGCTTGCTGGCCGGACTGGCGTCCTCGGAGCAGAGCGTCGAGCGGACGCCGCCGTGGCTGCTGGTACTGCGCCTCGTCCTGGCGACGGCCCTGATCCTGGGCGTGGCGCAGCCGCTCTGGAATGCCGGCAAGCCCCTGCCCGGTTCGGGGCCGCTGGTGCTGATCGTGGATGACGGCTGGGCTGCCGGTGCCGACTGGCCGGCACGGCAAACCGTCATGGCCGACCTTGTCGATCGGGCTGACCGGGAGGGGCGGCGGATCATCCTGGTGAGCACCGCTCCGGCTCCCGGCTTGGCCGAGCCACCGCCGCCTCGGCTGTTGACCGCGTCCGAGGCCCGCGACCGCATCGCCGCATTGGCGCCACACCCCTGGGAAACCCGGCGCGACGTCGCAATCGCGGCGTTGCGTGCCCTGCCGGCCTTGGAGTCCATGCCGCCGGGAACGGTGGTCTGGCTGAGCGATGGTTTGCGTGGCGGCGAAGACGGGACTGTCGCGGGCTTGGTCCGAAGCTTGCGCGCGCTCGGTCCGGTGAGGTTGGTGCTGCCGGATCCGGGAGCCGCCGCGAAGGTGCTGCGGGTCTCGGCCGTCTCCGGTGAGACACTCAAGGTCAACGTGGCGCAGGCTGGCGCCGGGACCTTGGACGCGGTAGTGCAGGCCGTGGACGAGAACGGTCGCATCGTCGCCCGCGCCCTCGCGGTGTCCTCAGATGGGGACGCGGGCAGCCCGGCGGCGGAACTGATCCTGCCGGCAGAGTTGCGCAACCGGGTGGCGCGGGTGGAGCTGGCATCGGGGCGGACTGCCGGCTCCGTGGTGTTGCTGGATGCGCGCTGGCAACGCCGTCCGGTAGGCATCGCGGCAAGTCCCGGCATCGGGGCCGAGCTGCCGCTGCTCAGCCCGTCGTACTACCTGGAGCGGGCCCTGGAAGCCGGGAGCGAAGTCCGGCGCGGTGAGGTAGCGGCGTTACTGGACCGGGACTTGTCCATTCTCATCGTGCCGGACGATGGTATCACCGACGGTATCAGCGATCCCGGCCTTCACCGGCGTATCGACCAGTGGGTCCGCGACGGCGGCATTTTGCTGCGCTTCGCCGGACCGGGCTTGGCCATGCGCGGCAACCGCGATGACGAGCTGCTGCCGGTGCCACTGCGCGCCGGCGAACGCATCCACGGCGGCGCCATGGCTTGGCGTGAGCCGGCGCGGTTGGCGCCATTTCCTGCCGCCGGTCCCTTCGCGGGTCTGAACCTGCCGCCGGACGTGGCCATTTTCCGGCAGGTTCTGGCGGAGCCGGCCCTGGCCGGGCCGGCATCGGTGTGGGCCGAACTGGATGACGGCACGCCGCTGGTCACCAGCCGCGGCCACGCCCAGGGTCGGCTGGTCCTCTTCCATGTGAGCGCTGACCCCGACTGGTCGTCGCTGCCCCTGTCCGGTCTGTTCGTCGAAATGCTGGACCGCATCATCGACCTCGGCCGCGGCGGTACGGGTGTCGCCGGGGATGGGCCGCCGCTCGCGCCCATCCGGACCCTGGACGGATTCGGCGACCTTGGTCCGGCGCCGCCATCGGCGCGCGCCATCCCGGCCTCCCTTTTTGCAGAGAGCGCGGCCGGATCGCAGCATCCACCAGGCCTGTACGGGAGCCGGGATCGCCGGCAGGCGCTCAATCTCCCGGACACACTGCCGGATCCGAAGGCGATCGAGGCGCTGCCGCGAGGTGTCGAGGTCGCCGGGTATGCACCGGTTCCGGAGATTGATTTTCGACCCTGGTTGCTCGGCCTCGCCTTGACCCTGATCGTGATCGACCTCGCGGCCAGCTTGGCGTTGCGCGGGCTGCTGCCGGTCGGGCGGCGCTCGCGGATGCCGCGGACGGCTGGCAGCGTCGTGCTCGTCTTCGCGGTTGCCACGGCGGCACCCGCCTGGGCGCAACAGGCGATTGCCGACGGCACCGCCGTGCCGGAAGCGCTCGTGACCAGCTTGGCCTACGTCGATACCGGCAACGCTGAGCGCGACGCGATCAGTCGCAGAGGGCTCGCGGGTCTCACCGCCATCGTCAATCGACGCACCGCGGTCGAGTTGGGAGAACCGGTCAGGATCGACCTCGCCACCGACGAACTCATTTTCTACCCGTTCATCTACTGGCCGCTGTCCGCCGACGCGACGATGCCCTCCGATGCGGCCCTGCGCCGTCTCCGGGCCTACATGGCAAGCGGCGGCACCGTCCTGGTCGATACCGGCGCCGGCCGCCGTGGCGACACGCCGGCAGCCGATCTGCGCCACCTCGCCCGCGCCCTTGACCTTCCGCCATTGGCGCCGGTGCCGGAGGATCACGTCCTGGGCCGGGCCTACTACCTGCTTTCGGCCTTCCCCGGGCGGTTCGCGGGCGGCCAGGTCTGGGTTGAGCGCAGTGGCGACCGCCTGCACGACGGGGTTTCAGGCATTGTCGCCGGCGGCAACGACTGGGCCTCCGCCTGGGCGCTCGACGCTAACTTGCGACCAATGTTCGCCGTGGTTCCGGGCGGAGAGCGACAGCGAGAAATGGCCTATCGGTTCGGCGTCAATCTGGTCATGTACGTGCTGACCGGCAACTACAAGGCCGATCAGGTGCATCTGCCGGCCATTCTGGAAAGGCTCGGGCGGTGACGGGCGCCACCGGTATCATGTTCGCCCCGTTGCTGCCATGGCCGCTGCTTGTCATTGCGGCGGTGCTGGCGGTCGTGCTCCTGGGGCTCGCTGTCGTCCGCGGCGGGCGTGGTGTGGTGTTTCGGGTGGTGGCTTTCACCGCGCTGATCGCCGCCCTTGCCAATCCCAGCGTCGTCGATAAGGAGACGGTGCCGCAAGCCGACGTGGCGGTGGTGATCGTGGACGAGTCACCGAGCCAGGATGTGGGTCAACGACGGACCCAGACGGCGGCGGCACTTGAGACGGTCGAGGCTCGCCTGGGTGATCTGGATGACCTCGACCTCAAGATCGTGGGCGTCGGCGTGGGTGACGGGGCAGGGGAGGGCGGCACGCGCCTGTTCGCCGGGCTGGATCGGGCGTTGACTCCGGACGTGGGTGATCGCCTGGCCGGCGTGATCATGATCACCGACGGCCAGGTCCACGACGTGCCCGAGGCTCCCGTCGATCTGCCGGCGCAAGCCCCTTTGCACGTGCTGCTGACGGGCACGGCGACGGAACGGGATCGGCGGCTGGTGGTGGACGACGTGCCCGCGTATGGCTTGGTCGGGGAATACGTGGATGTCCGCTTTCGGGTGGCGGATACCCCGGCGCCGACGGAGCGACGCCCGGTCGCGGTGCGGATCCATGTGGACGGGGTGGAAACGGCCCAACTTCAGGTCGCGGTCGGGACCACCGCAACCTATCGCGTGCCCGTGGCGCATGCCGGCCCGATGGTGGTGGAACTGGAGGCCGAACCCCTCACCGACGAACTCTCCACGATCAACAACCGCGTGGCGTTGACCGTGCATGGCGTGCGCGACCGGCTCCGCGTGCTGCTCGTATCGGGTCAGCCGCACATGGGCGAACGAACCTGGCGGAACCTGCTCAAGTCCGATCCGGCGGTGGATCTGGTTCATTTCACGATTCTGCGCCCGCCCGAAAAGGATGACATGGCACCGCTGCATGAATTGGCCTTGATCGCCTTTCCGGTGCGTGAACTGTTCGAGGAACAGCTTGAAAACTTCGACCTGATCGTGTTCGACCGCTACGTCGTGCGCAATGTCCTGCCGTGGCAGTACCTGGAACGTACGGCCGACTACGTACGGGACGGCGGCGCCATCCTGCTTGCCGCCGGACCGGAGTTCGCCGGCTACAACAGCCTGTACCAGACGCCGTTGGGCCGGCTGCTGCCCGCCGTGCCGTCCGGCCGCGTGATCGAACGGGCGTTCCGGCCCCGGGTCACCGATCTGGGCCGGCGCCACCCGGTCACCGCGGCCCTGCCGGGTGAGGAGGTGATGGGCGATGCCGGTGAGCACGTCCGAGCGTCCGATGTTCCTGACTGGGGCCCCTGGTTCCGGCTGGTGGAGACTGAGGTCCGCAGCGGGCAGTTGCTGATGGATGGCGGCGGCCACCCGCTGCTGGTGCTGGATCGGATCGGCGATGGCCGTATTGCCCAGCTGTTGAGCGACCAGGTCTGGCTCTGGGCGCGCGGTTTCGAGGGCGGCGGTCCGCACGCCGAACTGATCCGCAGGCTCGGCCACTGGCTGATGAAGGAGCCGGAACTGGAGGAAGAGCGCCTGATCGCACACGTCGACGACGGCCGTCTGCTGATCACCCGCCGGAGCCTGGAGCGTAACCCCGCCGAAGTTGCCGTCACCGCTCCCGACGGGTCGAAACAGCGTGTAAGGCTCGAGCCGGGCACGGACGGTGTCGCCCGTGCCGAGGTGGCGGCGGAAGACCCCGGTCTCTATCGGGTGAGTGACGGCCGGCACGCCGTCGTGGCCGCGGCCGGCCCGGCGGACCCGTTGGAATTCCAGGAACTGGTGGCAACCGCCGATCACCTTCGCCACCAAGTAACGGCGAGCCGGGGCGGCGTGGCGTGGCTCGCCGACGGGATGCCGGAGTTTCGCCGGGTCACCGCCGGACGCACCGCGGCCGGCCGCGGCTGGATCGGCCTGAACCGCACCGAAGCGGCGACGATCACGGGAATTCGGGTGATGTCGCTGGTGCCACTGCCGCTGATGCTGTCGCTTGCGCTCGCCGCTCTGGCCGCAGCTTGGTGGCGGGAGGGCCGATAGCGGCGGGACAGAACCGGCACGGCAGCTTGACCGGTTTCGCGCACGGGATTATGTCACCCCATCGGCGGCGGGAGTAGCTCAGTTGGTCAGAGCACCTGGTTGTGGTCCAGGGGGTCGTGGGTTCAAGTCCCATCTCTCGCCCCAATCGCCGTTGGCCGCTGCCGACTGTCGTGGCGAGGCCGTAAGGCCAACCGAAGCATGGCGACACCACGTCCCTATGTTGGGGGTGAAGCGCCGATTCGGCCCGGGTCTTGTGTGTGGGGGCGACTACGGTGTATCGGCGCCTTCGCCGTAGGCGTTGCGCCGGCCGGGATCCGGCGTTCCTTGCCACAACCCGTGTGAGGGTTTGCAAAAACACACTCACGCTGTATTGATGGCGGTCATGAACGGCGGCACGTGGCCTGGTGGCCGGAAGCCGGTCGACGCAGACACCGGTAGGCATATGGATCAGTTGACAAGCCAGGACTATCGGCCGGTCGTTATCGGCATCGTTGGCGATTCGGGCGCCGGCAAAACGACTCTGGCCGCCGGGCTGGCCGAGGCGTTGGGCCGCGAACGCACGCTGGTCATCTGCACCGACGACTACCATCGCCAATCGCGGGCTGAGCGGGCGCGCCTCGGCGTGACGCCGCACGATCCTGCCTGCAACTACATGGATATCCTTGAGCAGCACATCGATCTGTTGCGGGCCGGGGAGCCGGTGCTGAAGCCGGTCTACAACCACCGTGGCGGGGTGCTCGATCCGCCGGAATACGTGACACCGAAGCCGTTCATCATCCTCGAAGGGCTGCTCGGTTACTCGTCGGCACGGCTGCGAGATGCCTACGACATCAAGCTTTATCTCGAACCGCGGGAATCCTTGCGAACGCGCTGGAAGTTCCAGCGCGACATCACCCTCGGTGCCTATACGGTCGAGCAGGTCATGGCGTCGCTGGAGCGGCTGAATGCGGACAGCCGCCGCTTCATCATCCCGCAGCGGGGCTTTGCCGACATGGTGGTGAATTTCTATCCGCCGGACGATGATCCGGAAGAAACCGGGGGGCGGCTGAACGCGGTACACATCCTCCGCCCGACGCTGCCCTACCTGGACCTCACCCCGGTTCTGGAAGCGGGGCAGGGGCGCTTTGTGCTGGAACTGGCCCGGGATGTGGACGGCCGCCCGGTGGATGCGCTGCACATCCTGGGCGCGATGGATGAGCCGGTGGCACAAACGGTTGAGGCTGCGCTGCAACGCCTGATACCAGCGCCGAGCCCGGTTGACGACGGGCTCGGAAGGTTCGTTGACGCGGATGGCAATCCCCGCCGGAGTCATCCTCTGGCCCTGTCGCAGTTGCTGGTAACCCACTACCTGTTGAATGCTGCGGTGTCCCACATCGTTCCGGCAGCGGCGGGAACGGGGCACCATGTCCGTTGATGAGGGGCGGCGAAAGGCAGCGCCCGAAAAGGAGGGTCAGCCGATGACGTTTGCGCCGGGCAAGGCCGCTGTGAGGACGGAGGTGCAAACCGCGCCCACGCCGGCAGCCGAAGCCAGCCACAAGGAGATGGTGAACGCCATCCGAATGCTGGCAGCCGATGCCGTGGAAAAGGCCAAGTCGGGCCACCCCGGTCTGCCCATGGGCATGGCCAACGCGGCCACCGTGCTTTGGACACGGTTTCTCAGGTTCGATCCGACCGCCCCCGAATGGGAGGACCGGGACCGCTTCATTCTCTCCGCCGGTCACGGCTCCATGCTGCTTTATGCGCTTTTGTATCTCACGGGTTACGAGGACGTGACCATCGACGAGATCCGCAATTTCCGGCAACTCAAGTCCAAGACGCCTGGTCACCCGGAATACGGTGTCACCCGCGGTATCGAAACCACAACCGGGCCGCTTGCGCAGGGTCTCGGTAATGCCGTTGGCATGGCTTTGGCGGAACGGCTGCGCAACGCCCGGTGGGGCGACGAGGTGGTGGATCATTTCACCTATTGCATTGTCGGGGACGGCTGCCTGATGGAAGGCCTGAGCCAGGAGGCGATCTCTCTGGCTGGGTTCCTCAAGCTCGCCCGCCTCATCGTGCTCTGGGACGACAACCGCATTTCCATCGACGGTCCCACCTCGCTCTCTACCTCGGATAACCAACTCGCCCGGTTCGAGGCGTCCGGCTGGGACGCGGTGACTGTCGACGGCGAAGATACGGAGGCGGTGGCCGCCGCCATTGCCAAGGCCAAGCTGTCCGACAAGCCGTCCCTGATCGCGTGTCGCACCACCATCGGCATGGGCGCCCCCAACAAGGGCGGCACCGCCGCCACCCACGGCGCCCCGCTCGGCGCCGACGAGATCGCGGCGACCCGACGCAACCTCGGCTGGTCGTATCCGCCTTTCGTCGTGCCGCCGCACATCCTCGATGCATGGCGGGATGCGGGTCAGCGCTCGGTTCCGGCGCGCCAAGCCTGGGAGGCCCGCTTCGCTGCCCTCGCCGAGGACAGGCGGGCCGAGTTTTTGCGCACATCGGCCGGACGCCTTGCGCCCGGCTGGCAGGTGCCGCTCAGCGAGTTCAAGCGCAAGCTCGCGGTGGACCAGCCCACCTGGGCAACGCGGAAGGCGTCCGGCCAGGCGCTGGAAATCCTGACCGCCAACTTTCCCGAACTGATCGGCGGGTCGGCGGACCTGTCGGAATCGGTCTTCACCCAGACCACCCACACCACCGAGGTGCGCCCCGGCGACTATACCGGGCGCTACATTCATTACGGCGTGCGGGAGCACGCCATGGCCGCGATCATGAACGGCATGGCCCTGCATGGCGGCTTCATTCCCTATGGCGGTACGTTCCTGGTGTTCGCCGACTACATGCGCGGTGCCATCCGGATGTCGGCGCTGATGAAGCAGCGGGTGATCTACGTGCTCACCCATGACTCCATCGGCGTGGGCGAAGACGGCCCCACCCATCATCCGTCGGAAACCCTGGCCGGGCTCCGGGTCATGCCCAACCTCCTGGTGTTCCGCCCCGCCGACGCGGTCGAGACGTTCGAGTGCTGGGTGGTGGCACTCACCGAATACGACATGCCATCATGCCTCGCGCTCACCCGCCAGGCGGTTCCGGCAGTCCGCAAGGAGCACGAGAGCGTCAACCTGTCGGCGCGCGGCGCCTACGTGCTCGAGGAAGCCGACTGCGGGGAGCGGGAGGTGACCCTGTTCGCCACCGGTTCCGAGGTGCACGTGGCGGTCAAGGCGCGCGAACGGCTGGAGGCCGAAGGCATCGCCACCGCCGTGGTCTCCATGCCGTGCTGGAAGCTGTTCGACATGCAGTCGGAACGCTACCGCCGCGAGGTGATGGGGCCGGACTGGCCTTATTGCGTTCGCATCGCGGTGGAGGCGGCGATCTCCCCCGGCTGGCACAAGTACATCGGCGAGAACGGGATCTTCATCGGGTTGCAGGATTTCAGCCTGTCAGCACCGGGGCCGGTTCTGTTCGAGTATTTCGGCATCACCCCGGACAACGTGGTCGCCAATGCCAGGGAGGCGGTAGCCCGCCGCCGGACACTGCACCGACGCCCCGCGCACCGGGTCGGAATCGATGTGGTTGGATAGGGGAGACGTGTCATGACCCGGGCAGAACTGGAAGAGACGGCGCAAGCCCTGGTGGCCGACGGCCGCGGCATCCTGGCGGCGGATGAAAGCACTGGGACGATCGCCAAGCGGCTGGCCTCGGTCGAGGTGGAATCCACCTTCGATACCCGTCGGGGGTATCGGGAACTGTTGTTCACGGCACCGGATCTCGGTCACTACGTCAGCGGCGTGATCCTCTATGACGAGACCATTCGCCAGAATGCTGCCGATGGTACCCCGTTCCCCGAGGTGCTGCGCCGCGGGCACGTGGTGCCGGGGATCAAGGTGGACACCGGCGCGAAACCGCTGGCCCTGTGTCCCGGAGAAACGGTGACGGAAGGCCTCGACGGCCTGCGCGAACGGCTTGCCGAATACCGCGGGCTCGGCGCCCGGTTCGCCAAGTGGCGGGCGGTCATCCGCATCGGCGCCGACATGCCGACCGCCACCTGCATCGAAGCCAATGCTCACGCCCTCGCGCGTTATGCCGCACTGTGCCAGGATGGCGGGCTGGTTCCCATCGTCGAGCCTGAAGTCCTGATGGATGGCAGTCACGACATCGACACCTGCGAGCTGGTGACGACCGCGGTGTTGCGCCGGGTGTTCGATGACCTGCACACCCATCGCGTCGTGCTGGAGGCGATCCTGCTCAAGCCCAGCATGGTCATCGCGGGGCGCGACAGCGACTATCCGGCCGGCGTCGAAGAAGTGGCGGAACGCACCCTGCATTGCCTTCGCCGCACCGTGCCGGCCGCGGTGCCGGGCATCGTGTTCCTCTCCGGCGGCCAGAGCAGTGAGCAGGCGACGGCCCACCTCAACGCCATGAACACCGGGTTCGGGCCGCATCCCTGGACGCTCAGCTTCTCCTATGGGCGTGCGTTGCAGGACCAGGCGCTCAAGGCCTGGCGCGGCGCTGCCGACAACGCCGAAGCGGCGCAGCGCATCCTGGTGCGCCGGGCCATGCTCAACAGTGCGGCCTGCCGCGGCGCCTATACTGGCGAAGCGGCCTGAGCGCCCGGCCGGGATGAACCACGCCGTCAAGGTGGCGCCCTCAATCCTCTCCGCGGATTTTGCCCGGCTGGGGGAGGAGGTCAGGGCCGTCGATCACGCCGGCGCGGACTACATCCACCTCGATGTGATGGACGGGCATTTCGTGCCCAACCTGACGTTCGGTCCGCCGGTGATCGAAGCCATCCGCGGCTGGAGCGGCAAGCCTTTCGATGTCCATCTGATGGTCGATCCGGCGCAGCCGCTGCTGGCCGCCTTCGCCGACGCCGGCGCCGATATCATCACCGTCCACGCCGAAGCCGATGTGCACCTGGACCGCAGTCTGCAGCGGATCCGTGATCTCGGCAAACGGGCGGGGGTCTCGCTCAATCCCGGCACGTCGGAGACGGCGATCGAGCATGTGCTGCATCGCCTCGACCTCATCCTCGTGATGACCGTCAATCCGGGCTTCGGCGGCCAGTCGTTCATCCTGCGGCAACTGGAGAAGATCCGCCGCATCCGCCGGATGATCGGCGATGGCGCGATCGAACTGGAGGTGGATGGCGGAATCAACGCCGAGACGGCGCCGCAGGTGATCGAAGCCGGTGCGGACGTTCTGGTGGCCGGCACCGCCGTCTTCCGGATGCCGGATTACGCTGCCGCCATCCGGGCGCTGCGTGGCACGGGGTGATCCGGCCGCCGGCCCCTTGGCTCAGGCGCTGATGGTGTCGATCTGCTGGTCGGTGAGGCCGCCGGGCACGATCGTCACAGGGATCGGCAGCTTGCCGACCCGCTTCATGACGTGGGTGATCAGCCGCCCCGGCCCCTCCCGACCGGTCGATGCGCCGAGCACCAGAATCGAGAACTGCTCCTCCTCGGCGACCAGTTTCATGAGCTCTTCGGGAAGGTTGCCTTCGCGGATGTAAACGATGGGCGTGGCGCCGGAGAGCTTCTGGACCACCGAAGCCACGACCTGAAGCATTTCCTCCGCCTGCTCCCGACGCTCCTCCTCCATCAGGTGGCCGACGGCCATCCAGTGCTGAAACTCCACCGGTTCGACCACGTACAGCAGGGCCACCCGGCCCTTGGTGCTGCGCGCGCGTCGGCAGGCATAGCGCAAGGCCTGGTGCAACTCCTCGCTTTCATCGACGACACAAAGGAAGGTGCGTGGAAGGCTGTGCGCTTCCGGCGTTTCCGACGGGGTGGGGGCCGGCGAGGTCTTCTGTTTGCCGAGTGCGATCACGGTCTAATCTTTTCGGAAGATGGCGCTTGCCAGCCATCCTGCCACCACGGCGATGAGGATGGCAAGAACGCCGTACGCCAGCGCGTGCCGATGGGCGAAATCGAAGACCCAGGCTTCGAACCCGACCTTGCTCACCTGCAGCGGTGTGCTCTGGGCGCTGACCACGTCGCCATCGCGGACCAGGAAGATCGCTGCTTCATAAAGACCGACCGGCGCATTGGCCGGAAAGAACACATCGGTGCGGAACAAGGTGTCGCCGAGAAACGCCAGCGGTGCCGGTTCCGGCACATAGAACAGGTCGGCCCGGCGCATATTGCGGATCAACGCTTCGCGGAATGGCCCGACCTCGGCCGCCGGGGCATCGGCCGGCGCGACCATCCGCAGGTATCCGCTGCCGATCTCGTGCCGGGCACGCACGCTGGCGGGCAGGTCGTCGAGCGGCGCGCTGGCGGCGACGGAATAGTAGGCCGGCACATCCCGGAACGTCATCTCCGCCTCGTTGATCCAGATGCCGGCGACGCGGCCCTTGCGGCGCACCACCATCGGCTTACGCGGACCGCGGACCACAACCACCACCTCGCCATCACCTTCCCGGGCCCCGAACAGCAGCACCCGGGCGCCGGTGAACCCAGTGGTGATCGCGATCAGGTGTTCCGAGAGATCGGCGATGATCTCCGCCTCTGCAGAACGTCCGGCGAACAGGCCGAACGGCACCGCCAGGGCCACGGCCAGCATCCCGGTGAACAAGGCCACCGCGGTGGCTACGGTGGCGAGGCGGCGGCGCATGGTCACGGTGACCCGATCCCGGCCACGGCATAGAGATCGTCGGGCTCGACGATCAGGTCGAACGCCAGCTTGATGCACACCGCCAGCACCATCAGCGCCAGCAGCCCGCGCAGTTGGTCGCCGCGAAGCCTGGCTCCTGCCCGGGCGCCGAACTGGGCGCCGATGACGCCGCCCAGCAGCAGCAGAAGCGCCAGGACCACGTCAACGGTCTGGTTGGTGACAGCTTGCAGGGCGGTGACGTTGGCGGTGACGAAGATGATCTGGAACAGGGAGGTGCCGATCACCACCGAAGTCGGCATGCCAAGCAGATAGATCATCGCCGGCACCATGATGAAGCCACCGCCGACCCCCATGATGGCGGCCATCAGACCGACGAAGAATCCCACCGCCAAAGGCAACAGCGCACTGATGTACAGGCGCGAGCGGCGAAACCGCATCTTGAAGGGCAGGGCGTCCTTCCAGGATCGGGTGGGCTTTGGTTTGGGTGGGTGGCCCGCCCGCCGCCCGCGCATGGCTTTCACCGATTCCGCCAGCATCAGGCCGCCGACGATGCCGAGGAACACCACGAACGAGAGCCGGATCACCAAGTCGATCTGGCCGATCTGCTTCAGGAGCGTGAAGACCCAGACGCCCACCGAAGAGCCGATGAACCCGCCGACCAGCAGCACCCCGCCCATTCGGAAGTCGACGTTACCGCGCCGCCAGTGCGCCAGAACCCCGGAAACCGAGGAGGCGACGATCTGATTGGCCTCGGTGGCCACCGCCACCGGTGCCGGTATGCCGATGAAGATCAGCAGCGGCGTCATCAGAAAGCCGCCCCCGACCCCGAACAGGCCGGACAGGAACCCCACCCCGCCGCCGAGCCCGAGGATCAGGAATACGTTGACCGAGACCTCGGCGATCGGGAGGTAGATATCCATGGGTTCGGCCGGTGGCGTGAGACCCGTTGTTCGCGGCCCGGGACGGGGTGCGGTGGCGATCGCGCGTTCACCCTTGACAGCCTTCCGCGCGTATCGTCGCGCCACCCGGGATCCAGGCGAGGAAAAACATTGTTCTTGAAGACGTTAGCGAAGAGCTTTTTAGCAGAGATCCCGGCCGCTGTCACGCTCCCGAGGGCGCGATCCGCGTTTCTGGCCCGAATTTTGCCGCTGCCGACGGATCGCGCTGCCGGACGGTCCTCGGCTGCGAGTGATTGGCGTCACTGCGGACTGCGGGCCGATCGGATAGTCTCATCGTCGTCAGGGGCTGCTCCCCCCACTCCTGACGCACCCGAAAGGGCGTGAGCCGGGCCGTCGTGTGGCCCGGCTCCATTCCCGATCCAGCCCGTCAAGACATCACAGATAGGGTGACAGCAGCCAGGCGGCGCCGTCGCGCAGCTTGACAGACAATGACCTGTTCTCGCTTTCTTCTGCCTCGAGCGGTCGGGCGTGGAGGCGTCGGAGGTCGATCATGGCGTCGATGGCGGTGGCAAGGCCGGTGTCGTAGGTCTCCACGCAGAACTCGAAATTGAGTCGGAGGCTTCGTTCGTCCCAGTTGGCCGAGCCGATCAGCGACCATAGCCCATCCACGGTCATCGCCTTGGCGTGGTCGAACGGCGGCGCGGTGAGCCATACCCGGCATCCCCAGGCGATCAGTCGGCCGATTTGCGCTTGGCTCGCCCACTGCACCAGGCGGAGGTTGCTGCGTTCGGGAAACAGGATTTCCACCTCCACGCCGCGCATGGCGGCCAGCGCCAGGGAGGCCTGCAGGATGGCGTCGGGCAGGAAGTAGGGACTCAGGATGCGGACGCGGCGCTCCGCGCGGGCCAGCGCGCCCAGGATCGTGAGGCGAAGCCGCTCCTCCTCCTCGTCTGGGCCGGCGGCGATGCCCCGGGCGACCACCGGTCCCTGGTCGGGGATGTCCGGGAACCACCCGGGACCGCTCAGGGTCTCTCCGGTGCAGAAGGCCCAGTCCTCGGCGAAGGTGGCCGCGATCTGACCCACCACTGGCCCGTCCAGTCGGAAATGCAGATCGCGCACAGCCTCCCGCCGTTGCGGCGGGCGCAGGTAGCCGCCGCGTACGTTCATCCCGCCGGTAAAGCCGACGGTCCCGTCGGCCACCAGCAGCTTGCGGTGGTTGCGCAGATTGCCGTAGGGCAGGTGCAGCGGCACGAAGGTGGGCAGGAATTCGGCCACCGGGATATTCATGGCGCGCAGCCGCCGGCTCGCCTTGGGGAAAGAGTATTGCGCCCCCACACCATCGATCAGAACCCGGACCTGGACGCCGCGTTCGACCGCCGCTGCCAGCGCCTTGGCGAACATGCGCCCGCTGTCGTCATCATCGAAGATGTAGGAAGCCATGCCGACGGTCTGCCGCGCGCTGTCGATGGCGGCCAGCATCTGCCGGTAGGCATCCATGCCCCCTTCCATCGGTACGATGGTGTTGCCCGTGGTGAGCGGCAGGGGGTTGATGGCATCCCCCAGGGTGGCGAGAGCAATCAGGTGATCGTGCTCCGCTGTGGTGATGTCTTTCAACAGTCGGACGCTGTTGCCGCCGGGCTCGCCCCGGGGCACCGAGGGCCGGCGATGAGGCGGGCGCAACTCGCTCGCGCGGAGCTGGATGCGGTTGATGCCGAACAGCACATAAAGAATGGGACCGATCAGGGGCACCAGCCAGGCAAGGCCGACCCAGCCGATGGCCGCCCGCACGTCGCGCTTGTGGAGGATGGCGTGCGCCGTGACGGCGGCCGCCGAGCTGATCACCAGAAGGGTGATGGCGGCATTGGCCAGAACCTCGATGACGTGTGTCGGCGGCCCCGTCTCTCCCATGACGCCTATGAAGCCGGTTTCCCCAGCGGCTGACAAGCCGCCCCCGACCGATTGTCCTCGGTCTTTGTCTGAGTCTTCGTCTTTTCGTGGCGGCCAAACGGGGATACTCTCCCCAGCGACGGTGCAGACCGGTTCGAGACGGGAGCGGCAAGTGATGGCGGACGTGACGATCTATCGTCCCAGCAAGACGGCGATGCAGTCGGGGCGGCGCAATACCCGGCAGTGGGAGATGGTGTTCGAACCGGCGGGAGACCGCTTCGTCGAGCCGCTGATGGGCTGGACCGGGACCACCGATACCACCAGCCAGGTGCGCCTGCGTTTTTCGTCGCGGGAGGCGGCGGTGGCGTACGCCGAACGCCATGGTCTGAGCTACCGCATTCGCGACGCCAAGCCGCGCCCGGTACGGCCGAAAAGCTACGCCGACAATTTCGCCTACCAGAAGCTGGAGTGACCCGGGAACTTGATGCGGCCTGAACGCCGCCAACTCAATCCTGGCGCCCGTAGCTCAATCGGATAGAGCAACGGCCTTCTAAGCCGTCGGTTGCAGGTTCGAGTCCTGCCGGGCGCGCCATCCTTATCGGCACCGACGCGGGCACCCGATCTACGGCGCGGCGCGCACGGAACCACCCGCGCGAAAAACATCACCACAAAATCGCATCAGGGCCTCCACGCTTAACCTGAGCGCAATAAATTTCCGGTTCTATGGCAACAGAATCCGAGTGCTCACCTGTTACTCGCACACGAGAGGTCCAGCCAGGAAGGAAGCTCAGAACCGTGAACCATGATTATCAGGAACTGAAGCGGCTGATCGAACGTCTCCATCGGCGTTTCCTCGATGTCCTGCGCACGGAGTTGACGCGCCTTGGCGTTCGCGACATCAGCAGCGTTCAAGCACTTCTTCTCGCCAATATCGGCGAGGAGGAGATGACCATCCGCGACCTGGTCGAACGCGGCTATTACCAGGGCTCGAATGTGTCCTACAACATCAAGAAGCTTCAGGACCTTGGTTACCTGGAGCACGAACGCTCGCAACACGACAAGCGGTCGGTGACGGTGCGCCTGACCAAGAAGGCGCTGGATGTGCTGGAGAAGCTGCGCGATCTCGATCGCCGGCTTTCCGATCACTGGGAAGAAGACCATCCCAGCGACGACCAGGCGGTCATGGCGGCGGAGGCCTTGCGCCGGCTGGAACGCACCTGGGGCGACTACATCCGCTACGGCCGCAAGTAGTCGGCCTGTCGTGCGCGGCGGCAAGCGTTCGGCCCAACCGGGCTTCAGCCGGACAGAAGGTCCGGTCAAAGGCTCCTGATGCAGCGTCCGTGGATCACCGCCACGCACCGGAGCGGCACGCCCTTCGTCATCGGGACCTGCGACGAAGCCGGCACCTGACGGCGACTCCAACTCTTGTCCTCCGCACGTCGGCCGCGGTGCCGGAGCCGAACGGCATCGCCGGACTCGGCCGCTATCACCCTGGCGGGAGCCGGTTGATCACGGCCGGGGTCATGGGCTCGCGGGACGTCCCGGGTGCCCCCTGCCGGGCACTCAGGAACGGCACGGTTGCATCCAGGTCGAGGGGCCGCGAGAAGTAATAGCCCTGCGCCATATCGCAACCGCGCTGACGGAGGAACTGGAGTTCCGCTTCGGTCTCGACGCCTTCGGCAACCACCAGGAGGTCCAGCCGCTGGGCCATGACGATCATCGCTTCGACCAGGGCGACGTGGCCGGCATCGGCCGGCAGGCCGCCGATGAAGACGGGATCGATCTTGATGGCATCCACCGGCAGCCGGCTGAGGTGGCTGAGGGTGGTGCCGCCGGTGCCGAAGTTGTCGATGGCAAGCCGCACGCCGGACCGTTTCAGCTGGTGCATGGTCTCGCTGACCCGCGGATAATCCTCCACGACGAGCTTCTCGGTGATGTCCAGCTGCAACAACTCACCCGGGATTTCCGCGGCAGCCAGAGCGCGACACAGCCGGTCCGCGAAGGCCGGTTCCCGGAATTGGCGCGGGCTCACATTGATTGCAACCCTGATCAGGCCCATCCCTTCGGCCTGCCAAAGCCGCATATGCTCCAGGACCGCCGTTTCCACCCAATGGCCGAGGCCGACGATCAGGCCGGTGGTTTCCGCAACATCGATGAAGCGCATCGTCGGCACGTCACCCAGGGTGGGGCTGCGCCAGCGCAGCAGCGCTTCCATCCCCGCCACCCGGCCCAGGGCCAGATCGATGACGGGTTGGTAGGCGAGGCTGAACTCGTTGTTGGCCAGTGCCCGCTCCAGGTGGGCGCGCATGCGCTGGCGCTCGGCGGCCTCCCGGTTCAGCTCCGGCGTGAAGAAGCGCAGCGTGTTGCGGCCCTCGTCCTTGGCCCGGTACATGGCGGCGTCGGCACTGTGCAGCAGGGCCTGTGAATCGACGCCATCGTCCGGCCAGATGGCGCAGCCGATGCTGGTGGCGGCAAAGACCTCCTGGTTCTCCAGCAGGAGCGGCCGATGAAACGCCTGCAGGATTTTCCCGGCAACGGTCGTGGCGTTGTCCGCATCGCCGATCCCGGGCAGGATCACCGCAAACTCGTCGCCGCCCAGCCGCGCCACGGTGTCCTGCTCCCGTACCGACGCGCGCAATCGGGCGGCGATCTGGGTCAGCACCCGATCCCCCGCGAGATGCCCGAGGGTGTCGTTGATCTGCTTGAAGTTGTCCACGTCGATGAACAGCAGGGCGAGCGACTGGCGATGGCGTCGCGCATGGATGATGGCGCGATGCAACCGTTCCAGCGCAAGGTTGCGGTTGGGCAGGTGGGTGACCGGGTCGTAATTGGCCCGGCGGTGGAGCCGTTCCGCATTCTCCTTCTGCAAGGTGATATCGACCACGGTGGACTGGACCGCCGGCTCCTCCTGCCAGGTGATCCGGCGCACATGCGTGCGCACCCAGATCCGGGTGCCGTTGCGACACACGCCGCGGTATTCGTATTCGGCCGGCGGTTCCAGGCCGGCCTCGCGGGCGCGGCGGTAGCGGCGCACCATGTCCACGTCGGCATCGGCATACAGCACGTCGAGGCTGTCCAGGGCCACGATGTCCGCCGGCGAGCCGTAGCCGAACATTTCGGCGAAGCGGGCGTTGGCGAACAGCGGCTTGCCGTGGCGGTCGATCACCATCCCGAGCAAAGACCCTTCCACCAAGCTGCGAAACCGCTCTTCGCTGTTGCGCAGGCGCGCTTCCGCCAGGCGTCGGTCGGTGATGTCCTTGACGACGGCAAGCAGATGCGGCTCCCCATCCAGCCCGAACACGCTGGCGGAGATGAGTGCATTGCGCCTGTCACCGCGTTTGGTGGCGATGACGACGTCCATGTTCTTGACCGGGCGGTCACTGTGCAGCGCCTGAATCAGGCGTTCGCGGTCGGCGGCGCTGGGCCAGAAGCCGAGGCTCAGGGAATCGCGGCCGATTACCTCGTCGCGGCTGTAGCCGGTGAGTTCGAGAAAGCCGTCATTGACCTCGACGAAAGTGCCGTCGTCGAACCGGCTGATGGTCATGGAATCGGGGCAGGTGATGAACGCCAGCTGGAAGCGTTTCGCCATGTCCGCGTGAAAACGCCCGGCCGCGGCCTGGCCGCCGACGGTCTCCCGGATCGTCCCAACCATCGGCGCGGGGAAGCCGTCGGTGGTACACGGCCGCGCGATCGGCCCGCTGACATCGGTCACGCGGACGGCGCAGCTGCCGTCGTCCAGATCGATGCGCCGCAAATCGAGCGTCCGACCGTGCGGTGCCTGCGAGCATTGTGCGCACGGCAGCACCACAGCAGTTTCGCCCGGAGCGGTGATCAGCGCCGCGACGCAACGGCCGCACCCGACGCCGTGCCGGCCCTCGAGCAATTCCGTGACGGCAAGCCCGGGATGGGCCCGGGCGGGGTCGAGCCCCAGCATGGTCACGAACGCGGGATTGACCATGACCACGCGTCCATCGGCATCGAATGCCGCGAGGCCCTGCTCCAGCCGCTCCAGCAACCGGCCCGTCAGTGCGGCCGAAGACTTGGGAGCGGGCAGGGCGCCCGTGCGTTGGCGGTTCATGTCGATGTCGCGATGCTTCATCGTGACTTCACTTTCGACCCCTGACGCGCCTCGGCGCCGAGACCCCTTCGCATGATCATGCACGATAACGCCGCCCGATTCGATCAGGGCGTGATCCAAGCCACAGGCCGGCCCGATCTTCAGGATCTGCGTGCGGACAACACGCGTGGGCACGCGCCATGCATCATCACAATGCCGCCGCACTGCTGAACACCGACTTAACCGAAGCGGCGCCGGAAGGCCGCACGGCGACGCACCGCCTCAAGACGCCCGCCACACCGCCCCCTCCCGCCGACTTGGCCGGGGTCGTATGGGGATTTGGTTGTCAAGGGGGCGATTTTGCGTCGGCAGGGCTTTTCTCCTTGCTGCGACGGTGTGGGAAGGAAACGCGCGTCTCGTTGCCGGTTCCAAGGCGGTTCCCTGTCGCTCAGGCGGCAAGCGGCCTGCAAACTCGTATCCGCTGGAGCGCGGCGCTCCGGACCATGATGCCCTATCCGTCAGGGGCCGATGGGGGAATCAAGGGAGCACGACCAATCCTGTCGGGGTCGTTTTTTCAGCCATAGCCCGGCAGGGCACTCTGCTCACCTTGGACGGCTTCAGACGTCGAAGCCTTTCACCTCTCGCCTGGTTTCTTGGTTCCTTTTCGTTGTCCTGAATCCTTTGCCGGACCTGTTTCAAGCTGCCGTGAAGCGTACTTCCTCTGGGATCGCGCCGAATCCTCTTTTTCAGGGGGCGGCTCGAAGCCGCTGATCCCGTAGCGGATGAGCAGGCTGCCGATCTGGTTCTCGACCTTGAGCTAGGCCGCCATCATCGTGCAGCGCCGCGGCTCGCCCCTCAGCCCGGCGAGAAGAGCCCCCAACAGCACGTCGATATCGATGCGGTCGGTCTTCGCCTGCCGGCCCCGCCGCTCCACCGCAAGGCTCGCCGGATGCAGGACGTAGACCTCGATCCCCAACTCTTGCAGCGCGTGCCATCCAGAAGCCGTCACGCCTTGCCGGCCTCGCTCGTCCAGTGCGCAATGACCTTGGCAACCGTGCTCAGGTCCGCTGCCGCAAGCGTGCGCCGAAGCCGCCGCGAGACCCCGGGCACTCGTGACCGCCGCTGCGCTCGGGAGCCTGCCAAATCCGCAGGTCGGGACGCAGGCATGGTGCGCGGTCGAACCAAAGGAGGAAGAAAGGACGTAACTCAACCCAAGGTCACGCCGCTGCCGCTATCGGATAGCGGGCAGGAAAGTAAACCGGTAAACAAAGGTGCCGCTGATACAAGGTTATTTCCAAGGTATTGGGGGTGATAATATGGCGGAGGCGCTGTTTCGGCGGCTGGATACAATGATTATTGCGAACGACAATCGGTTCGCGGCGATTCGGATCATTAAGGATTTTATCAAACGGCGTCATGGGCTCGATATCGAGCTCAGGGATGTATCCCGGGAACGACGGCTTCGGATGCTGGAATGCATTCTGAACTGAGTCGATATGGAGTTACACGACGTGGCATAGCATATGTCGGTCCGGAGATGATCGTGACCGACGCGTTTGGATGTCACGGGGTACAGCCATGTGCGCAGGCGGCGTGGTCGGGTGGGTGGTTGGGCCGCAGCGATCGACGGAGGCGCGGGACGTTGGGTTGAGACTCACTGACGCGCATAGTGCGCCCGCATATCGCGCTTCAGGGTCTTGCCGGCGACGTTGCGGGGGAACTCGTCGTAGAAGACGGCGTCGTGCAGGCGCTGGAATTTGGCCCCGACCCGGCTGTTGGTCCAGGCAACGATCTCCTCCGCCGAAGCCTGGGCCCCTTCATTGAGCACCACCGCCGCCACCGGGACCTCGCCCCAGCGTTCGTCGGGGGCGCCGAACACCGCCACCTCGCGCACGGCCGGGTGCTGCACCACAATCTCCTCGATGTCCTTGGGATAGACGTTGACGCCGCCGGACAGGATCATGTCCTTGAGCCGGTCCACCAGGAACAGGTAGCCGTCCTCGTCCAGATAGCCGGCGTCGCCGGAGTAGAGCCAGCCGTCGCGGATCGCCTGCGCCGTCAGGTCCGGTCGCTTGTAGTAGCCGGGCATCAAACAGGGGCTCTGGCCGGTGATCTCCCCCACTTCGCCGGGCGCCGCTTCGCTGCCGTCCTCACGCATGATGCGGATGGCCATGAACGGCGGCGGGCAGCCCACCGAGCCCTCCTTGCGGACCGCATCGTGCTTGTCCAGCACCGCCATCAGGCCCTCGGTCAGGCCATACAACTCATAGAAGCGGCCGGGCAGGCGGTCGTTGAGCAGTTGCTTGTAGCGGAGTGGCAGCGGCGCCCCAATGTTCTGCAGCATCTCCAGCGACCGGAAGCCGTCGGGATCGAAGGACGGGTGGTTGAGCACGGCAATGATCTGCGCCGGCACCATGACGATATGGGTCACCCGTTCGGCCTTGATGTCGGCGATCACCCGGGTGGCATCGAAGCTTTCGTGCAGGATGTAGGTGCCGCCGGCGAACATCCACGGCATCAGGTCGACCATCGAGCCGTTGAAGACGATGGAGCCGGCGTGCAGGACCACACTTTCGGGAATGATACGGAACGACTGGGCGAAGATCATGCAGTACATCGCCCGCACGTAGTGAGTGTGAACGATCCCCTTGGGCAGCCCGGTGGTGCCGCTGGAATACATGATATTATACACGTCGTCGTCGCCGAGACCGGCATCCGGCGGCGGCGTCGGCGCCCCGCCGGCAAGGAACGCATCATAGGCCCGGTATCCCGGCCGGTCACCGCCGTCCCCGACCAGCACCCAGCGGTCCCGCGGGATCGCCGGCAGGCCGTCCCGAATCTCATTGAAGGCGTCGGCGAAGGAGGCATGGCCGATCACCATCACGGTATCGGAATCGGCGAGCAGGGTGGCGAGCCCGGCCGCCTGAAGAAGCGGGCTGGCCGGAACGATCACCGCCCCGGTCTTGGCCGCCGCCCAGTAGGCCGCCATCAATTCCAGGCAATTGGGAAGGACGGTGGTGAACTTGTCGCCCTTCCTGAGCCCGGCGGCCAGCAGCGCATTGGCCAGCCGGTTGACGTAGGCATCGAGCTCTCCGTAGGTCAGGCGTCGGTTTCCCACCACCAACGCCGTGTGATTGGTGCGATAGCGGGCGTGCCGCGGCAGCAGTGAGCCGATGTTCATGATCGTCCCCTCCAGTGCCCGTAACCGGTTTGGATCGCAGGATATACCGCTCCGGCCGCCGGGTGCCACCGGATAAGGCGGCTCGCGGCAGGCGCGAACAGCCGGCACGGCAACCACCCCTGAAGAAAGTAGGGGTGATCCGCGCACAAGCCCTCCCGCCGACGGTGCCGACCTGCTAAGACTGCGGGATCGGCCCGCAGCAGGGCCATTATCAATTGAGGGGGAGGTCCTCCATGCAACTTAAGGTGCTCGCGATCGTGCTCGCGGGGGGAGAGGGAACGCGCCTGCATCCGCTCACCAAGGAACGCGCCAAGCCGGCGGTCCCGTTCGGCGGCAAATATCGTATCGTCGATTTCGTGCTCAGCAATCTGATCAACTCCGGCATTCATTCGATCTACGTTGTGATTCAGTTCCGGAGCCAGTCACTCCTGCAGCATCTGAGTGACGGCTGGCAGTTCGGCGGCATCCTCAAGAACCATTTCATCGTGCCGGTGCCGGCCCAGATGCGAACGGCCGGCAAGAACTGGTATCGCGGGACCGCGGACGCCATTCATCAGAATATCAACCTGATCGAGCAGTCGCGACCGGACATCGTTGCCGTGTTCGGGGCCGATCACATCTACCGGATGAACATCCGCGATATGATCGCCTTCCACGAACAGAAGCGGGCCCATGCGACGGTGGCGGCCATTCCGACCGATCGCCGCTTCGCCAAGGAATTCGGCGTTCTGGAAACGACCAGCACGGGACGCATCATCGGCTTCCACGAAAAGCGGGCCGACGCGCCGACCATGCCCGGGGATCCGGACAAGGTGTATGCCTCCATGGGGAATTACATCTTCTCGACCGACATGCTGTTGCGCTGCGTCGAGGAGGATCAAACGGACGACAACAGCTCCCATGACTTCGGCAAGGATATCCTGCCGCGCATGGTGGGCCATGCCGAGTTGTTCGCTTACGACTTCATGACCAACAACATTCCGGGCGAGCCTCAGGGCAAGCTCCCGTACTGGCGGGATGTCGGCACTCTCGACGCCTACTTCGAAGCCAACATGGATATCCGCGCCATCGACCCCGAACTCAACCTGTTCAACCGGGAGTGGCCGCTACGCACCGCGAGTTACTCCGACCCGCCCACCAAATTCGCCTTCGACGAAGAAGACCGGCGCGGTCATGCCATCGACTCGGTCGTGGCGGGCGGTTGCATCATCTCGGGCGGCGTGGTGCGGAACTCGGTGCTCGGTCGCCACGTCTATGTCCACTCGGGGGCGGAGATTGATGAGTCCGTCGTGTTCGACAATTGCGATATCGGCCGCCGCTCCCGCTTGCGCCGCTGCATTCTGGAGAAGAACGTGCAGCTTCCGGCCGACACGGTGATCGGGTTCGATCCGGATGAAGACCGAAAGCGCTACACGGTCACCGATAGCGGCATCGTGGTGGTGGAAGGCAAACGCACTGCGGTCGAGCTCACCGCCATGTCGATCTAACCACGGCACCCGAGTTTGGTGGGGCGTGCTGGGAGCCTTGCCGGCGGTGGCGGCCCGCACCGCCGCCGCCGACGAACTGATGGCTCAGGGCTGATGGAGGGATATCAGGATGTCTCGGCTGTTCACTTATCTTCCCGGGTTGGTCGCGGCGGTCATCGCGTTCCTCGCGCTGCAACTGGGCGTGTGGCTCGGGTTCAGCTCTCTGGACGCGCAGGCACTGGTCTTTTTCGTGGTGTTCATCGTGGCCCATGTTCTGGCCGAGAAAGCCATGCGCACCTATGGCCAGCGGGTCCGACACTGACCGGGCTCCAGTGTCACGCGGCGGCTAGCGTCGCGTCGGTTTGCCGGTAGCCAGCTTGAGGCTATAGCCGTCGGGGCAGAATGCACGGCCACGATCCGTCCACTGGACGTCGGTGGTGGGTGGCTTGCGCCAGAACGCCTCGGGCCGTCCCTCGCAGACGCAGGATCGGATCTGGCATGCGCTGCCGAGGTCCGGCGGCGGCGGTGTGCCGACGCACCCGACCAGGACCGGCACTGCCAGCACCGCCAGCCCCACGGCAAGTCGTGCCGGCGTGACCAGGGTTCGCAGCGATTGCCTAAGCGCGCGTGCGGGCATGTGCGTCCTCCGGTTCGGCATCGTCGGCGGTGTCATCGTCGCCCCGGCGGACAAGCCAAACGGTCGGCGTCACCACCAACGAGTCACCGGCCACACCGCCGCCAAACGATTCGACGAACTCCCACATGGTGGCGGCAAGGCCGGGATAGAGCCGCATCAACTCCCGCGCCCGACGCGCCATCACCTTGGCGGCAAGGACGCGGTGGGTTTGGCTGTCCTGGGTGCTGCCGTGGCGTTCGCTGACGAGGTCATCGCCCGAGTTTGCCACCGCCCGAACGGCATCTTCATGACCGGTGATGCCGACCAGCCCGTCCGCGGCGGCGCCGTAACAGTCGCCGATCAGCAGGAAACCCTTGGGCCTCACGAAGGTACGGAGCGCCCGGATGGTGTCGTGGCTGTCGCCGAACACGCCGCCGCAGGCCAGTAGCATGACGACGTCGAAGCGTGGCAGCCGCCCCACCAGTCGGCGCATGTCCATCGCCTCGAACAGGCAGGCGTCGCCGACGCCGAGTGCCGATGCCCGGACCCGACACTCTTCGATAAACGGCTCGAACGCGTCGATACCGGTCACGTGCAGGCCAAGTTCCGCCGCCAGCGCCGTCGCCACCGTGCCTTTGCCGCAACCGAGGTCGAGCACCGTGCGGGCGCCGCTCAGCTTGAGCGGGCGCACCATGCCGACGATCTGCTCGGGATCGGGGCCCATCACCTCGACGTCCTGCATCAGGTAGTCGAGGATCGGCAGCAGCGCCGGGTCGGCGCCAAGAGACTGCGCGATGGATTGGTCGACCGATGCTTCCGTCAAGCGGTGATCCTCCCGATTCTTGCGGCACGGTGTCGTGGCCGACCGTGCCTTCGCCGCCGAATTTAACGCAAATGTTGGGACGTGCAAACGCCGCCCCCCCGTGGCTATAGTCGGTCCAGCGATCCAAGATGCGAGGCGTCGTGCCGCGCGACCCGCGGGACGCCTGGGAGGTGACGGTTGGCCGAACCCCGAGACGTGGCCCGGCGCGCGGCCTTGCGACTGGGCGCGGAGATGGACCCCTCGTTCCCCAACCGGGTGGAGCGGGTGCTCGCGCGCAACGGCGATAGCGGCACCAGTGGCACCGATGGCCTCGGCGACGGCCACGATCTCGGCACCTTTCTGGTAACCGCGGCGCACATGGCCTGTGGCATTCACGACGCGCTCATCACCCGCACCGACCGTCCTGCCCGGATCTTTGTCGAACAACGGCTCCGACGCGAGATGGGGATCGACGAAGGCATGTCTCCCGACCACGACAGCATCATCGACGCTGTTGCCGACGCGGTGCTGCATTGAGGGGAATTCCCGATGGGAGGGGAAGACCCGATGGCGGATGAAGCCGAACCCTGAGGTCGAGGGATCGCCCGCCTGTGCGTGTTCGCTTCAGTGGCGCGGGGGAGATGACCGGCCGGGCAGCGACGTCGACATCACCATCGCGGTGGAACCCGGCCGATCCTTGTTTCTGATCCGCATGGACGATACCTGCCTTCCTCTCAGCGAAGCCGCCACGCAACCTTACGCCCGCCGCCCGGCATCGGCGCCGGAATCAGGCCCGTCACCCCAATGAGGTTGAGTCGCCTGGAACCAACGGGACGAGCTTCTGTTCCGCTTGACGAATGTTCTGGATACCTTGATGCAGGAGGCCAGTCTCATGACGCGTGTTCTTGTATTGTACTACTCCAGTTATGGCCATGTGGAAACGATGGCCAACGCCGTTGCCGAAGGAGCCCGCGAGATCGCCGGCGCCGAGGTCACCGTCAAGCGCGTACCGGAACTGGTACCAGAAAGCGTGCAGCAGCAGTCGGGCTACAAGACCGACCAGGCCGCGCCGATCCTGGAGGATGTCAATGAGCTGGCCGACTTCGACGCCATCATCATCGGCACGCCCACGCGCTTTGGCAACATGGCCAGCCAGATGCGCAACATCTGGGACCAGACCGGCGGGCTGTGGTTCAAGGGCAAGCTGATCGGCAAGGTGGGCAGCGCCTTCACGTCGACCGCGAGCCAGCATGGCGGGCAGGAGACGACGCTGGTGTCGATCCACCTGACGCTGTTGCACCACGGCATGGTGATCGTCGGCGTCCCGTATTCGATCCCGGAACTCTCGAACATGGACGAGATCTCCGGCGGCACGCCGTACGGCGCCTCGACGATGGCCGGCAGCGACGGCAGCCGTCAGCCGAGCGCCAACGAACTGGCGATCGCGCGCGCCCAGGGCCGGGGGGTGGCCGAGCTGGCGCAGAAGCTGCACGGCTGATCCCGGACGGCCCACTGATCCGGGAACGTCCAAGGCTTCTCCGCTTGGGGCCGGTTACCACGAGGTCACCACGGGGTCACCACGAGGTCACCACGAGGTCGTGCCTGGTCGGGCGCAGCCGGTCCTGGTCAGGGTGTGTTGCTCTGGTCCCGACAACAGGTCGTGTTGCAGCCGCCGGGCTGCATCATCCCGTCGCCGGCACATCGGCCGGCGTGTGGCCGAACCGCAGCGAGGCGCGCATGGGTCGATCGGCCATGTCCACCATGTCGACGGTGACCGAGGCATCGGCCCGCATGGCGTCGTGCCCCACCAAGTGAATGACGCTGACCGGGGCGTAGGGCGGACAGAAATCGACGAACTGGCCACGCGCCGCATCCCAGCGCCATGGACCCATGTAGTTGCAGGAGGCCGGCAGGGCCTCGAAGGGCAGGCCATCCACGTAGGCCGCCAAGCCCATGGCCAGCTGATCGGAAGTAAACAGCCGGCCGCTTTGCAGTACCTGTTCCTGCCAGTGGCGCCATCGGGACCAATGCGGCGCCCGGGCGGAGAGGGCAAAAGCCCCGGCATTCAGTGTCGGCCGTGCCATCAGGGCAGTGCTGAGGTGGGCGGGCAGGCCGGCGCGACGGGCATTCTTGTACAGGATGTTGCGCAATTCGACGTAGCCGCCAACCAGCCTCCTGAACGATACCTGCCTTGTCTGCCGCCGGCTGGCCTGGGACACTACAGCGAACTTGCCCTTATCCGCCACCATGCGAAACAGGTCCAGGCAGTCCAGGGTCTGCAGCCAGGCATCACCGTCGATCCAGGCGATGATGTCAGCCTCGGGCAGGAGCCGGTCCAGGTGCAGTTTGGCGACGTTGATCTTCAGGTGGGTCCGCCCGCGCGCCCGCCGCTCCGCCTGGGGGGCGCACCAGCCGGGGTCCAGGGTGCGGGCGCCCAAGGCTTCCAGCGCCGTCCGCTGGGTCGGCTCGAGGCCGCCATCGAGGATCACCAGCGGTTGCGACCCGCCGCCCGGCAGGCGTCGCAGGGACCGCGTCAGTTCTTCCAGCAGCGGGAAATAGCCGGCATCGCCGCCGGTGACCAGAGTGACGCGGGAGCTTGCGGTCATCGGGCCTTCAGCCGGCCGCGGCGTTGAGTGTGTCGGATCAGTCATCGCCGGCGGCCTGGCTGTGCGGCGTCGCCCCGGCCACACCGTTGCGCCGGCCCCGCGCTTCCCGGGGCCCGGTCTGCGAGCGCTTGTCCAGGCGCCGGATGAACGCCGCCATGACGGCGGTGTAAAGGCGGTCCTTGATCACCGCGTCCTCCACACCGGCTTCGATGCTGGGGTTGTCGTTGATTTCGATCACATAGACGCCGTTGGCCGTCTCCTTGAGATCGACCCCGTAGAGGCCGTCGCCGATCAGTCGTGCCGCCCGGGTGGCCACGTCCACAACCGCCGGGGGTGCTTCCTCCACCGCGAGTGCGGCAAAGGCGCCGGAGACATAGCGACGGTTCTGTTCATGCTTGATGATCTGCCAGTGGCCGCGGGCCATGAAGTACTTGCAGACATAGAGCGGCTCGCCTTCCAGGATCCCGACCCGCCAGTCGAACGCCGTTTCCACATATTCCTGAGCAAGGACCAGATCGGATTCCTTGAAGGCGTGGTCGGCGAACCGATCGAGGTCGGCCCGGGCATGGATGCGAAACACGCCGCGGGAGAAGGCGCTATCGGGGATCTTGACCACGAAGGGATAGCCGAATTCCCGCTCGGCGCGGCCGATACGCCGGCGGTCCAGGATCAGCGTCCGCGGCGCCGGTACGGCATTGCTTTCAAGCAGCTCGGCCAGGCAGATCTTGTTGGTGCAGCGGAGAATGGAGCGGGGGTCATCGATCACCGGCATGCCCTCGGCCTCCGCCTTCTTGGCGAACCGATAGGTGTGGTGGTCAAGCGCGGTGGTCTCGCGGATGAACAGGGCGTCGAACTCCAGGAGCCGGGTATAGTCGGCGCGGGTGATCAGCTGCACCTCCAGCCCAAGCTTGGCCCCGGCGCGCGCGAACCGGTCGAGTGCGCGGCCATCCGAGGGCGGCAGGTGCTCTTCGGGGTCATGCAGCACCGCGATGGAATACCGCCCTGGGCCGGCCGCCCGTTGGGGCGGGCGCCAAGCCGCGTGAGTGTAACGGTCCAGCGCGTCCTTGAGCATCGGTTGCTGATCGGCCGTCAATTCGCGGATACTCAGTGGCCGAATCGCTTTGACCGACCAGCCGGCACGATAGCCGAGCTCGATGCGGAGCAGCGGGCAGCGGAACAGCTCGAACACCCGACGAGCCACTGCAGCGAGCCGGGCATCGTCCGGCATGCCGAAGAAGATATCCACCACGAGGCGCGGCAGCGGTTCCGGCGGTGCCTTGACGCTTTTACGCACCAGCTCCTGAACCTCGGGAAGGGCGATCCGCAGCAGCCGCTTCCAGTGCAGATCCAGCATCACCTCGACAGAAGGGATCACCTTGTGGCCGCGAGCCTCGGCCATCAATGAGCAGTAGTAGCCGAGGCTCATGTAGCTGGCATCGCGGCACAAGTTGATCACCCGGGTGGACGCCGGCAGTTGCCGGGCCGCCTCCCGCACGTAGTCGGTCGCCCGCATGATACGGCGGCCGGCGGCCGGCCAGGGAAAGTCGCTTTCCCGATCGACGACGATGACATGAAGCGGCATCAGCGCCGCCCCTTGCCGATCACCAGCGCCGCCTTCTGCTGAGAGCGCCCGTATCGCGCCATCTTGGCGAATTCCCGCTGGGGAACCGGGATCTGCATGCAGTCAGTCACGCGCTTGTCTTTCTCCTCGTCGACGCTGGGATCGTGCAGGTAGACGTATTTCGCATCGAACCCGGTGACCACGACCCAGTGTGGCTGTCGTTCCCGGTCGAGACGATAGGAACTGATCATCACAACCGAAATCCTGCCCATCTCGAACTTCTCTCGCATGGCTTCCAGCGACAGCGGCCGGAACGTCATCGGGATCCCCATCTCCTCCAGTTGGCCGCGGAAATCCTCCTGGACGAGCCGGATCACCGATTTCTTGGCCTCACTGCGCACGCTGTCGATGAACATGACGCCGGTATCGCTCAGGTAAACCTCGACGTCGAAACCTCGCCGTGTTGCCGCCAGCGCCAGCCCCTCCGGACTGCAGCCGCCGTGTCCCGCAGTCATGAACACGGTGGTGGATTCCCGCCACAGCCTCAGCTCCGCCGTCTGATCGACGGTGATGGCGGGGTCAAGGGCGTGCATGGCCATGAGCATCGCCGCCGGGCCGCAGGTGAAGTCCAGGGTCTGGGCATAGAACGGTACGCGCGCGAGACGGGGATCGGGCCGCGGCGCCAGGGACTTCTCCATGCGCACGGCATCCGCTTGGTCGTCGTAATACTGGGTCTGCACGGCGATCTTGCGGAAACCATGACGGCCGTAGAAGGCCTGGGTGTCCGGGTCATCGGCGCGGACTTCGAGACGCATGTAGGCGGCGTCCCGATCTCTTGCGGCCTGTTCCGCGGCCACCAGGAGGGAACGTCCGAGCCCGAAGCCGCGGTATTCCGGGTCGACGGCGATGGAGTACAGACGGGCCAGGGGCGTGCCGCGGCTGAACAGCACGGTGGCGTAGCCCCGGAGGCGCCCCTCCGGGGCCTGATCCACCAGCGTAACGGCGTTGGCCTTGGACAAGAGGTAGCGGAACGCCCGTGCCGAGAAGCGGTCGGTGAGAAAGGACCGATTCTCGATCCGGACCAGGTCGACCACGTCGGCAGGGGAAGCAGGGCGGATCATCGGCGTGCGCGGTTCATGGCGGGCGCATCATCGGATGACGGCCGTCGGCGTGTCGAGTGAGGATTGATGCTCGGGTGACGGTCGAGCGTGGCAAGCGGCAGCGCCGGCACCAGCCTTGGAAAAGCTGCCGACACGGCTTTGCCGGTGGTATGTCGATAACAAACTGAATTGACCGGTCCAGGTAACACATGAATTGACCGCTTCT
>REEP01000076.1 GCA_007695045.1 Rhodospirillales bacterium | reverse complement strand
TAAACCGGACAGATCACGTGTTACCTACTCCGGACAGATCACATGTTAGCGACACACATAGGATAAAATACCTTGACGGGCCGCAGGTTCCGTGTCATCATGTCCGGTTACCGTGGCACAAGCCCAAGGCGGCCGCGGCGGCGAAACGCTAACCAACTGATTCTAAACACGAAAATCGCCAAAATGATAACAAAAGCATACATATGCATACATTATCCCGCGCCGGAACCGGCAGTTTTGTTTTATATCAAACGGTTAGGCCGAAAAAACCGGTTTTTTTCGCATCCCGACCGCATTTTTTCGCAACAAAACGGCATCGATTGTGCGCTCCTCTCTGTCCGCGGCCGGCCTCTGGGGGAGGCCGTTTTCGGCCCGTGCCGAGGCCGGCGGGCGCGTCCCCCACGCTTTGCGGACGGGTGTGGGAAAGATGTCACAGGGTGGTCTTCTTGCCGGCACGCAGACCCTGCCGGACCGGCAGGGCTGCCGCCGTGGCGGCAACCGATAAGGACCCGCCAATGACCTCAAAAAATAAAGGGACAACCAGCCCGGGGTCCGTAACTAGAAACAATTAAACGTGTTACGTGGAGTTGGAAGCCGAATCCGCGCAGACGAAACCTACCGCTCAAAATGGCGAGGACTGGATCATCATCTCGGCGTGGGACCCGATTTGGGCGATGCCGATCGAATCGGCCGGCCCGGGTCTGTCAAAACCCTCTCACGCCGGCGAGTCGTCTCCCGCGGGGCCACGCGCGTCACGCATGGGGTCGCGGTCGAAGGGGGCGTCTACGGGTGCCTCGAACGGCATGTAGAGCGGGGTCGTCGGGTCCGGCTCCGGCTCCGGCTTGAGGCCCGGCGCCCGGGTGGGGGCCGGCTCCGGCGGCGGCAGGATGCAACGGTAGGTCGCGTAGCGGATGTCGAATGGGTAAACCTGCTGCTGATCGGTGAGTGCCACCTCTCCGTCCACGTCCCGGCACAGCTCGGCGGCGAGCGTGTTCACACCGGCTTCGCCGTCCACCCACGGAATGTGGCGGACATAAAAAGCCGTATCGCTGTAGCGCACCACCTGCGGGCCGGAATACAGCTCGGTGCAGGCGGTTGCCAGCGGTACGGCGGCCAGCGCCACACCCAGGGCAAGCAGACGTTTCATGGTCGGAACAGTAGCGCCGGGCGATCCGGGCGGCAAGCGGAGAGATGTCACGCCCGTTCCGGGAAAAAAAAGGGCCGGCGTGAGCCGGCCCGAGTGGAAGGGGGAGGAACGTGATGGCTTCAGGGTAAGCTCTGTCGATGAACGAGGGATTAACGACGAACGGTTTTCGCGTTATCGATGGATTGGGGGCCCCATCCGGGGACTGCCGGCGCACAGCGCTCGGGATCAGCCGCCCGGATCCTGGAGCATGCATGGCGGCCGGCGCACGCGGCGCATGGCCGGATGGGACGGAGAGAAAACGAAAGTCGTCCGAATCGGCACCGTCAACCAGGGAACGAACGAAAAACGTGTCAAGAGCTTTCGCGATTCCGGTCCGTTGGCCGGTGATCCTCACGTTCCGGTTGAGCGGGTTGCCTCAAGCCGTCATCGTCATCGAACAGGATGCGGTGGGCGGCCCCATCCAGGTCATCGAACTGGCCCGATTTGAGCGCCCACAGGAACGCGATCAGGCCGATCAGACCGAGCCCCAGCGCCGCCGGAATCAGGTAGAGCAGAATCTCCATCAGCCCCGGCCTCCACCCGCGCGAAGTGCGTTGAGGATGACCACGAGGGAGGAGGCCGACATGGCGATGGCTGCCACCAGCGGGGTCACCAGGCCGGCGACGGCAATCGGGACGGTGATGACGTTGTAAAGATAGGACAGGGCAAGATTCTGACGGACCAAGCGTTCGGCCCGCGCAGCCACCGCCAACGCCTCTTGCACCGGCCTCAGATGCCGGCCCTGGAACACCAGGTCGGCCGCGGTCTGGCTCAGATCCACCGCGCTGGACGGCGACATGGATGCGTGGGCCGCAGCCAGGGCCGGGGCGTCGTTGAGCCCGTCGCCCACCATCAGCACGGTCCGGCCGGCTGCCGCCATCGCTTCCAGCCGCCGGCATTTCTCGGCGGGATCGCAGGCGGCGTGCCAGTCCGCGATGCCCAGTTCGGCCGCCACCGCGGAGACCACCGGCATGCGATCGCCCGACAGCAGCGCGAGGTGGTAGCCGCGGGCCCGCAGTGCCGCGACCACGGTGGCGGCATCGGGCCGGACGCGATCGGAAAAGGCGAACCGCACCGGTGCCCGGCCCGGTCGGCTGAGCCACAGTTCCGGGCCCGGCGGACCATCGCGGCTGTCCCCATCCGCGTGTTGCGGTCCGCAGAAACGCCGGCTGCCCAGGCGCACGGGTCCCTCCGTCGTGGTGGCTTCAAGGCCCTGGCCGGGACACTCCCGGATGCCGGCGGGCGGTTCGTCGTCGGGGACAAATCCCTCGGCCTGCTCGGCGGCCTGCACCAAGGCTCGGGCCAGCGGATGCCGGCTCTCCCGGGCGATCGCCGCGGCCAGGGCCAGTGCCTTCGGGTCCCGGTCCGGATCCGGCCGCAAGGCCGGCCGCCCCTCGGTCAGGGTGCCGGTCTTGTCGAACACCACGGTGTCGACGGCGGCCAAGCGCTCCAGCGCGGTCGCCGATTTCATGAGCACGCCGGCGCGGAACAGGCGCCCGGACGCGATGACCTGCACCGCCGGTACCGCCAGCGCCAGCGCGCACGGGCAGGTGACGATCAGCACCGCGACGGCAATCAGTAGCGCCGTCTGCCAGGACGCCCCCAACACGAAGAACCACAGGACGAAGGCGAGGGCGGCCAGGGCGTGCACCACCGGCGCATACAGGCGCGCCACCCGGTCGGCGCGGGCGACATGGCGACCGCGGCCCTGTTCCGCCGCCTCCATCATCCGGGCGATGCCGGCGAGCAGGGTGTTCTCGGCGGCAGCGGTCACGCCAATGGTGAGCGGACCCGACAGGTTGATGGTCCCGGCGAAAACCCGGCTGCCGGGCTTCACCGCGGTCGGCACCGTCTCTCCGTCGATCAGGGCGGTATCCACATCGCTCAAGCCGATGAGCACGGTGCCGTCGATGCCGATACGGTCGCCGGCTGCCGCGAATGCGGTCATGCCCGGCGCCACCTGTTGCGGTGGCACCAGGCGCCGGCTGCCGTCGGCGTCGAGCACGGTGACCGGTCGGGCGTTCAGCCCCAACAGGTTTTCGGCCGCCGATCGGGCCCGGCCCCGCGCCCGCCGGTCCAGGTAGCGGCCGATCAGAAGAAAGAACAGCAGTGCGACCGCCGAATCGAAGTAGGCATGGTCGGCGCCGACCATGGTCTGCTGCAGGCTCATGCCGGCGGTGAGCACCACGGCGAGGGTGATCGGCACATCCATGTTGGTCCGGCCATGGCGGAGAACCGCCAGCGCCGAGGCCGCGAACGGCCGTACCGCGTAGGCGATGGCGGGCAGGGCGATGAGCGCCGACAGCCAATGCAGCAAGTCCCGGGTGGCCGGCCCCATGCCCTGGCCGTGTCCGGCCCACACCGAGACGGACAGCAGCATCACGTTGCCGAAGGCGAACCCGGCCACCGCCAGCGCCCGCAGCAGCGCCGTTTCCTGCTGCTGTTCCGCCTGTCCGGCGAGCGACGGGTCATAGGGGACCAGGCGGTAGCCGAGGCGGGTGACCGCGGCAGTGACGGCCGCCGCATCGGTCTCCATCGTGCGCCAGCTGACCGCGAGCCGGCGGGTGGTCATGTTGACCCGGGCGCCGGCGACGCCCGGCGTTCGCGCCAGCACCGATTCGATCAGCCACACGCAGGCGGCGCAGTGCAACCCTTCGATCAGAAGCGAGAGCGCCCGCCGGCCATCGCCGGCGTCCTCGGCATAAGCGCCGTAGTCGATCGCCATCGGCTCTTCGTCGGGCTTCAGCGGGCGTTGGTCGGGATCGATCACCCGGCGGCGGTAATAGCCATCGAGCCCCAGGCCTCGGACCAGGTCATAGGCGGCGGCGCAGCCGGAGCAGCAGAAACCGGGGGTTTCCGGTGGTGTGCCATTGCCGCCGATCGGCTCGCCGCAATGGCGGCATGCGCGAAAAACCGCGCCGGCATCGCCGGCGGGCGGTGGATCGGGGTGGGCGGCGATCCGCGTCCGGGTCAGGGCCGGAGTCATCCCGGCCGGTGCCAACCGGGTCGGCCCGGACGGGGGTATCCTCACCGGATGTACAGGCGCGTCACGTCCTGGTGGCGGTCATCGCCCCGCACCGCGACGACGCGCACATCCCATTGGCCTTTGAGCGGCACCGTGGCGCGCGCGGTGTATCGGCCGTCGCCTTGATGCACCAGCGCCAGTTCCTGATCGTAGCCCCTGTGGGTGGGACGCACGAATTGTGCCGTCACCTGGAGATCGGCGAGCGCGGCGCCGTCGGCATCGCTCAGACGGGCCTCCACGGTGCCCCAATTCTCCCCCGTCGGGCTCGGCGCAAAGGCCAGTTCGACCTGCCAGCCGCGTTCTGTTTGCAATGTGTGGGCCGCCAGCGCGTCGTTGTAGGCCAAGCCCTTGCGGTAATGGTTTTCGGTTTGCAGCCCGGCGAACGTGGTCACCGCGGCATAGGCCATCACCGCGTTGACGGCGATCACCACGGCCATGCCGGCCACGAAAATCCAGGGATACCACCAGCCGGGTGGGCGTTGCTTGTCAGGCATGATCATCAGTTCCCCGAGCTTGCAAACACGGTCCGGTGCTCCACCACCTCGCCGGTGGCCTGGTCGGTCAGCACGAACCAGAGATCATGGGTCGCGAGTGGGACACTCTCAGGCGGTGCGGTCACCAGCACCCGGAAGGTCGCCACGTCGTCGGGCCGGGCCGGCAGGACGGTGCTGGTTGCGGGTTCGGCCTGGTAGCCGATGACGGTCAGCATCGCCCCGGTGATGCCGGCGGTGGTGAGGGTGTAGCTTTTGTTGTTCCGTTCCATGTTCAGGATCTTGAACGTGTAGGCGTTACGGATGGAGCCGTCGGACAACTGCACGAACAGCGGCGACCGGTCCGGCTGCACCGCCACGTCCACCCGGTCCCGGGTCACCAGGGTGTAGGCCATCACCGTCGCGGCGATCGCCAGAACCGCGATGTAGATCAGCGTGCGTGGCCGCACCAGGCGCATCCGGACCGGCCGGCCTTCGGCCCGGGCGTTCTGGTTGGCGATGGAATCGTAGGTGATCAGGTTGCGTGGCCGCCCGAACCGGTCCATGACGTTGTTGCAGGCGTCAATGCACAGCGCGCAGCCGATGCATGCCATCTGCTGCCCTTTGCGGATGTCGACCCCGGTGGGGCACACCTGCCAGCACAGGCCGCAATCGACGCAGTCACCGCGGCCTTCGAACGACTGCCCCTTGCGGGCCGAACCGCGCGGCTCGCCGCGCCAGTCTTCGTAGGTGACGATCAGCGAATCCTCGTCGAACATGGCGCTCTGGAAGCGCGGCCACGGGCACATGTAGATGCACACCTGCTCCCGCGCCCAACCCGCCAGCAGATACGTGGTGGCGGTGAACAGGGCGGTGAAGCCGTACACCGCCGTGGAGGCTTGACCGGTGAAGAACGCCCGCACGACCGTCGGCGCGTCGTTGAAATACATGATCCAGGCGCCGCCGGTGGCCAGTGCGATCAGCAGCCAGGCCGCGTGCTTGCCGATCTTTCGGCCGGCCTTGCCAAATGACAGGGGCGCCTTGTCCAGGCGCAGGCGGGCATTGCGATCGCCCTCGATCTTTCGCTCCACCCACATGAACAGGTCGGTCCACACCGTCTGCGGGCACGTGAAGCCGCACCAGACCCGTCCGAACCAGGCGGTGACCAGGAACAGGCCGATGGCGGCGATGATCAGAAGGCCGGTGAGGTAGTAGACCTCCTGCGGCCAGATCTCGATGGTGAAGAAATAAGCCCGCCGTCCCGGCATGTCGATCAGCAAGGCCTGGTCCGGCGCGCCGGGACCCCGATCCCAGCGAATCCAGGGGCCGATGTAATAGAGCGCCAGCAGCACGCCCAGGACCGCCCATTTTATCTGCCGCCAGGTACCATGGATGTTGCGCGGATAGATCTTTTCCCGGTCGGCGAAGAACTTGATCTTCTCGGGCGAAGCGGCCGGTGGCGCCGGTGTCGCCGCCGTGCCCGGATCGGCGGGCGCCGGGCCGGATGATGCCGCCGAGGGTGGCGTGGCAGGATGAGAAGCGGAACGCTGGGTCTCCATGGTCATCGGTCGTCCTTCGGGCGGCCTTCGCCCGGATTGCCCTAAGCCGGTTCAGTCCCCGGCCCCGGGTTGCTTCCCCCTGTCGAAGGGCTCCTCTGTACGGCAGCCGGATGCCGGCGCCTCGGCCGCCGGACGGCCCGGTCTATTGCCCGCCACCCAGCGCGTGGACGTAAATCGTCACCTGTTTCAACTCGGCTTCGCCCAGGCGTTCAAACCAGTAGGGCATGACGCCGTGCCGCGGCTGGCGGATCTGGGCGATGATGTCCTGGCGCGTGCCGCCAAACAGCCAGATGTTGTTGGTGAGGTCCGGTGCGCCGAGCTCCGCCAAGCCCTTGCCCGCGTCGCCGTGGCAGGCGGCGCATTGCTCGGCGAAGATCTCCCGGCCGCGGGGGTCGTCCTCGCCGCGCCCGGCGAGATGGAGCACATGATCGGCCACCGCCGCGATCTCGTCCCGTTCCAGGATGCCGAGGGTGCCGTAGGCCGGCATTTCCGACATGCGCGCTTCCGGGTGGTCATTGCGCACACCGTAGACCACCGTGTGGTGGATCTCTTCCAGGGTTCCGCCCCACATCCAGTTGTCATCCACCAGATTGGGGAAGCCGGGCGCGCCGGCGCCACCGGAGCCATGGCAGGGGGCGCAGTTGTCGGCGAACAACACCCGCCCGCCGGCCATGGCGAACTGCAGCAGGTCGGGATCGCGGGCGATCTCCGCTACCTCCTGAGCCTCGAACCGTTCCCGCCACACGGCGCGTTCAGCCCGCTGCGCCTCCAGATCGCGCATCAGGTCGGCGCGAGCGGAATAGCCGATCACGCCTTTGGTGTAGTCGCTGAGACCGATCGGCCAGGCCGGATACAGGATTACCCAGACCACGGAGAACAGGATGGTGGCATAGAACACGTACAGCCACCAGCGTGGCAGCGGTGTGTTCAGCTCCTTGATGCCGTCCCATTCGTGACCGGTGGTCTCGGTGCCGGTCAGGCGGTCGACTTCTTTTTGTTCTGCCATGCCCTATTTCTCCGTATCATCCTTGAACGGGATCCGGCCATGTTCCTCGAACCGCTTCTTGTTCTTGGGTCGGTAGGCCCAGAAGACGATGCCGATGAACAGGATCATCAGCCACACCACCCACAACGAACGCACCACTTCCAGGATCTGCTGCCAGTCCATGGCTTCTGCCTCCCTCCACCGTCACCGGAAGTCCCGCTCCGGTTCGTACACGGTGAAGTCCACCAGGGTGCCCAGCACCTGCAGGTAGGCGATCAGGGCATCGAGCTCCGTCACCTGCGACGGGTCGCCGTCGAAGCTGCCGATCACGGCCTTGGGATAGCGGGCGAGAACGGCGTCCACATCACCGGCGCCGGTGGCCTGGACCTGCAGGTCGTGCACCGCGTTGTCGATCTGCTCGTCGGTGTAGGGCACCCCGACGATGCGCAGCGTGCGCAGGTGATCGGCGATGTCACGAAAGCGAAGCGCGTTGGTGGCCAGGAACGGGTAGGCCGGCATGATCGTTTCCGGCACGATGCTGCGCGGATCCACGAAGTGGGCAACGTGCCAGTCGTTGGAATACTTGCCGCCGACCCGGGCCAGGTCCGGCCCGGTGCGCTTGGACCCCCATTGGAACGGGTGATCATACAGGCTCTCGGCCGCGAGGCTATAGTGGCCGTAGCGCTCGATCTCGTCCCGGAACGGGCGGATCTGCTGGCTGTGGCAGGCATAGCAACCCTCCCGTACGTAGATGTTGCGCCCGACCAGTTCCAGCGGCGAATACGGGCGGATGCCGTCCACCTCCTCGATGGTCTGTTCCATGGTGTAGAGCGGGATCAACTGCACCAGGCCACCGATGGACACGGTGATCAGAACCGCGATGGTGAGGATGATGACATTCTTTTCGAAGATGTGATGGCCGAACTTCATCGCCGCCTCCCGCTACTCGGCCGGTGCCGCGGCGACACGGACGGGCGTCTGCATCGTCGCTTCGGTCCGGAGGTCGCCCCGGATCGTCCGCCACAGGTTGTAGACCATGACCAGGGAACCGGCGAGGAACAGGACGCCGCCGAGCGCCCGGATCACGTAGTACGGGTGCATTGCCGCCACCGTCTCGATGAACGAGTACTGGAGGAAGCCGAGCGAGTCGTAGGCCCGCCACATCAGCCCCTGCATGATCCCGGAGATCCACATCGCGGTGATGTAGAGGATGATGCCGAGGGTCGAGATCCAGAAGTGCCAGTTGACCAGGCGCACGGAATACAGGCGCGGCCGCGCCCACAACCGCGGCACCAGGTAGTAAATGGCGCCGAAGCTGATGAAGGCGACCCAGCCCAGCGCACCGGAATGCACGTGGCCGACGGTCCAGTCGGTGTAATGGCTCAGCGAGTTGACGGCACGGATGGACATCATCGGCCCTTCGAATGTCGCCATGCCGTAGAAGGCCACCGACGCCACCATGAACCGCAACACCGGGTCGGTACGCAGTTTGTCCCAGGCACCCGACAGGGTCATGATGCCGTTGATCATCCCGCCCCAGGACGGCATCCACAGCATGATCGAGAACACCATGCCCAGTGTCTGGGTCCATTCGGGCAGCGCGGTGTAATGCAGGTGGTGCGGTCCCGCCCAGATATAGAGGAAGATCAGGGTCCAGAAGTGGACGATGCTGAGCCGGTACGAATAGATCGGGCGCTCGGCCTGCTTCGGGATGAAGTAGTACATGATCCCGAGAAAGCCGGCGGTGAGGAAAAAGCCCACGGCATTATGGCCGTACCACCACTGGGTCATCGCGTCCTGGACGCCGGACCACACCACGTAGCTCTTGGTGCCGAACAGCGAGACCGGCACCGCGGCGTTGTTGACCAGGTGCAACATGGCGATGGTGACGATGAAGGCGAGGAAGAACCAGTTGGCGACGTAGATGTGAGGCTCCCGGCGCCGCATCAGGGTGCCGACGAAGATCACCAGGTAGGAAACCCAGACGATCGTGAGCCACAGGTCCACGTACCACTCGGGTTCCGCGTACTCCTTGCTTTGCGTGATTCCGAGGACATATCCCGTAGCGGCCATGACGATGAACGCCTGATAGCCCCAGAACAGGAAGTTGGCGAACGCCGGCCCCCCCCAGAGCGAGGCGCGACAGGTCCGCTGCACACAATAGAGCGACGTGGCGATCAGCGCGTTGCCGCCGAACGCGAAGATCACGGCTGAGGTGTGGACCGGCCGAAGCCTTCCGAAGGAGGTCCATTCCAGCCCCAGATTGAGTTGCGGGTAGGCCAGCTGAAAGGCGATATAGACACCGACCAGGAAGCCGACGACGCCCCAGAACACCGTCGCCAGCGTGAATTTCTTGATGACGTCTTCATTGTAGTCTGGCGGCGCCTCGGAGGCGGCGGCCGTGGCCGACATTGCACTCATACCGTACTCCCGCATCGCTCGAAAACGAAAGACCGGACCCCGTGTGCAAGCCTGATCGGCTGGGAAAACCCGGTCATTTCTGCCAAGACACGGCTTGTCCCTGCGCGCAAATCGATGCACGATTCAGGCGGCGCCGTGATTTCGACGCCTTGATCTTGAGAAAACACGCCTCTTGCCCACCGTTACTTTAGCACGAGCGCATATTAGGCCCACTCGCATCCCAAGTCAACACCGCGGCGATATCAAAGGTTTGTCTACAGGTTTATTGACCGCCGCTGCGCGTCGACCGAAAAATTTCCGACCAGTGCTGTCGGATATTGGCGCTGGTATTGATAATCAATCGCGCAGGCCCGCTGGCGTCTGAGGCTCAGGCGCGGACAGAGGCTTGAGTCGGCGGGCGGCCGCACAGGAAACCATGAGTTCCGGGCGCCAAAGGCGTCGGCTTCTGTTAGGGTCACCGCATGCTTGATCAAGTCGACGCGAAGCCGACCCTGTTCCTCAACCCCGGAGGGGACCGCCGCTTGAGCCAGGGGCACCCCTGGGCCTATGCCAACGAAATCCGGATGGATGCCGCTGCCAAGGCCCTTGAGCCGGGGACGGTGGTCCGGCTCGTTCGCGTGGACGGCAAGCCCTTCGGCATCGGGACGTTCAACCCGCATGCCCTGATCGCCTTCCGCCTGTTGGACCGCGATCCGGCGACGGTGGTGGACAGGGCGTTCCTGGCCGACCGGCTTCGCCACGCGCTGGCGCTGCGCGACCGGCTGTACCCGCGGCCCTGGTACCGGCTGGTGCATGCCGAGGCCGACGGCCTCGCCGGCCTCGTCGTCGACCGGTTCGACGACGTGGCGGTGGTGCAGGCCAACACCGCCGGCATGGATCGCCTCCTCGCTTCGGTGATCGAAGCGCTGGACGATGTGATCCGGCCGGTGGCGATCGTCATTCGCAACGATTCCCGTGCGCGGGCGCTGGAGGGGCTGCAAACTGGCGTCACCGTCGCCAAAGGTTCGGTCGAAGCGCCGGTGTCGGTGATCGAGGATGACCTGAGCTTCTTCGCGGACGTGGTGGCCGGGCAGAAGACCGGCTGGTTCTTTGACCAGCGTCGCAATCGCGCCTTCGTGGCGCCATTGGCCGCCGGCGGACCGGTGCTGGACCTGTTCTGCCACACCGGCGGCTTTGCCGTCCGGGCCGCGGCCTGCGGAGCGTCAGCCGTGGTCGGCATCGACACCTCGGAGCCGGCGCTGGACTTGGCGCGCAAGGCCGCCGCCGCCAACGGCGTGGAAACGCGCTGCACGTTCCGGCGCGTCGAGGTGTTCCAGGCGCTGGAGGGCCTGGTGGGGGAGGGGGCCCGCTTCCGCCTGGTGGTGGCCGATCCACCCGCGTTCGTGAAGTCCCGCAAGGAGGTTGCCGCGGGCCTTCGCGGCTATCGCAAGCTCGCCCGCCTGGCCGCGCGGGTGGTGGAGCCGGGCGGGTTCCTGTTCCTGGCCTCGTGTTCGCACAATGTGGAACTGGGCGCATTCACCGCCGAATGCGCCGCGGGTCTGACCAAGGCCGGCCGCACCGGCCGGATCGTGCGCGCCGCCGGTGCCGGGCCGGACCACCCGATCCATCCTCACCTGCCCGAGACCGCGTACCTCAAAACCCTGGTGCTACAACTGGATTAAGCGAAACGTTGATGACGAGACCGCGTAGGGTCACAGCTTTGTCGGCGCGAGGCCGGTTGCGCCGGAGCCCACCACGGTCATTCCGCTGCCGTTCGAGTTCGTGCGCCTCCGGGATAATGGCGCCGGCAAGCAGGCGTGCGCGTGGGCGGCGGTGGGCATTCGCCTGTTGCCGCGGCCCGGCACCCGGGATAGCCTTCGGCACTGCGGCCGAGGATGGCCCGAGGGAGGGGCGCAATGAATGAGATCTACCATGCCCTGGTGCTGAACCTGCATCAGCCGCCGAGCAACCTGGACGATCTGCTGGAGACCAACGCCTGGGAGGTGAAGGAGATCCTGTTCGCCTACGACCGCATGCCGCGGACGCTTTGGGGCTACGAGGATCTCGCCCGGGTACACCTGTCGATGTCCGGCACACTGCTGGAGACGCTGTCGTCGCCGGAGTTTCAGCGGCGGGTGTACGGCACGGTGGATTGCGGCACCCTGTTGTGGGCGCTGCAAAACCAGAAGATCTTCGAGATCCTGGGAACCGGGTACTACCATCCGGTGCTGCCGCTGATCCCCGAAGCCGACTGGGACGAGCAGATCGCCCGCTGGCAGGCCCTGGCCGGCCATGTCTTCTGGCGCGGCCATTTCGCCGGATTCTGGCCGCCGGAGATGGGCTTCTGCATGGAGATGATTCCGCACCTCAAGCGCGCGGGGTATCGCTACGTGTTGGTCGACAGCGAATACGTCGACCCGGTGGACAGCATGTCGTGGCAGGAGACACGATATCGGCCGCACATCGCCGAGTACGATGGCGAGGACATCGTGATCGTGGTGCGCGACCGGGATTTGTCCAACGCGCAGCTGTCGGGCATGGACTACGGCTGGTTCTACCACGAACTGCACGAGCGGACGAAGTGGTGCGACTTCCCGCCCCTGGTCACCACCGCCACCGACGGAGACAACGGCGGCTGGTTCCGCAACGTCAACCCGAAGGCCAATTTCTGGACCTACTTCTATCGCGAAGCGCTGGAGCAGATCCGCCAGGGCTACTCTTCGCTGCGCCCGATGTTCATCACCGAATACCTGGACCGGTTCGGCGCCCACGGCCGGGTGACGGTGCGGCGCGGCGCCTGGAACACCGATGAGCACCATGGCTGGGACTTTCACCAGTGGCAGGGGTCCCAGAGCCAGCGCGATGCCATGACGCGGGTGCATGCGGTGAGCCGGCAGCTTCACGACCTGGAACGGCAGGCGGCCCGCCTCGCGCCGCAGCATCCGGAATTGGGGCATCACCTGGCGGAGGCGCGCTGGCGCCTGCTCCGGGCCGAGACCAGCTGCCATTTCTACTGGGGGGAAGCCTGGGTTCATCGGGCTCACGGCGACCTGGACCGGGTGGCCGAGCATTTGGGTGATGCCGAGGCAACCGTGACCGCGGTCGGCGGCGGAGCCGCTTCGAACCCGGACGTGGATGCGCCCGTCGGCGGTTGAAAGCGGTACGGCTCCCTTCACTCGGCGTGCCTCACTTGGCGCGCCTCACTTGGCACGAACGTGCTCGTAAATGCCCATGTAGTGATGGCCGGACTGTGCCCACGAGTAGTCCGCAGCCATGCCGTTGGTGACCAAGCGCCGGAACTCCTTGGGAAACGAATACCACAACCCGATCGCCCGGTTGAGTGCTGATTCGATCGCAGGAAAGTCCGAATCGTGGAACACGTAGCCGTTGCGCAACTCCACCGGCTTGTCCGAGTGGTCCCGATCGAACACCGTGTCCACCAAGCCGCCGACGGCGCGCACCACCGGCACTGCGCCGTAACGCATGGCGATCATCTGGGCGAGGCCACACGGTTCGAACAGGCTCGGCACCACGATGATGTCGGCACCGGCATAGATCAGGTGGGCGAGTTGTTCGTTGAAGCCGATCTCCAGGTGGCAATCGGCGTTGTTGTTGAGCTGGTGCTTCAGATGCCAGAAGTGATTGTTGATGCCGGAATCGCCGGCGGCGCCCAGCAGCACGAACTGAGCGCCCTTTTCCAGTGCGTAGAACATGGCGTGCTGGATCAGGTGCACGCCCTTCTGTGCGTCCAGGCGGCCGACGTACGCCACCAGCGGCTTGAACTCCTTGCTCAGCCAAAGCCGGTCGCGGAGCGCTTCCTTGTTGGGGTACTTGGCCTCCACATTCCAGGCATTGAAATGAGAGGGGATGAAACGGTCGGTCTCCGGATTCCAGACATCGTAGTCGACACCGTTGAGGACGCCGCTGAACTTGGCCTGGTGAATGCCGAGGGTGTGGCCGAGGCCATGCCCCTGGTCGGTATGGCCGGCTTCCCACGCATGGTGCGGGGACACCGTGGTGATATGGTTGGCGTAAACAACGCCACCCTTCATCAAGTTGATGGCGTTGGGGTGGTTGTTATCGCGCAAACGATCCGGGTGTTTGTAGTATTCGGGGCGATTAAGCCCCGTTGCCCATAGCACCGCGTCGCCGGTTATGCCCTGGTGTTTGAAGTTATGGATTGTGTAGCACGCTCTCTGTCGGTCCATACCTTGGTTTTGATAGATCTCGAACAACAACACCGGCACCAGACCGGCCTGCCAATCGTGGCAGTGTATGATATCGGGGCGCTTGCCCGACTTGAGCAGAAATTCCATCGACGCCTTGGAAAAGAAGGCAAAGCGAAGGGCATCGTCGTGACTGCCATAAAAACAGCCACGAGTGAAAAAATTATCAGATGAATGAGGCTCTATGAAGAAGCATTTGCGGCCGTGGACGAAGCCGAACCAGATCGAACACGGGACCGCACCGCCATACCATGGAACCCATAGCTCATCCCATATTTTGTGCAGACCCCAAATCTCATCATACCACATGCAGTCATATTTGGGCAGAATGATTTCCACCGAGTTGCCCCGGACCTCCAATTCGCGGCTCAGCCCGAAAACGACGTCGCCAAGTCCTCCCACTTTAGCCACTGGAGCCAATTCTGACGAAATCATGACGATGAACATGGGGGCCCTTCATTTTTTGCTGAGACAAAAGGCGGCAGCCCGGTTGCGGGGGCTCGGCGTGCAATGCCTGCCACCCGGCATTGGCGGCTGCGGCGCCGGAAACGGCGGTCGAAGGCATCCGCGATCGGCGACCGGGAGGCGATGCGGCGGGAACGTGACGGGAAGCGGTATCCGGACATCGACTTGAAACCCAACGATCCCATAGCTTAACACGCATTTTGCAGTGCAGCAAAGCCTTCGCCAAGGCGTCCAGGGCAAAGACCTGTCGCGAACAGTCCATACGCCCAGCCTGCAATGGCGCGCCACACTGCGTGGCAGCCGACGATGGGGCAATGTGTTTTTTGTCCCGGAAATGTACGATCCGGTTTGGTTTGGCACCGGGTCTTGCAGCCTCAAGCTTTGATGGGAAAAAAAGACCATTAAATCGGCCGGCGCAAATGTCTGCGTTTTTTGGAAATTTACAAATCAGAATCAATGGCGTAGATGGTTTCAGCGGAGGTGGCGAAAGGCGCGTTCGGGCCAACCTTAACGTTATGCCAGTATCCGAGAAGACCCCTCAAGGAAAAGAGGCCTGTCTGCGCCACTCGGCCGGTGCTGCCCGGCCGGTGCTGCCCGGCTGGTGTGCCCGCCTGGTTTGCCCGCAAGCCCACGGCGCCGATGCTGATGCCGACGCCGCCTTGCGGACGGTGGCGGCTTCGGCCAGAGTGCGGTATCCTGCATCGCCGCCGAAATCAGGCCAGACGCGACCCGACCCGAGAATCGATGCTGATGCCGCACGACCAACGACCAATCCCTCCGGCCCCACCCGCCACCGACGAATCGGCCAGTGAACAACCGGCCAGTGAACAACCGGCCAGTGGACAACCGGCCAGTGAAGACGAACTTCAGCGGGCGGAGATGCAGCGACGCTGGGAGAAGGAGTTTGGCCCGACGCTGTCCCCGCAGCGCCAGCGCGCATCGGGAATCATCTTGCTGACTGTGCTCTTCGCCATTCTGGCGCTGGTGTTCATTACCGTCTCCGGCCGCTGAATCAGCGTCGGGCCAAGGCTGCCAAGCCCAAGGCTGCCGGCAGGGAGATGGTTGGGCGTAGACCGTCGCCGCGGTCCCAAATCCCCAGTCCCCAACGGGCGGGACTCGGAAGCAAACGGGGAGCAAGCGTCATGCGGATGACCGCTGTCGACTACCGGGACTCGTTGCGCGCCTACCGGCCGAGGGTGTTCGTCGACGGCCAGAGGGTGGACAGTGTTGCCGACGAACCCCGGCTTGCGCCGGGTCTCAACGCGATCGGGGTCACCTACGACTTCGCGCACGACCCAGCGCACCAAGATGTCATGACTGCGATGCAGGGGCGTTCGGGGCGACGGGTCAACCGGATGCTGCATGTCAACGAGACGACGAACGACCTGCTGACCAAGCTCGAAGCGGTGCGGCTGGTGTGTCGGGAGGCCGGCTGCGCCCAGCGCTATCTCGTTCACGATGCGTTCAACGGCATCTTCCAGGCGACCCACCGCGCCGACGCCGCCCGCGGCACCGACTATCACCAGCGCTTTCTCGCCTACCTCGATACGGTGCAGGAACAGGACCTGACCCTTGGCATCGCCATGACCGACGCCAAAGGGGATCGCTCCAAGCGCCCGGGCGGGCAGGCCAATCGGGACGTCTATGTCCATATCAAGGAACGGCGTCCGGACGGAATTGTCATCCGCGGCACCAAGGCCATCGTCACCGGTGCGCCTTACGTGCACGGGTTCCTGGTGATGCCGTGCCGGACCCATACGCCCGAAGATGCCGCATGCGCGGTCTGCTGCGCCGTGCCGGTGGATGCGCCGGGCGTGACCATTGTCGCCCGCCCGGCCGGCCGCCCCGGCGAGGCGGCGGCGAAATTCTCCGGGCGCTACGGCCAGTCCACCGGTGTGGTCATCTTCGATGACGTGTTCGTGCCGCACGATCGTGTGTTCATGGCGGGAGAGCACGAGGAAGCCGGCTTCCTCACCACCGCCTATGCCACCCACCACCGCCATTCCTGCATCGGGGCCCGGGCCGGCTTCGGCGACCTGCTGATCGGGGCCGGGGTGCTGATGACGGAGGCCAACGGGCTCGATCCCGGCCGGCACCACCACCTGCGCGACGCCCTGGTGGACCTCATCACCATCGCCGAAAGCTTCTTTGCGTGCGGCGTCGCGGCGTCGGTATACGGCCGCCGGGATCCGTCGGGCGCAATGATGCCGGACACGGTGTTCGCCAACATCGGCAAGCTGCTGCTTGCCACCCGGATCTACGACATGCACCGGATCGCGCATGAGGTATCCGGGGGCCTGATCGTGGCTCTGCCCGGACCCGACGAAGACCACAACCCCGAGACCCGGGCATCGCTGATGGCGGTCCTGGGCGGAAGGGCGGACATTCCCGCGGCGGCGCGCCTCGAGGTCTCCCGCCTGATCGAGGATCTCACCGTGTCCCACCAGGGCGGCTGGTACTCGGTGATCTCGCTGCACGGTGGCGGCTCGCCGGAGGCGATGAAGCGCGACATCTGGCGACACTACCCTCTCGAGGAGCGGGTTGCCCTGGTCGAGCGGTTGCTGGACCGCGGCGTTGCCTCGGACGGCCTGCGGGTCTCGGGCCAGCCGGGCCGCTGCTGCGCCACGGGATGCCGGCCGCCCGAAACGGCCGGTTCGGAGCAAACGAACTCGATGGACGGTCCTGGCGCCGACCAGGAGCCGACATAACGTGCCGGCTTCGGTTACGGGCGGGTTGCGACCAGTTCAACCCCGATGACGACGCGGTCGCCGATCACTCCGTCCCCGGCGAATTCGCCGCGGCCGATCCCGAATTCCGTGCGGCTCACCGGGATCTCCCCGGTGACCACGGCCACATCCGAATCACCATCACCATTCCGGAGCGCGAACGTGAACGGAAAGACGACCTCCCGGCTGGTGCCGCGAAGGCTGAGACGGCCCTCGGCCCGGTAGCGGCCGTCACCAACCCCCTCGATCCGATCGGTCTCGAACGTGGCGGCGGGATGCTCCGCCGCACCCATCCAGACGGCGGTCTGCATTGCCTCGTCCCGTTCGGCATTGCCGGTATCAACCGATGCGATCTCCACCGTGAGGGCGGCACGACCGGCCCCGGGGTCGTCAGGGTCGAACCGCACATCCGCGCTGAAACGATGGAATCGCCCCTCGAACTGAGCCCCCATCTGCGTGGCGCGAAAGCCAATGCGGCTCTCGTCCACGTCAACGATCCACTCGGCCGCACTGGCGGCCGTCGCCAATATCACGGCGACAACCGCGAGCGCGACGCTTCGGCCCAGTTTCCTGACCACGTCCCTGATCATGGCTCTCTCAATCATCCGCGCGGCCGCCAGCCCGGCACCATTCGGCGCAGAGTGTCGTCACGGTCCATGACGTGATGTTTCAGGGCGCCCGCGACATGCAAGACGAACAAGCCGATCAAGACCCATCCCAGCCACCGATGTGCGGCCTTGAAGCGTTCCTCCAGCGCCTTGTCCGGGGCAACCAGATCCGGCAGGGTGAACAGGCCGAACACACTCACCGAAAAGTTCGCGGCCGACGACATCAGCCAGCCGGTGATCGGCAGGGCGAACAGGACGACGTAGAACAGGGTATGCACCGCCGTGGCCAGCCGCCGCTCGTACGCCTTCATGGGGCCGGCCGGCGTCGGTGTGGGGTTGGTGAGCCGCCACGCCAACCGCACCGCCATCAGCAACAGGATCGTCACGCCGATGGACTTGTGCAGGGCGTAGAGCTCCAGCATCCGCACGCCCAGCGGAAGCTCGACCATATAGAGGCCGAGCCCCACCATGGCGATGATGAGGATGGCCAGCAGCCAGTGAAGTCCCTGGGCGACGGCGCCCCACCGGTCGCGGGTGTTGCGGAGAGTCATGGCGACGACGCCGTCAACGGCGCTCGACGCTATTGCCGGATCCCCTCCACGCTGAGGCGGATATCCACGGTGTCGCCGATGGCCGGCACCAGATAGGTCATGCCGAAATCGGAACGCGACAGACTGGCGGTGCCGGAGAAGCCGGCCACGAAATTGTCGTTGACCGGATGTTCCCCCGCCTTGTTGAAGGTGACGTCCATGACCACCGGCCGGGTGACGCCAAGGAGGGTCAGTTCCCCCGTGATCAGCCCGGTATTTTCCCCGGTCACCTCGACGTCGGTACTGCGGAACGTCATGGTCGGGTGATTGGCCACGTCGAAGAAGTCGTCGGTGCGCAGATGCTCGTTGAGGCCGTCGTGATCCATGTCCACGCTCGCGGTCTGGATCACCACGTTGACCGTGGCGGATTCGGGATCGTCCGGGTCGAAGGTGAAGCCACCGTCAAACTCGTGGAACTGTCCGGGCATGTCCGAAAAGCCCAAGTGGTTGACAAAGAACAGAATGCGCGTATGCGCCTTGTCGAAAAGGTAGGTGTCGGCGACGGCACCGGCAGACGCCAGCATCGCCGAGGCCGCCACAGCCGCCGCCGCGGCCGACAGAACCATCCGCATGAAATCCTCCTCAATCCATGAACACCGGCAAGAATGTGCCGCCCGCTTATGACCAATTCAAGCGGCGGCGCTCGCTGCCACGATTTCGTGAACGCCAGGCCGGCCCACCGCGAGAGCCCGGGACAGCCCGAAACAGCGCTGCTCAGCGCTACCCTTGTCGGACAAATCCCCCTATGTTGTCAGCATCGGAGAGGAAACACGTTCATGGCCGAGGTCCGTGCGCTCTGCGCCCTGTGCGGGTCGCGGGAAGGGATCGATCCCGCCTTCCGCGAAGCCACCATCCGGCTTGGCATGCTGATGGTCGCGCGCGACATGCAGCTGGTTTACGGCGGTGGGGCGGTCGGACTGATGGGTGTGCTGGCGGACAGCGTGATCGCCGCCGGTGGCCGGGTGATCGGGGTGATTCCCGACTTCCTGATGAAGAAGGAGGTCGGCCACCGCCGGCTCAGCGACCTGCTTATCACCGGCAGCATGCAGGACCGCAAGACCCGGATGTTTGAGATGTCGGACGGCTTCGTCATCCTGCCGGGCGGGCTCGGCACCCTCGACGAAGCGTTCGAGATCATCACTTGGAAGCAGCTCCGCCTGCACGGCGCACCGATCGTGGTGCTGAACGTGGACGGCTACTGGGACCCGCTGATCGCCCTGATCGAACGGGTCATCGGTGGCGGCTTCGCCAACCCTTCCGCGGCCGACCTGGTGACCGTGGTCGAGAGCGCCGACGCCGTGTTCCCGGCGCTGGACGCGGCACCGGCGGCGGCGCGGCCGGTCCTGACGAGCCATCTGTGAGCCGTGCCTGGGGCGGCGATGGACCAACGGTCCCGCGGAACCGAAGCCGTTATGGCGTGACGGCGGGGGCCCTCGTGCCGCTTCCCGGTGTCCTGATCCTTCTGGGTGTCCTTATGATCACGGGATGTGATCCGCGTGACCGGCCGGATCCGGCGATGGGGCCTTCTGTCGCCACGACCTGGGTGAACCCCGGCACGGGCGCTCCGATTCCGCCGGACCGGTTGATCGCCGATGTCGCCGGGCGCCGGGTGGTGCTGCTGGGCGAACACCACGATGACGTCGATCATCACCGCTGGCAGCTGCATACCCTGGCCGCGCTGCACGGCCGCCGGCCGGACATGATCCTCGGTTTCGAGATGTTTCCGCGGCGGGTGCAGCCGGTTCTCGATCGCTGGGTGGCGGGCGAACTGACCGAGGAACAGTTCCTCGATCAGGTGGGCTGGGACGCCATCTGGGGGTTCGACCCCGGCCTTTACATGCCGCTGCTGCAATTCGCCCGGCTGCACCGGGTGCCCATGCTGGCGCTCAACGTGGACCGCGCGCTGGTGGCCCGGGTGGCGCGGGAGGGGTGGGACGCCGTGCCCGAGGACCTGCGGGAAGGCGTTCGGACGCCGGCCGATCCGCCGGAAGGCTACGGCCGCTATCTGGGCGAAGTGTTCGCGATGAAGCGGCAGCATGACGTCGGCGGGGCTGCACCGGAGGCGCCGGCCACCCCTGATCCGGGCGCGCTGGCGGCGGATCCCGCATTCGGGCGGTTCGTGCAGGCACAACTGACCTGGGACCGGGCGATGGCGGAAGCGCTGGCCGCGGCGGCAGGCGTGCGGCCCGACGGCAGCTGGCCGCTGGTGGTTGGCATCGTGGGCCTCGGTCACGTGCAGTATGGCTGGGGCGTGCCGCACCAGCTTGCCGACCTGGATATCGGCCGACGGGAAACGGCCGTGCTGATCCCCTGGCGCACCACCGACCGGGATGCGCTTGAGGCCGGTATCGCCGACGCGGTCTTCCTTCTGCCGGCTGTCCGAGGGCGGTAGCGTCCGGCCCGAGAAGGCGGCCCCCACCGGCCTGGCGGCCCCATCACGGGCAATCGCACTTCCGCTATCTTCCACACACGGCTCTGCCGTCCTCCGCAAGTAGGGGTAAGCGCCGCTTCCGTGCCTGCGAGGATTTCGCTACAGTTTCATCAATGTGACGGCTGCGTGAAGATTCAGCCGAGGAGAGGGGGGATGTAACGGTGCTGTCTCCGAGGACCGGGCACGGAGTGTCGCGCAGAGGGGCGGAGCGGTCGGCGTCATCGTGGCGTCCGGCGCGCCAAGACCATCGTCACACCCGGGATCGCACCCTGTTCGCACCGGAGGACCACCTGGATGCGGCACCTTGCGAGGTCGCGGACGAAAGACTGCAGGGGGGCCGCCCGTCATCGGCGGCGCTGACGTTTGCCGGCTTGGCCATCGTCGCTGTCGTGTATCTTGCCGGGTTGCCGGCGATCCAGGCGCCGGCGGCGGAGGCCTCCGCAACCGCAACGACGGTGTCCGTGGCCACTGGTGATGGAGGTGGCGCGGGTGCTCCCGGCGCTGCGGTGGTGGATGTGCTGGCGCAGGCGGACGGCCCATCCCGGACGGAGGAGCCGGCCCAACGCGGGGCGACGGAAGGCCCCACGGCCTCGACCGGCCCCGAACGGTTCGTGATGCCGGCCCCGCCCGGCGATTCCCCGATCGGGAGGCCGTGGCAGGCCGCGACGGCTGCCGCCTATGAAGCAGCGCGTGCGGCCGCGCAAACCACGGCCGCGGGTGAGCCGGCCACAGCACCCGTCATCGAGACTCCGCACCAACCGGAGCCGGCGGTCCCGGAGCTTGAAGCGGCCGAGCCGTTGCCGGAGGACGCCTCTGCCGACGAGCCGGCTGCCGGCGGCTTGGCCGTGACGGCGCTGTTGGACCGGGGCAACGCGATGCTGGAGCTCGGCGACGTCGCCTCGGCCCGACTGTTCTTCCGCCGCGCCGCCGATGCGGGCAGTGGCCAGGGGGCGTTGCTGATGGGGGTCACGTACGATCCCGTGACCTTCAGCCGGCTCGGCATCACCGGCACCCGGCCGCACCCCCGGGACGCCGTCACCTGGTACCGGACTGCCCAGTCGCTGGGCGTGACCGAGGCGGACTCCCGCCTGAGCGCGCTCCGGCGCTGGCTGGTGATGCGGGCGGGCGAGGGTGACGCGGAGGCAGCGGCCATCCTCGAGTTGCTCCCCTGAGTCCCTGCCCGAGTCCCTGCCCGAGTTAGGCCCTGAGGGCCGGCATGGACGCCTCGCCGATGGCGCCCGGCGTCCCCGCGCGGCACGGGTGGCGCCATCCCAAACCGGCCCAAGCCCCGCCCGACGGCACCGCGCGATTGAACGCAACCCTTTTCCATACCCGAAAATCGCATATATTCGGAGAGGGATGGCAGGTTGGGCCTCTACGGCTTCTCAACCAGCTTTGGCGGATCATCGCGAACGACGGGCTGGCGGCAACATGAGCGACTCGCAGCAACCGAAAATCCCCGGAGCACCGGCAACCGGCGTCGTCACCAAGGCACGGCCCAAGACCAAAAAGCCGTCGATGTACAAGGTCTTGATGCTGAACGATGACTACACGCCGATGGAATTCGTCGTACACGTTCTGGAGCGGTTCTTCAGCAAAAGTCACGAGGAGGCCGTGCGCATTATGTTGCATGTGCATCATCGCGGCGTCGGTATCTGCGGCGTTTTCACCTACGAGATCGCAGAGACGAAAGTCAATCAGGTCATGGGGCTGGCACGACAACATCAGCACCCGTTGCAGTGCACGATCGAAAAAGACGGAACGGACGACGAGGGCTGAATGATGCTGTCGCGAAACCTTGAACAGACCCTGCATCGCGCACTGGCGCTTGCGACCGAGCGCCGGCACGAGTACGCGACCCTGGAACATCTGCTGCTGGCCTTGACCGAAGATGGCGAAGCGGTCCCGGTATTGCGGGCTTGCGGCGTCGATCTTGACCAGCTTCGCCAGGAACTGACTGACTTCGTCAATAACGAACTGGACAGCCTGAAGGCTGCCGCCACCGGCGGCGATCCCAAGCCCACGGCCGGGTTTCAGCGGGTGGTCCAGCGCTCCGTGATCCACGTGCAGTCGTCCGGCCGGGAAGAGGTGACCGGTGCCAACGTGCTGGTGGCTTTGTTCTCCGAACGGGAATCCCACGCGGTCTATTTTTTGCAGGTTCAGGAGATGTCGCGCCTGGACGCCGTCAACTTTATCGCCCACGGTATCGCCAAGGTGCCGGGGGAGGGACGTCGCCGCAGTGTTCATGGCGCCGAGGAGGAAACAACGTCGGAGAAGGTGGTACGAAAGGGGCACGAGGCTCTGGAAGCTTACTGCGTCGACCTCAACCGCAAGGCGGCGGAAGGCCGCATCGACCCGCTGATCGGCCGTGACGCGGAGATCGAGCGCACCATCCAGGTGTTGTGCAGGCGCAGCAAGAATAACCCGCTCTACGTGGGCGATCCCGGCGTCGGCAAGACCGCCATCGCCGAAGGCTTGGCGCGCCGCATCGTCATGGGTGAGGTGCCGCAGGTCCTCCAGGAGTCGGTCATTTTCGCGCTGGACATGGGGGCGCTGCTGGCCGGCACGCGCTACCGCGGCGACTTCGAGGAGCGGCTGAAGAATGTCATCTCCGAAATCGAGCAGACGCCGGGATCCATCCTGTTCATCGACGAGATCCACACCGTGGTTGGTGCCGGTGCGACCAGCGGCGGATCGATGGACGCGTCCAACATTCTCAAGCCGTCCCTGGCGGCCGGAAGCCTGCACTGCATCGGTTCGACCACCTACAAGGAATACCGCAACCATTTCGAGAAGGACCGGGCACTGGTCCGCCGCTTCCAGAAGATCGACGTGCACGAGCCGTCGATCGAGGACACGGTGCAGATCCTGCGCGGCCTGAAGCCCTACTTCGAAGCCCATCACCATGTCCGCTACACGGCCGAATCGATCCGCGCCGCGGTGGATCTTGCGTCCCGCTACATCAACGATCGCAAGTTGCCGGACAAGGCCATCGACGTGATCGATGAGGTCGGGGCAGCCCGGATGATCCAGCCGGCGCACCGCCGGCGCACCACGGTCACGGTGAAGGACGTGGAGGAGATCGTCGCCAAGATCGCGCGCATCCCGCCGAAGAGCGTTTCGTCCGATGACCGCAAGGTGCTGCAGACCCTGGACCGGGACCTCAAGACGGTGGTTTTCGGCCAGGACCGGGCGATCGAGGCCCTCTCCAGCGCCATCAAGCTGGCCCGGGCCGGCTTGCGCGAGGCGGAGAAGCCGATCGGGTGCTACCTGTTCTCGGGTCCCACCGGCGTCGGCAAGACCGAGGTGGCACGTCAGCTTGCCCACCTTCTCGGGATCGAACTCGTGCGCTTCGACATGTCGGAATACATGGAGCGGCACACCGTATCCCGCCTGATCGGCGCGCCCCCTGGCTACGTAGGCTTTGATCAGGGCGGGCTGCTCACCGATGCCATCGACAAGCAGCCCCATGCGGTGCTGCTGCTGGACGAGATCGAGAAGGCCCATCCGGATCTGTTCAACATTCTTCTCCAGGTCATGGATCACGGCAAACTCACCGATCACAATGGCAAGTCGGTGGATTTCCGCAACGTCGTCCTGATCATGACCACCAATGCCGGGGCGTCGGAACTGGCCAAGCCCGCCATCGGTTTCGAGCGGGAGGCCCGCATGGGCGACGACACCGAAGCGATCGAGCGGACGTTTACCCCGGAGTTCCGCAACCGCCTCGACGCGGTGATCCCGTTCGCGAGCCTCTCGTTGGAGGTCATCGAACGGGTAGTGGAGAAGTTCGTGATACAGCTCGAAGTGCAGCTGGCGGATCGCCAGGTTACCATCGAGCTCAGTGAGGATGCCCGCCGCTGGCTGGGTGAGCGAGGCTTCGATCAGCGCTTCGGCGCGCGTCCTCTGGCCCGGGTCATCCAGGAGCACATCAAGCGGCCGCTGGCGGAGGAACTGCTGTTCGGCCGGCTTGCCAAAGGGGGTGTGGTGCGCGTCTTCATCCGGGACGATGCGGTGGCTTTCGACTATCCGGAAGGGACGACGCCGCCGCCATCCGGGCGCCGGGGCAAGGCAAAGCAGCCGGCGGAAGCGCGCTGATCGCCCGTGCGCCGACGGTCGCGCGGTGACCATTGACGGCCTGCCGGCGCCTCGCCATGGCGACGGCGCCAAGGGGGGATGATGCTGAGCACCTTTCTGGAGGGCGTGCGCGTCCTCGACCTCAGTCAATACCTGCCGGGACCGTTCGCTTCCCGGCTGCTGGCAGACATGGGCGCGGACGTTGTCAAGGTGGAGCCGCCGGGCGGCGAGCCCGGGCGGCGGCTGGACGCCGGCGGGCGGGAGACGGTCTCGCCCTATTATCATGTGGTCAACGCCGGCAAGCGCGTGATCGACCTGGACCTCAGGTCCGAGGCGGGGCAGGAGGCCTTCGCCGGGCTGGTGGAATCGGCCGACGTGTTGCTGGAATCGTTCCGCCCCGGGGTGCTCGACCGGCTCGGCTTCGGGGAACACCGGCTGAAGGCGCTCAACCCGAGCTTGGTGCACTGCGCGCTGTCCGGCTACGGGCAGACCGGCCCACTGCGCCTCGCTTCCGGCCATGATCTCAACTATGTGGCCTTGACCGGGGCGCTGGAGGCCACGGGCACCCCGGAGACTCCGGTCATTCCCTTCCCGCCGATGTCCGATCACGCCGGCGCCCTGATGGCGGTGGTGTCGATCCTGGGCGCGCTGATGGCCCGGGCGCGCGGCCGGGGCGGCGCCCATCTCGATGTCAGCCTCAGCGAATCCCTGTTGTTCTTGCAGGAACTGGCGTTCGCGTTCGATGCCCGGCGCGGCCAGGGGCTGCTCACCGGCGGTTCCGCCTGCTACCAGATCTATCGTACCGCCGATGACCGGTTCATCACCGTGAGCCCGCTGGAGCCCAAGTTCTGGGCCAACTTCTGCAATGCGGTGGGTCGGCCCGAATGGATCCCGCGCCAGTTCGAGCCGCTGCCGCAGCGGGCCTTGATCGCCGAGGTGGCGTCGCTGATCGGCTCCCAGACTCTGGCGCAGTGGGAACGGGTGCTGGGCGAGGCGGACTGCTGCTATCAGGCGGTGGTCACGCACGCCGAGGTGGCGGCCCATCCGCACATCCAGGCGCGGCATTTGGTCGGCCGGCTGGGCAAGGATACCGAGGTTCGCGCTCCCGTCTTCGTGGACGGTGCGCCGCCGGAGCCTCGCCGCGAGATCGCGTTCAGTGATGCCGACGCGGTTATCGGGTCGTGGCGCCAGGATTGAGCGGTTCGGCCAGATCGCTGCGAAACGGCAACGCTTCGGCATGGTGGTCGATTTCCGCCAGCACCGCCGCGCGCTCCTGCGCCAGATACCGCTCCAGGGCGTCGCGGAAGCCGGCGTCGGCAATCCAGTGGGCACTGAAGGTCTGCACCGGCCGGTAGCCGCGCTGTACCTTCTGCGGCCCTTGCGCGCCCGCCTCCACCCGGGCGAGGCCGTGGGTGATGGCATAGTCGATGGCGCGGTAATAACACGCTTCGAAATGCAGGAAGCGATGGCTTTCCAGGCAGCCCCAGTACCGCCCGAACAGGGCGTCGCGACCTGACAGGTTGAGAGCCCCGGCCACCGGCTGGCCGGCCGCTGAGCGCGCCAGGATCAGCACGATCCGATGGCGAAGACGTTCCCCCAACAGCGAAAAGAACCGCCGGTTCAGGTAGGCCTGCCCCCATTTGCGGTCATGGGTGTCGCGGTAGAAGCTGTAGAAGGCATCCCAGTGGTGTTCCTCGATGGTCGCGCCGGTGAGGGTCTCGATCCCGATCCCATCCTCCAGCGCGGCACGGCGTTCCTTGCGGATGGTCTTGCGCTTGCGGGCGGCCAGATCGCCGAGGAAGCTTTCGAAATCGTCGTAGCCGCGGTTGTGCCAGTGGAACTGAAGGCCAATGCGTTGCAGAAAGCCGAGTGTGCCCAAACGCGCCCACTCGGCCTCGCTGGTGAAGGTTACATGCAGCGAGGACACACCGAGGCTGTCCGGCAGGCGGGCGAGGCCGGTGGCCAGCGCTTCGGTGGTCCCGGCGGGCGCATCGGGGCGAACCAGGAGGCGCCGGCCGGTGACCGGCGTGAACGGTACCGCCGCCTGCAGCTTGGGATAGTAGCGGCCGCCGCCCCGTTCGTACGCGTCGGCCCAGGCCCAGTCGAACACGTACTCGCCGTAGGAATGGCTCTTGAGGTAGAGCGGAACACAGCCCACCACGTCGCCGCCCGCGTCCCGCGCCACCAGATGCCGCGGCAGCCAGCCCCGTTTCGGGGTCACCGCCCCACTGTCCTCCAGGGCCGAGAGAAACGGGAACCCGACGAAGGGATCGTCCGTCCCGGCGACGGCATCCCAGGCGGTGGCGCCGATGTCATGAATGCTGGCCGCGGTTACGAGGGTGAGGGTCTGACTGCCGTCGGGCATAGCGACTCCGCTGTGGCTATCCGTTCCGATCACGACCTTCGAAGCCTTTGCGCCCGATCCGAACGCGAGTTCATAAGCCGGTCGCACGGCCGGTGTATGCGGCATATGGGAACCGGCCCACCGTCCCGGAAGACATGCCGCCGATAGCCCGCTCGCCGAGCCCCTTTGACGCGAAAAGGCCTGTAACGAGGGACCGGCAAACGAAAATCGTTGAAGAGTCCGTCCCGCTCCCGCATGGTATTGCGCGGGTGGCGGCACAAGCGGCCGCCTGTCCGCTCGCGTTACGGGGGGCGCCGGGTCAAGAATCTGATCACCATCGGCCGAGGATGCCGGGCGCTTTCTGACGCCGGACCGGGACAATGGGGGTAGATCGAAGGCCGACGATGCGACGAAATCTCCGTTCGACCATGGGGCAAATTCTGATGTTGGCAGCCTTGGCCAGCGTTGTCACGATGACGGGCGCTGTGCCGGCGACCAAGGCGGGCGACCACACCGTGCAGACGCGGGCGGCCGAACCGCAGTGGAAGCGGGGCGTGCTGAGCCGGAGTGAAGACGGCCGGATCACCATGCATCTCGGCCGGGGCAGCGGGGCACGGTTGGACAGCGTGGCACCACGGGGTGATGCCTGGCTGCAGGAATGGTCGACCCAGGGCTGCGCCCGGACCAAGCCGAGCCGCGATGTGGAACGGGCTGCCCCCGGATGGGTGCGCGACTTGGTGGTCGGCCTTGCGCCCAAGTTCGACCTGGACCCACGCTTGGTCCTGGCGGTGATCGCCGTCGAATCCAACTTCCAGACGAAGGCGGTATCGCCCAAGAATGCCCAGGGCCTGATGCAACTGATCCCGGAGACGGCGGCGCGTTTCGGGGTCAACGACCCGTTCGATCCGCATCAGAACGTGCGTGGCGGCATGACCTACCTGCGCTGGCTCATCGGCAACTTCAACGGCAACCTGACCCTGGCGCTGGCCGGCTACAATGCCGGGGAAAGGGCGGTGGAGCGGCACAAGGGCGTGCCCCCGTACCGGGAGACGCAGGATTACGTGAAGCGTGTGCATGCGCTGTACGGTTGCCGGCAGTCGCCGAGCCCCCGGCCTTCGTCGACTCTCGTCGCCGGTGCCGATGGCGACGCCTGGGCGGACGGCTCCAGCCCTTACGACGTCTGGTCCGCGGCCGCATCCAGTGTCGACCGGACCGCCGACCCGCGTTGCCAACTGTTCGCGGCCCTGCCCAATCGGCAGACCGACCGGCGTCTGGCCGCCGGCTTCGCGGCCTCGGCCTGCCGGTGACCGGCCTGCCGCGGATCGAAAAGTCACGCGGCGTTTTCCCGATGGCGGCTGTGGGTGCCGCGCTTTCGCTCTGTCTGCTGGTGGTCGGCTGCACCCGGACGCCGACCGTCCATGATCTGCGCCCGCAGGCTCCGGCGCGCCCCTCCGGATCCATGGTTCCGTCGGATTGGCCGGATGTCGTTCGCGGTATTGATCGCGACCTTGAGCGGTCGCCACGTGCGCGCCGCGGCGATCCGGCTCCCGACCGGGCGCAGGCCCTGGACGACGCCCGGGCCCGGCTGCGGACCGAGCGTCAGTTGATTGATGCCCGGCTCGAGATGATCGAGCGGGAATTGCGCACGGCGGAAGCTCGTTCCCGCTTGCTGCGGCCGGAGGCATCCCACCGGCGTGACCGGCCGATCGGCCGGCAGGACCAGCTGGAACGCGAACGCCGCGGCCTTGAGTTCCAGAAGGCATGGATCGACCGAGCCCTGGAGCGGGTGGCGCGCCAGCAACGCGAAGACCACGCCACCCCCGAGCGCGGCCCCGCCCGCCCTCAAGACGGCGTCCGAACGCGGTAGCCTGCCGGCCGCCGTGTGCCCGTGGAAACCCCGCCGCCCCTCCGGCCTTGGCAGTGGTGCCTCGGGTCCGCTAATATCCCCCTGTCCTCCCGGCCGCCGCCACGGCTGCTGCGGCATTTGACTGGTTCCTTAGCGCCCTTCATCCTGAGATCGTAGCGCCCGCCATGAGAGCCCTTGCCATTCTGCTCGCCGTCGTCGTGACGGTTCTGGTCGCCCTTCCGCTGCTGCCGGAGGAGGTGCTGCCCAAACTCACCCCTTATGCGCAGGAACTGTCGGTGGCCGCCCTCGCCGCCGCGGTGCTGCTGCTGCTGGTGATCCTGGCCGGCGGGGGTCGCAAGGCGGCCCCGGAACGGCCCAAAGCCGAAGCTGCGAAGCCCGCCGCCGCACCGCCGCCCACGACCACGCACGAAGCCGACGTGGTGGCTTTCCTCGCCCTGATGCAGGAGAAGGGGCGGCTGGTGGACTTCCTGATGGACGATGTCGCCCCGTACACCGACGTGCAGGTGGGCGCGGCGGCGCGCGTGGTGCACGAAGGCTGCAAGTCCGTGCTCAAGCAGCACTTCACGATCGGCCCGGTGCGACCTGAGGCAGAGGGAGAAACCGTCACAGTGGAGGCCGACCATCCGGCCGATGAATATCGCTTGGTCGGCACCATCAAGGGGGCGGCGCCGTTCACCGGTCGACTCGTCCATCGCGGCTGGAAGGCCGACGCGGTCAAGTTGCCGCGGGTGCTGCGCCCGTCCGACGACCGCCTGCCCACCATCGCTCCGGCCGAGGTGGAGATCACCTGAGGCGCGTCGGCCCCGTCGCCGTCGCCTCGGCCCTGTCCGCAAACCACCGCATCGAGCCGCCATGACCCAGCGTTTCAGCCTCGGCATCGACCTCGGCACCACCAACAGCGCCATCGCCGTTACGGACATCGAGGGCGAGCGCACCGACGTGGTGGACGTGACCCAGATCCTGGGTCCCGACCGCATCGGCGAAAAGCCCACCCTGCCGTCCGCTCTCTACTTGCCGCACCCCGACGAGTTTCCGGCCGAGGCCGTGGCCCTGCCGTGGAGCGGGGCCGGTGGGACTGCGGGCGAGACTCCCGGAAAGACTAGGGCAGTCGTTGGCCATTTCGCCCGCGACCACGGCGCCATGGTGCCGGACCGGCTGGTGACGTCCGCCAAGTCGTGGCTGTCCAATCCCCACATCGATCCGCGCCAGGCCACCCTGCCCTGGAAGTCGGAGAGCGTCACCGACAAGCTGTCGCCGTTCGACTGTTCCCGCCGCTACCTCGAACATCTGCGCGAGGGCTTTCTCTACGCCGAAAGCCTGCAAGGCCGGGAATGGACTCTCGCGGACGGCCAGATCGTGCTGACCGTCCCGGCCTCGTTTGACGAGGTCGCGCGCAACCTGACCGCCGAAGCGGCGGAAGCGGCCGGGCTCGGCAAGGTCACGCTGTTGGAGGAACCGCTCGCCGCCTTCTACGCCTGGACCGATCAGGCCGGCAAGGACTGGCGCAGCCAAGTCGGGCCCGGTGATATCGTGCTGGTGTGCGACGTCGGCGGCGGCACCGCCGATTTCAGCTTGGTGGCCGTCAACGAGAAAGACGGCGACCTGGATCTGGAGCGGATCAGCGTCGGCGAGCATATCCTGCTCGGCGGCGACAACATGGATTTGGCACTCGCCTATACCCTCCGCGCCAAGCTGGAGGGCGAGGGCAAGAGCCTCGACGCTTGGCAATTCCTCGCTCTGGTGCATGCCGCGGCCAACGCCAAAGTGGTGCTGTTCGACGATCCGTCCCTGGCCGAGGCGCCGATCGCGGTGCCGTCACGGGGTTCCGGCCTGTTTGCCGGCACCATCGCCACCGCGCTGGACCGCGCCACCCTGGAGCAGGTAATCCTGGACGGGTTCTTTCCGCTGACCCCGGTGACCGAACAGCCCAAGCCGGGCCGCAGCGTCGGCCTGCAGGAATTCGGCCTGCCGTATGCCTCGGACCCGGTGGTGAGCAAGCATCTTGCCCGGTTTCTCACCCGCAGCCTCGCCAATGTCCGGGCGAGCGAGGCGCTCACGGCCCTGGTCGGCGACGACGCCCTGCAAGGCGACGTGCTGATGCCCACCGCGGTTCTGTTCAACGGCGGCGTGTTCAAGGCCCGGCCGATCCGCGATCGTGTACTGGCGGTGCTGGGATCGTGGCGCGAAGGCGCTGCGGTGCGTCAGCTCGAGGGCTTCCAGCCGGACCTGGCGGTGGCCAAGGGCGCGGCGTTCTACGGACGCAACCGCGCCACCGGCAGGGGCATCCGCATCCGCGCCGGGGCCGCCCGTTCCTATTACATCGGTCTGGAAACCTCGATGCCGGCGGTGCCGGGCTTCACCCCGCCGGTCAAGGCGCTGTGCGTGGTGCCGCAAGGCATGGAGGAGGGCTCCGAGCTGACAATCGAGGGGCCGGATCTCGGTTTGGTCACCGGCCAGCCGGCGGAGTTCCGGTTCTTCTCTTCGGAGGTGCGAAGCGGCGATGCGCCGGGGGACGTCCTGCCCGATGCGGAGCGCGAACTGGAGGAAACCAGCCTTCTGGAGGTGACCCTGCCGCCGGTGGAGGAATTGCCGGCCGGGCAGCCGGTGCCGGTGCGTATCCAGTCGGTGGTGACCGAGCTCGGCACGCTCGAGCTGTGGATGCAACACACCAAGTCGGAACGCCGCTGGAAGGTCGAGTTCCAGGTCCGCACCGAGTGATCGGCGAGCGAATGCCAGCGCCTGCCCCTGCCCCCGCATCATGAACGCCCGTTTCAGCATCGGCATCGATCTCGGCACCACCAATTCCGCCTTGGCCTATCTGCCGATCGAGGGCGATGCCCCGTCCGACGTACTGCCGATTCCGCAGTGGGAGTCGTTCGGCAATCTCTGCGAGGCGTCGAGCCTGCCGTCCTTCCTCTATCTCCCGGAGGATGCGGTGGCCGATCAGCTCCAGGGGCGGGAGGCCGGACGCGGTGACTGGGTGGTGGGGCGGCTGGCGCGGCGGCGGGCTGGCGAATCCACCGGCCGGGTTGCCCACTCCGCAAAATCCTGGCTGTGCCATCACGGCGCCGATCGCACCGCGCCGTTCCTGCCCTGGGGGTCGGACGCCATCCCGGCCGAGCGCAAGATCTCCCCGATTCGCGCCGCCGGCCTGATCCTCAACTATTTCAAGAGCGTTTGGGACGACCGCTTCGCCGCCGCCGGCACCGAATTCCGCTTCGATGCCCAGGACGTGACGGTAACCGTACCGGCCTCATTTGACGCCATCGCCCAGAAGCTCACCCTCAGCGCCGCCGAAGAGGCCGGGTTTCCCGACCATGTCCGGCTGCTGGAGGAGCCGCAGGCGGCGTTCTACGCCTGGCTGGAGCGCCACGACGCTACGCAAGACCTGTGGCGGCGGCTGCCCGCGACAGAGCCCGCGACAGAGCCCGCGACAGAGCCCGCGACAGAGAGTGACGCCCACCACGTTTTGGTGGTGGATATCGGCGGCGGCACCTCGGACTTCAGCCTGTTCGAGATCCGCCGAGGCGCCGCCGGGGGCCTGCCTGCGATCCGCCGGGTCGCGGTCAGCGATCACATCCTGCTCGGTGGCGACAACATCGATCTTGCCATCGCCCACCGCTTGGAACGGAAGCTCGCCGGGCTTGGCGAGACCCTGTCGGGGGCACAGTGGGAGTTTCTGATCGCCCGTGCCCGGGACCTGAAGGAACGGGCTCTGGCCGAAGAGGGTGCAGCCGACGAGGTGTTCCCGGTGGCGCTGCCATCCCGGGGTGCCGGGCTGATGGCGGGTTCTCTCTCCGCCCAACTCACCCGCCAGGAACTGGAAGAGATCCTGTTCGACGGCTTTTTCCCCGACTGCCCGGCCGGCGATCGCCCGCGCAAGGCGCACGCGGCGCTGAAGGAATGGGGCCTGCCGTTCGCCGCCGACAGCGCCGTCACCCGCCATCTGGCCGACTTCCTGCGGGACCGGCCGCGTGTGGACGCAGTGCTGTTCAACGGCGGCACCTTGTATCCGGCGAGCCTGCGGACACGCTTGGCCGACCAGATCGGTCGCTGGCAGGATGGGGCGCCGGTTCTGGTGCTGGACAATCCCGAACCGGACCTGGCCGTGGCCCGTGGCGCGGCGCGGTTCGGCCGCCTGGTGCACCGCCGTGGCCGGCGGATCGAGGCCGATGCGCCGCGGGCCGTGTTCATCGCCGCGCACCGCCAGAGGGAAGGGGAGGGAGGTCGCCCGGCGGCCCCGGCGCTGGTGTGCGTTCTGCCGGAGGGGGCCCAGCCGGATGAGACGTTCGCGATCACTGAACTCGACCTCAAGCTTCGGGTCAACCGACCGGTGCGCTGGCAGGCCTATACCTCCACCCGCCAACGCAAGGTTCGCGCCGGTGACGTGGTGGACTGGAACCCTCGGGACTTCATGCCGCTGCCGCCGCTGGAGACGGTAGCGAAGGTCGCCGATGGCGCTGCCGCGGATACGGAGCGCGTCATCCCGATCGAGCTGACGGCGCGCACCAACGAGCTGGGCTTGTTGCAGCTTTCGTGCGACAGCACCGATCCGGCGATTCCAGGATCTTGGCCGCTGGACTTCAACCTTCGTGCGAGCGAACGAGAGGACCTGGGGCCCACGGCGGCTGTGGCCCCGGCCCCCCCGCCGGCCGAACCCAATGTGGCGCCCGATGCCCTCGACACCGCGGCAGACCGGCTGCAGGCGCTGTTCACTGGGCCCCGGCGCAAGGGGGACAAGTTGACGGCCGCCCGCGCCTTCAAGATGCTGGAGAGCACTCTCGGTCGGCCCAAGGGGGATTGGAACTGGGTGGTGGTACGGCGGCTGTGGCCGGCGCTGGAGGCGGTCATGCCCGCCCGCGCCATCTCAGTGGAGCACGAGGAGACCTGGCTGATCCTGGCCGGCTTCCTGCTCCGGCCCGGCTTCGGGGCGCCGGGGGATGAGGCGCGCATCGACACCCTGTGGCGGGTGCGGGAACAGGGGCTCCGTTTCCCCGGCAAGCGCATCCGCCTGCAGGAACACATCCTGTGGCGGCGGGTCGCCGGCGGGCTCGACAAGGCACGGCAGGAACGGCTGCTGAGCGCCGAGATCGAGGCCGTGCGCACGCGCACCGATGCGCCGCCCGAACTGGTCCAGATGCTGGGGGCGCTGGAGCGGATCAGCCATGACGCCAAGGCCGAGCTGATCAGCCGCTTCACCGACCGCGCCCTGGACCTGATCAGCCAGGGGCGCCATGCCACGCCTTATCTCGCCGCTCTGGGGTTGCTGCTTAACCGGACCCCGCTCTATGCCGGGCCGGACGCGGTGGTGTCCCCGGAGCTGGTGGAGCGGACCTTCAAGGCATTCCAGCCGTTGGACTGGAGCGATCCGGCCCTGGCCGAGATTCAGACCCTGTTCCTCCGCGCGGCCCGGGTGACCGGCAACCGCAGCCTGGACCTGCCGTCGGGCCTGCGCGGGCGGATCGCGACCCGGCTGGAGAAGGCAGGCATGGGGCCGCAACGGGTGGCCAAGGTTCGGGATTTCATCCCGGTGGAGCAAAGCGAGCGCCCGGCCCTGTTCGGCGAAGCGTTGCCCCCGGGCCTGGTCCTGGGCTCGGCATAATCACGCTACGCCGCCGGCATTGCGCCTTTGATCAGCTTGGCCAGCGGTTGGAACAATTCGGCATTGGCGGCCAGGATGCCGGCCCCTTCCAGCATGCCGCGCCCGCCGGTGAGGTCAGAGACAAAGCCGCCGGCCTCCCGCACCAGCACGATCCCGGCGGCGACATCCCAGGGGCAGAGCCCGTTTTCCCAGTAGCCGTCGTAGCGCCCGGCGGCGACGTAGGCGAGGTCGAGGGCGGCGGACCCGAACCGCCGCACGCCGGCGGAAACTGCCATGACCGCGCCCAGCTGGCGCTGGAACCGGTCGTGGTCGGGCAAGCCATGGAACGGGATGCCGGTGGCGAACAGCGCGTCGTCCACCCGCCGCCGGCCGGAAACCCGGAGCCGCCGGCCGTTGAGGTAGGCGCCCTGCCCCTTCTCCGCCACGTACATTTCGTCCTGGATGGGTGAATAGACCACGCCCGCAAACAGGTCGCGGTCCCGCTCCAGCGCGATGGAGATGGCGAAGTGGGGGATTCCGTGCAGGAAGTTGGTGGTGCCGTCCAGCGGGTCGACGATCCAGCGGTTGGAGATGTCGGTGCCGGGCTCGCTCCCGCCTTCCTCCATCAGCAGGCCATAGGCCGGGCGGGCCTTCTTCAACTCCGCCTTGATCACCCGCTCGGCCTTGCGGTCGGCCTTGCTGACGAAATCCGCCGGCCCCTTGCGGGACACCTGCAGGTGCTCAAGCTCCCCGAAATCGCGAATCAGGCCGCGTGCCGCCTTCTGGGCGGCCGCGGTCATGACGTTCAAGAGGGGCGAGCGGTAGAGCATGGCAGTCGCGGCACGCGGTCATCGGGGGCGGGGAGGGCGGGATGGAGAGGGGGGAAAGTCAGTCCTTGGCCCGCTCCACGTAACTGCCGTCGGCGGTGTTGACGACGATGCGGGTGCCGGCTTCCACATGCGGCGGCACCATCACCCGGAGTCCGTTCTCGAGCACCGCCGGCTTGTAGGAGGACGATGCTGTCTGCCCCTTCACCACGGCATCGGCTTCGACGATGGCCAACACCACGGTGTCGGGAAGCTGTACGCTGATCGGCGTCTCCTCGTGGAATTCGATGGTGACCGCCATCCCTTCCTGGAGGAACGGCACCTGATCCTCGCCGATGGCGTCCGCCGGCAGGGTCACCTGGTCGAAGGTCTCGGTGTCCA
>REEP01000130.1 GCA_007695045.1 Rhodospirillales bacterium | reverse complement strand
GTGAGGTTGCGAAGCGGCTGTGGGCGGCGGCGGATCAGCTTTGGGCGAACACCGGTGGAAACCGGCGTGCAATTTTGACCCCTGTTCCGGCGGAATCGGCGTCCAATCGTGACCCTCTCCCGCCGGATGCGAGACACTCGCCGATGTCACTGACATCGGGATGCGCAGGGGATGCTTGTTGTGGAGACGATTGCACGGGTTTGTCGGGACCACGAGGTTTACAAGAAGAGCATCAAGGAGATTGCCCGGAACCGGGGGCTGTCGCGGAACACGGTGCGCAAGATCGTGCGGGGCGACGAGACCGCCTTCATCTACGAGCGTGCCACTCAACCGCTTCCGCAACTGGGTCCGTGGGTGACGGCGCTGGAGGAGATGCTGGAGGCCAACGAGGGCCGCCGGCGACGGGAGCGGCTGACGGTGGCCCGGATGGTCACGCTGCTGCAGGAGAAAGGGTACGAGGGCGGATACGACGCGGTGCGCCGTTACGTCCGTCGGTGGAAGGCTGCGCGGGGCGGTGGGGCCGAACAGGCCTTCGTGCCGCTGTGGTTTGCGCCCGGCGAGGCCTACCAGTTCGACTGGAGCCACGAGATCGTCGTGCTGGACGGCGTGACGACGACGGTGAAGGTGGCCCACGTTCGGCTGTGCCACAGCCGGATGTTCCTGGCCACGGCCTACCCGCGCGAAACCCAGGCTCGACGTATACGTCGAGGGTATTTGACGCCCACGAGAGGGCGTTCCGCTTCTTCGGCGGGACCTGCTGCCGCGGCATCTACGACAACATGAGCACGGCGGTGGACGCGGTGTTCGCCGGCAAGGAGCGGCGCTTCAACCGACGTTTCGAGCAGATGTGCTCCCATCACCTGGTCGAGCCGGTGGCGTGCTCGCCGGCCGCAGGGTGGGGCACGCCTTGGTGCGCCATTGGTTCGAGCACCAATGGCGGGCGGACAGGTCGAGAACCAAGTCGGCAACGTTCGGGAGTGGCTGTTCACCCCCCGCCTGCGCTTCGCGTCATTCGACGAGTTGAACGCGTGGCTGGCCGACCGGTGCCTGAAGATCGCCGCCGAGCGGCGCCACCCGGAGGTCGCCGAGCGCACGATTGCCGAGGTTTTCGCCGAGGAGAAGGCGGCCCTCATCCCCTACCGTGGGCCGTTCGACGGCTTCCACGAGGTGCAGGTGCGGGCCTCGAAGACCTGCCTGGTCCGGTTCGACCGCAACCGGTATAGCGTCGCCGCCCGGGCAGCCAACCGGCCGGTGGCGCTGCGGGCGTACGCCGACCGCATCGAGGTGCGGCTCGACGGCGAGGTGGTCGCCGAGCACCGTCGAGTGTTCGGCCGCGATCGCACAATCTACGACCCATGGCATTACGTGCCCGCCCTGGTCCGCAAGCCCGGGGCGCTGCGCAACGGCGCGCCGTTCCGGGACTGGGTGTTGCCGCCGATGCTCGCCCGGGTGCGCCGGCGGCTCGGCTGCGGCGACGCCGCCGACCGGCAGTTCGTGGAGATCCTGGCCGCCGCGGCCGACGTCGGCGTCGAGGCGGTGGAGGCCGCTTGTGCCGAGGCGCTGGCCGGCGGACCGTGTACCAGTGCCGTGGTCCTCAATTACCTGACCCGCGGTCGTCAGACCGCGCCGCCCGAGCCGCTGCCCACGGCGCCGCCCCTGCGTCTGCCGCCGGCTGCCGCCGGCTGCCGCCGGCTGCCGACTGTGCCCGTTACGATGCGCTTCGTACCCACGACGGGGAGGCCAATCGTGGAGCGCCATGAGGTGCTCGACTTGATGAGCCGGCTGCACCTGTCCGGCATGCGCGCCGCGTTCGACGAGGTGATGCGCGAGGGCCTGCGACGCGAGCACGGTGTTCAGCGGATCCTGGGAGATCTCCTGAAGGCGGAGGTGGCCGAGAAGCAGGCCCGCTCCATCCGCTATCGCCTCGCCGCGGCCAAGCTGCCGCTGTCGAAGGAACTGGTCGACTTCGACTTTTCCGCCTCGCCGGTCAATGCCGACTTGGTTCGCGACCTCCACGGCGGCAACCTGCTGGCGCCGCCCCGCAACGTGGTCCTGGTCGGCGGCACCGGCAGCGGGAAATCCCACTTGGCGATCGCCATCGCGGTGAACTGCATCCGCAACGGCGCCCGCGGCCGCTTCTTCGACGTCGTCGACTTGGTTAACCGCCTGGAGGCCGAGGCCCGCGAGGGGCGAGCCGGCAAGTTGACCGAACAGTTGTGCCGTGTCGACCTCGTGGTGCTCGACGAACTCGGCTACCTCCCGTTTCCCCAGAGCGGCGGCCAGTTGCTGTTCCACCTGATCAACCGGCTCTACGAGCGCACCGCCATCGTGGTCACCACCAACCTCGCCTTCGCCGACTGGCCGTCCGTCTTCGGCGACGCGAAGATGACCACCGCGCTCCTCGACCGCCTGACCCATCACTGTGACATTCTCGAGACCGGCAACGAGAGCTGGCGGCTGAAGACCCGCAGCTGACACCGAGCCTCGGTCGTTCAGGTGGGTCCACAGGCACCTCCCGCGCGCGGGCCTCCGCCAGCCGCGCGGAGGGCGCTCCGGCCCGCGCGGGTCCCTCCTGTGGACTACCTGGACGACCCGCCGGCACCTCATGCCAGGGCCACAACAACCCTACGCAGCCAGGGGGTCAATATTGCAAGCCGAAAGGGGGTCACGGTTCGGCGCCGGTTGACATCGCGCGGGTCACCAATCCGGAGGCAATCCACCAGATCATGATCCGGACGTCGCCGCATCTGCTCGACCTGATGGCGGCGCTCGCCACGGGCTTGGCGGGCGCCTTCGCGCTGTCGCGCAAGGACGTTTCTGACACGCTGCCGGGCGTCGCAATCGCGGTGTCGTTGGTGCCACCGCTGGCCAATGCGGGGATTCTGTTCGCTCTTGGCGAATTCCGCCTGGCCACCGGCAGCCTGCTGCTCTTCGGAACGAACTACGTGGCCATCCTGCTCACCGGCGCGCTTGTTTTCGGCGTGATGGGGTTCCCGAAGGCCGCGTTGTCGCCCTTCAACCCGGGGGCACGGCGCCGGGCCGTGGCGATCGCCTGCGCGGCCGGCCTCCTCATCGTCATTCCACTCTAACTGACAAGCTACCACCTGATTGTCACCAACAAGATCGCCGCGCGAACGTACGCGCTTGGCCAGGAATGGCTCGACGGGTCCGGATACCGGCTCATGTCGGTCGATTCCGAAACGGCGGACGGAACGGTCAACCTCCTCCTCTGGGGCGACGGAGACCTGCCGCCGCTGGAGGCGCTTGTAGAGCGCGCCCGTGGCCTCCTTTTCGGCCGGACCATCCGCGTGAAGGTCGTGGCTTCCCGCACCCTCTACCTCGGCACGCAGTAGCGCTTGAACGAGGTCAGCAAGGGGTCAGGGAGACCGCGACCATGAACGGCGTTTTCGCGAAAGGTCAGCGAGAGGAGCTTGCCAAGCCAGCGAGTCCATGGCTGACCTTCGTGATCCAACGATAGGCGCCGAGGGAGCACAGGCGGTCCGGCTCGGCGGCGAGGGCATTCCAGGCGGCGCAGCCATCCTCGTGGATTGGCCGGACGCGCTCCAGGTCGCTGAAGAAGGTCAGGCTGCCGCCGGTGACGCCGGCGAGAGCCGCCGATTCGGACCCCGTCTGTTGAGGTCGAGGGTCAAGCCTCGGCCTGAGCGGAACCGCTGGCCCGGATTCGAGCGCGCTGCCGACTGCCTCGCTATCGGTGCGCAGCGGCGGACGGGACGTCGATGCGGCTGACGTCGTCGCCCTTGAACAGGAGCGGCTCCCCCGTGGTCTTCGCCAATGCATGGGCGTACAACGTCGCCGAAGTTGAGGTTGGCCGGGTGGCGGCCTTTGCCGTAGCGGCGAAAGGCCTCGCAGGCGATCGCCGCTTGCTCGGCGTGTCAACCGGAACGACATCGTCCTCCTGCGCCCCCAAGTCTAAATTCCGGGGGGAACTGTCTCACGTTCAATGGCACAGAGGGCATCGCCGGTCTGGAGGCGAGCGGCACCGATTACAGCCGGGGCATGCGCGAATGCTCCACCCGGGATGTTCGCTCTGGCGTCATCGACGACAACGGCGTCGCGGTGGCGCTCGTCGTTCCCCCTGGTCGGCGACAACCAAGTTGGCCGGCGGTCAACATGGTTGACGCGCTACAGGCCCCTTCATGGGATGAAGCCGCGTTGGTCGTCAAGCATGAACGCACACGCGGCGCGGCCGGGCGCCCGTCCTGACCGGCGCGGCCGAATTAGGACGCTAGTCCTTGCCTTCGCTGATTCTGGGGGCATATACCGACGGAACGTTGCGCGAACACGGGGCCACCGTGCCCGCCTGTCCTTCAGGTATTTCGGAGATTTGCCGTGAGCAGCCATATCCAGATCGGTGATATTGACCCGCGGATCCAGCACACCGCGACCGGATCGCAGACCCATTTCGACTTTCCCTTCCCGATTTTCAATGCCGAAGACCTGGAGGTGTTTCAGGGTGACGACCTGGTCCCCGCCGGCGGCTACCAGGTGGCGGGAGCGGGCAACAGCAACGGCGGGACCGTCACCTTTCCCGTCGCCAGCCCGCCACTGGCCGGGACCGTCGTCACCCTGCGGCGGCGCTTGACCATTGACCGAACCTACGACCTCCGCGACAACCGGAGCGTGTCTGGCCTGGAGCACAACGACGAAGCCGATCGTCAGACGGCGATGCTGCAGCAAGTGGCAAGCGCCGTCACCCGCAGCCTGCGCCTGCGGGCCACCGACGGCAACGCCGATCTCGAACTTCCCGCCAAGGCCGATCGCGCCGACAAGCTGCTCGCCTTCGATGCCGACGGCAACGTCACGGCCCGGGCCGCCACCGAGCGCGGCGGCGACACCGTCAGCGATCACGGTGCGCTGACCGGCCTTGATGCCGACGATCACCCGCAGTACCTGAATGCATCCCGCGCCGACGGGTGGCTGGCCAGCAAGTCCCTCGACGCCATCGCCGAGGGCAAGACCAACCGTCACTTCACCGAGGCCGAGGCCGCCCGCCTGGCCGAGGCTGCCGCCCATGCCGCCGACACCGGCAATCCGCACGGCGTCACCAAGGCCCAGATCGGCCTCGGCCATGTGGCCGACCTCAAGGGCAGGCTCGACGCCACCAGCGACCCGACGCCGACCGACGATCTCGACGCCGGCTACGCGGTGGGATCCCGCTGGATCAACATCGCGACCGACCAGGAGTTCGTCTGCGTCGACGCCGCCCGCGGCGCCGCGGCGTGGAAGCCGACGACGATGAGCGGTGATGACGGCATCAGCGATCACGGCGCGCTGACCGGCCTCGATGCCGACGATCACGCGCAGTATCTGAATGCCACCCGCGCCGACGGTTGGCTCAAAGCGAAATCGACCGACGACGTGGCCGAAGGCGCCGCCAACAAGTACATGACCCTCGCCGGCAACGGCACGGCCGGCACGGCGGCGCGCTCCGATCACCACCACGACGGCACTTACGCGGCCGCCAATCATGGCCATCCCGGCCTCGTGCCCACCGGCGGCAATGCCGGCCAAGTACTGGCCAAGGCCAGCGGCGCCAGCCATGACATGGCGTGGCGCGACCAGCCGGCAGGGGGCGAGGTCAACACGGCGAGCAACGTCAACGTCGCCGGCACCGGCGTGTTCAAGCAGAAGTCCGGCAGCAACCTGGAGTTTCGCGGCATCAAGGCCGGCTCCAACCGGGTGTCGACCGGCCTCGACGCCGACGGCAACGAGATCAGCATCGACGTCAACGAGGCCGGTCTCAACCTCGCGAACATGGGCGGCAGCCTCGGCTCCAACGCCGCCCACGGATCACGCGGCGGCGGCACGCTGCACGCGGCGGCGACCACCAGCACCGCCGGCTTCATGACCGCGGCCGACAAGTCCAAGCTGAACGGCATCGAAGCCGGCGCCCAGGCCAACACCGTGTCGACGGTCTTCGGCCGCACCGGCGCCGTCGCCGCCCAGGCCGGCGACTACGTGGCCTCCCAGATCCGGAACGACTCCGCCATCGCCGGCAGCACCGTGGCGGGCGCCCTCGAGACGCTGGAGGCGGAGATCCAGCAAATTGCCCCCGGCACCAACCGTGCTATAGTTGCACCCGCTACCGACGATACGTCCATCAGCCTGGAGCTGCCGTCCGCCGTGGATCGCCGCGACTTCCTCCTCGGCTTCACCGCCACCGGCGCGGTGACCACCACCAAGACGGCAACGGCCAAGGACGTGGACGACTTGGCGATGCGCGGCATGCGGTCGGTGAAAAACATCGCCGAGCTCCGCCGCTCCGCGCAGCGCTCCACAGGTGTCCCCATCTACGTCGAGGGCTACGCCACCCCCGGCGACGGCGGTGGCGGCGTCTTCCGTTGGGATGCGGCATCGACGGCAACGCCCGACGGCGGCACGATCTTCGAGGCCGACGGCGGCGGAACGGGCCGGTGGCTGCGGCAGATCAACGGCCCCGGCGACGTCCGCTGGTTCGGTGCGCAGGAAGGCCAGCCGGCATCGACGGCGATCGGCGCCGCGCTTCAGGCCATGTACGATGGCGCGTTCGGGACGCTGGTCATCCCTCCCGGCACTTGGCCGCTAGATGTAAACGTTTCAAAAACCATGCGTGACCGAACTGGCGTGGTTGCCGATGGTGCAAATTTTGTGCCGTATCAGGGCAATATGGGGGCTATTTTTCTTTCGGGGGGCGGGAAATATATCAATACAACGCTGACATCAGACATACTCGAAGACGGCATGACGACAACCCTAGAGTCCATGGTTGGCGTTGACAAAGATATGCTTATACAAATTTATAGTGACGAGGCTTGGATAGGGGGAACAATCACCTCTACATGGTCAGACCGGCTGGCAGAGGTACATCTTATTCGTGCTGTTGATGCCGATGACAGTAAAATATGGCTTGATGCTCCAGCAATCCAGTCAATAACAAGCGCGGGAAGTACGGAGGTTGGTGGCACTGGCGTCATTCACGCTCGAACAAAGCCGCTATCCAAAGACAATTTTTGGCGTGGGGGATATTTTGACTGTCAGAATATTAACCAATACGGTTTGTCGTTTAGTGGCATGCTGCGCTTGCGTGTAGATGATGTAACAGTCGTTAATGCAACCTTTGGCAACATTTATATATCTGGTTGCGCCCATGATAGAATCAAAAATTGCTGTGTCATGTACACAGGTACGGTTGAGCCAGATGGCACGTCGTGGAATAGCGGTTATGGCTACGGCATATTTCACGCGGAGACGTGTTATTCGGTAGTTATTGGTTGTCACGGAGGCCGCGGCTGGAACTCATTCGAGGCGGCCGGCGCCCGGGATGTTCAATATATTGGTTGTTCCTCATTCTCTGACACACGGGGCTTTAACAGTCACCCTCGCGTGTCCCGTATTATTATGGATGGCTGTGTTGCCGAAGGAAAACGATGTGTAGGATTGTATGCTTCGGAAACCATCATCAACGGAGGTTCTTATATTGGCACTGGTCTCGAAGGGGCAGTCCCCCACAAGAGAATGAAGTTTACTAAAGTGACAGGCGCTGTATTTAATGCGTATGAGGGGACTACGATTTGTGCAATTGGTAACAATACCTCAGGTATATTGCCAGAATATGAGGGGTTATGGCCAATTAGGTATTGGATCGAATATAACAACTGTACATTTGGTGGATTTGTAAACGGTGATGGCTCAGTATTTACACGCACTTACGCGGGTCATCCAGTTTGGGTATCAACTGTTCGATTTAACAACTGCAGTTTTAAGGATGTACTAATTGAAGCCAGGGCGGCAAAAAGGATATTTGTAACTAGCTGCACGTTTGAAAACTGGCATGCGCAAGTGTTGCAGACGTTGGGTGCAGGGGTTGGAGTAACGCGTGCCTATATTTCGGGTTGTTGCCTTTCAGGCACAAACTCTGCTAACTCACCGCAACCGTTCCGCTTAGTCAACATTTCTGCATATGTTGACAATTTTAAGGACGATGCCGGCAATGTCTTTGCATGGTTTGGAGAGCCAGGGGTGGGCGGCACATCAGAAATATATGTTACAAACAGTGTCTTTAGCAAGCCAGCGTCTTTCTTTAACAATGCACTGCTCGTGCGCCTGTTAAAGAACTGCGTGTTTCTGACAGGCACGGAAGTTGATTTGAGGTCGATCAACGGTTATGCTATTGAGCACGAAGAAAACAATTTGTTTATGGAAAGTCTGTCGTGAACGCACGTTTCTGGCACAGGCTTCACCAATGATTAAAGCATGGACATCGGCTATCGAGCGGACTGGTTCTTATAGGGTTCCCGTCACGCGTCAGATTTCGATGTGGATGTTGCAACAATGCGGCAAGAGTTTTGGGCGGTGCCGCGTGTTGCCGTTATCTGCGGCAGGCGCGTCAGCGAACTGAGGCGGCGCAGGACCGAAGGGGCCAGCGGGCGGTAACCCAGGCTTGCGGGCGAACCATGGAAGCGATGGCCCAAGTTCTGGTGGATCGGATCGGACGCTTGCGCCCCGAGCGTTAAATCGGTCGATCCAATCGGATCTTGACTTGGTGGTTCGATTCAGCCAACGGAAGCAACTTTATAAGTTTGGCATCGATCCGCTGGGTTTCCCGTGGCCATCATCCAGCCTTGAGGTAGCCGTGGCTTCAAGTCGGATAACGTATCGTATTTTTCGCACAATATGGAGTGGGTGGTGGCGCCCGGGTTTGGATATGTTGGGTGTTGAGCGCATCCAACGACCAAACGGAGGGAGCCACCATGA
>REEP01000096.1 GCA_007695045.1 Rhodospirillales bacterium | reverse complement strand
GCCTTCGTGGTCGGCGCGGTCGTGCTCGCCATCGCGGCCGTCGCGGTGTTCGGCACCGGCCGGTTCTTCGCCCGCTCCGCACCGGTGGTGGTGTATTTTGAAGAGTCCGTCGCCGGCCTCAGCGTCGGGGCACCGGTGGTGTTCAGCGGCGTCACCGTCGGCAACGTCAAGCGGATCGAGCTTCGCTACGACCTCGTGGCGGACCAAGTGCTTATCCCGGTGGAGTTCGATTTCTTCATCGATCGGCTCGGGGTGACCGATCCGGTGACCGACGAATCGTTGCAGACCTTACCGCCACGCCGGATCGTGGACGGGCTGGTGGAGCGCGGCATGCGGGCGCAGCTCGGCCTCGGCAGCCTGATCACCGGGTCGCTCGTGGTCAATCTGGTGATGCAGCCGCCGGATTCGCCGCGCCGGCTGGTGGCGGCCGATCCGGAGACCCTGGAGCTGCCCGACGGCCGCAAGGAGATCCCCGCCATTCCCTCGCAGATGCAGGAGGTGCGCCAAGCCTTCGAGAAGGCGGTGCGCAACTTCGCCGACCTGGACACCGACGCCCTGGTGGTCGCGGTCAAGGACTCGCTGGACGGGGTCCGCGCCCTGGTGACCGATCCGGAGTTGGCAGAGGCCATCACCAACGCCAACACCATGCTGGGGGAGATGCGTTTGGTGGTGGCAAAGGTCGCCGGCCACATTGATCCCATGAGCCAGGGGGCGACGGATGCCCTGCGGTCCGTTCAAGCGGCCGCCGACGAGGGCAGGCTCGCCGCCCAGGATGCGCGGCAGATGCTCGCGACAGTGAGGCCGGTGATCAGCGGCGCGGAGACGGCGATCGCCCGCGCCACCCAGGTGCTGGAGACCGCGGACGACGTGATCCATCCCGGCTCGCTGCTGTACTTCCAGCTTTCCGACGCGCTGCGGGAGGCCGGTTCGGCGGCCCGCTCGCTCCGGGTGCTGGCGGATACCCTGGAGCAGAACCCAGGGGCCCTGATCTGGGGCCGCACCGGGGGAGGACGCTAGCGCATGCCCCACCGTCACGTGCTCCGCCCTCTGCTGCTGCTGGCGGCCGTCATGATGATCCTGACCGGATGCACCCTGCCCTTCGCGCAGGAGCCGCCGCCCATCCGCTTCTATGTGCTGAGCGCCGCCGCAGCCGAACCGGTGGCGGCATCACCGCGTCCGGTCATGGTGGGCGTGTCAAGGGTGGTGTTGCCGGAATACCTGGACACTCCCCGCATCGTCACCCGCACCGGCGCCAACGAGCTCCGCTTGGCCGATCTGGACCAGTGGCGGGGCACCCTGCGGGATACCGCGACGGCGACCCTGGTGGAGAACCTGACCGCGCAGATCCCTTCCGACGGGGTGGTCGCGCTGCCGTTTCGCGGGCCGGTGCGGCCGGATTTTCAGGTGGCGGTGGAAATGTCCCAGTTCGAACGGGACGCCGAGGGGCTGGTCACCCTGGCCGCCCGCTGGCAGCTCCTGAGCGGCGACGGCCGCACCGCGCTCGCCATGGAGCGCGCCACCTACCGCCGCCCCGCCCCGGCCGCCGACTACGCCGCCATCGTCGCCGCCATGAGCGACACCCTGGCCGAGCTCAGCCGCGACATCGCCTCGGCCATCCGCAGACAGTAGCCGACGCCGCGTCCGTGTCATGAACATGCGCGTCGGCCACCTGGGCCAATGCCGAGACGGGGTGGCGACGCGCCTGCGCAGCCTGTCCTTTGTCGGCCGGCCTGAGGACGGTCGCAGACCCACAACCGGCGCAGGCGGCCGAAACCGGCTGGAAAACTGTTTCGACGCACGTTAGCGCCATTGAAAATCAGAAGATTTGAGCGATCAACGCCGCCGATCGGCGTGACCCGCGCACACATCCCCTGCGGTAGCATGGTACCCCCACCCGCGGGCCGCCGGCCCGCCAGCGGCGGACGGCCGGTGTGGCTATCCCGACCCGGATGCTCCGTGCCATGGTCTGCAGATGGATGGGCTGGCCGCTAGAACGAGGGCCGCAAGGCGGCCGCTGACGAGGGCTTCAGAACCCTTCGCGTTCGACCCGCTTGCGTTCCAGCTTGCGGGCGCGGCGCACGGCTTCCGCCTTTTCGCGGGCGCGCCGCTCCGATGGTTTCTCGTAAGATCGCCGGCGCTTCATTTCGCGGAAGATCCCCTCCCGCTGCATTTTCTTTTTCAGCGCTTTCAAGGCTTGATCAACGTTATTGTCGCGGACGACCACCAGCACGATGCTTCACTCGCTTTCAGTTAAAGAGGGAGACAGGCACGACAACGCCAAGAGACGCGTGTTTAGCATGGTCGCCCGGCGTTGTGAAGGCTTGTCGCGCCATGGTCTTGGCATGACATTAGCGTAAAGGCATCGTGGCAATCAGGAATGGCAGGAGCGTGCCATGGCAATCCTCAAAATTGCCCGGATGGGTCACCCGGTCCTGCGCCGTCGCGCCGATCCCATTGCGGATCCGCGCGCGCCGGAGATCGCGCGGCTGATCGCCGACATGCAGGAGACCTTGCGGGATATCGGCGGCATCGGGCTGGCAGCCCCACAGGTTCATGTGCCGCTGCGCGTGGTGATCTTCAGCGTACCTGCGGCGCGCGCCGGCGACCCGGAAGCCGGAGATGATGCGCCGGACGGCCCGGTGCCGTTCACGGTTCTGGTCAACCCGCAAATCGAGGTGCTGGACGCCGCCACCGAGATGGGCCTGGAAGCCTGTCTGTCGGTGCCCGGGCTGGCGGGCATGGTGCCGCGATTCCGCCGCCTCCGCTATCGGGCCGACACCCCTGACGGCGGCCGGCTGGAGCGGGAAGCCGCGGGCTTCCATGCCCGGGTGGTGCAGCATGAATGCGACCACCTGGACGGCGTGCTCTATCCCATGCGCATGAGCGACCTGTCTTTGCTGGGCTTCACCGAGGAAATGGCGCGATGGGTTCCGTCGGCACCGAACCGGGCCGGGGCCGTGACTCCGGCCAAGGCCGATGCCTGACGAGGCCATGATGAAGCACGCGGGACGTGACCACTGCAAACGACGGGAGGGATGACCATGGACAGCGACACCGCAGAATTCCGTGAACAAATCCTGGCGGCAGCCCTGCCGCATGTGGCCTTCGACGGCTGGACCGAGCGGACCCTGGCCCGGGGCGCGGCCGACGCCGGTCAGCCGGCGGAGATGGCGCGGGTCGCCTGCCCCGGTGGTGCCTTGGACGCCATCCGGTGCTGGTCCGAACGTGACGACCGGCAGATGCTCGCCACCATGGCAGAGGTCGAGCCCGCGAGGCTGCGCTTCCGCGAGCGCATGATCACCGCCGTCAGGACCCGGATTGCCGTCAATGAGCCGTGGCGGGAAGCGGTGCGGCGCACGCTCACCTTTCTTTCTCTACCGCCCAATATGGCCACTGGGGCCCGCTGCACTTATGCCACCGTCGATGCGATCTGGTACGCCGTCGGCGACACCGCCACGGACTTCAGCTTCTATACCAAGCGGGCGACGCTGATACCGATCTACGCGGCCACGGTGCTGTACTGGCTGGACGACGAGTCGGAGGATCGAGCGGAGAGCTGGCGCTTCCTGGAGCGGCGGATCGACGATGCCATGGTGATCCCGAGCCTGCAGGCCAAGGCCGGAGCGGCGTTGCACCGCCTGACCTCACCGTTCAGCGCCGGGCCGCCGTGGCGGCGTCGGGGTGCGAATTTCGGACGCTGGTGAGGGACTGGAGGCGCTTACGCGCGCGGTTCCCTTCGAGACGGGCGTTGCGAGCGTGCCACAACAAGAAAATTCTGCAAGGCGAGCCCCAAGATTGCAGAAGCTTGTGGCTGACGATTTGACGCGGAGCGCGAATATCGTCGCCAGATACTAGGCGCCTGCTTGAACATAACCCCATAAAGGGGTACACTCCCTCCATTCGGGTGGTCTGACGCTGGGGGCGGTACCGTTATGGAGGAGGCATCCATGACACAGAGCGCGGCCGGGCATTTGGCAGCATCTCCCGAGAGCCACGGCGGCGGGGCCGTCGCGTGGCGGCATCTGCCATTCCGGTAAGCCGGACTCAAGCATCCCAATATCGGGCCTGACATTACCGCAACGCTTGAGCGTCACGTGGGCTGTGGAAGCGGCCGGCGTCCGCGTCTTTGGCTGAGGGCAACTGTCACCCGCGCGTTGGCCTGCTTCGAAAGCCGAGAGCAATTGAAGTTTGCATCGGCTCCACGAAATTGTGCCAAAAACCCACATCTGAAAAGATAAAATGGCACCTACTGCCAGTAATTGGTAAGTATTGTAGGACACCGTATTTCGTGATACAATTCGATTGTTTTCGGGAACCACGATCCGCGTGTCACTCGGTCTGGCACGAATTGGCTCGACAAAGGAGGATTCATCATGGTCGGTTCTCAAGACGATCCGCAATTCACCGCCCCCGGCGAGGGACAAGGCACCGGTTCAGCAACAGGCGGCGACGGCGAGTTTGAGGCTCCCTCAGAGGATGCGCTTGGTTTGGAGATCGACGATCAGGAAGCTCAGGCCTTCGCCGCCGAGCTTCCGGAGGACTTGGTCGCACTCAAGAGTGAACTGGAAGGCAAGCTGGCGACGAGCGCCGTCGCGGCGGCCGACGTTGCCGCACTCGGTGCGGAGACGGGCAACATCAACGGTGTCGGCTTTGCCATGGCCGACGCCGAGGACATCGCGTCGGGGCTGGCCGAGAACGTCGCGCCCGGTCAACCGGCATTGGTGGTGTTCACCGTAGAGCGACAGGACTCCTCGACCCTCAGTGCGGAGATCGCCAGCGCGGCCGGGACCCGCGCGTTAACGGCGGCACCGGTGATCCAGGCGCCGGTGGGTTCGATCGATGCCCAGCCCCACCGCTTCTGGATCCGGCCGGCGCCGGGCGGGGTCTCGGTCGGTCACTTCAGGATCACCGCCGGTACGCTGGGCTGCTTGAGCATCGGCTTGCGGCCGCCGCGAAGCTCTCGGCTCATGGTTCTCAGCAACAATCACGTCCTGGCCAACAGCAACAGCGCCCGACTCGGGGATTGTATCACGCAACCCGGACCCTACGACGGCGGACGATGCCCGACTCATCAGATCGCCATTTTGGAACGGTTCATACCCATTAACTTCTCGGGCGCTGTCAACTATGTGGATTGTGCCACCGGATGGGCGTGGCCCGACCGGGTGCGACGGGAATTGATCTATCTGAGTGGCGGACAGCGGCGGTTTTTCCGGATCGGCAGCGCGCCGGTGTCACCGCAGGTGGGCATGCTCGTCGGCAAGACCGGCCGGACCACGCAACTGACGCAGGGGCGGGTCACCGCCGTGAACGTCGCGATCAATGTCAACTTCGGCGGCGGCAAGGTCGCGCATTTCCGCGACCAGTTCGCGGTTCGGGCGGCCAGCGGCAACTTCAGCGCGGGCGGTGACTCGGGTTCGGTGATCTGGCAGTGGGCTTCCGGTCTGCGGCCGGTCGGACTCCTGTTCGCGGGCGGCGGCGGCACCACCTTTGCCAACCGCATGACACGGGTTCTGGCGGCTCTTGATATCCGTCTCTACACCTGAAAACGTTGTTCGCAGGATCCCTGTGCGGCGGGAGGGGAGCCCCCTCCCGCCGCCGGTCGGATAAGGAATCGGACCATGCAGGATGGTGATGCCCATTTCCAGGTGCCGAGCATCGAACAGCTCGTGGCCGAACAGGAGACGGGACGGGGTGAGCCGGCAAGGCAACCGCCCGAAGAAGGCGCAGAAAATTCCGCCTCTGACGTGGCCGAGGTTCTGGCCCGCCATCAGGATGCTCTGTTCGCCCGGGCGGGGGTGACGATGACGGGTGAGGGTATCGACGTGTCGGGTCGGCCTGCGATCGTGATCGGTGTGCGGTCGAGCGCAGACCTTGCGGGGTTGCCGACGGAGATCGAGGGCATTCCCGTGGTGGCGCAGGTGATTGGCGAGATCAGCGTTCAGGATCGACCGTGAGCCGCAGCCTGTGACACGGCTGACCACAGAGCGGCGCCAAGGCCGTGCCGCCCCGGCGATGCCGCGGCCCGGAGGCCCGCGCGATTGAGTTGGCCGGGGATACTTGCTATATCACAGCGGCTAGGCTCGTTTGAGCCTTAACCGTTGTGTTCCATCCTCAGGTCAACCTCCATGGCCCGACGCAGGCAAATCTCCGAGGGAAGGGCGAAGATCCTGTTCGAGGGACCCGAGCCCGGAACCCTGGTACAGTATTTCAAGGACGATACCCCGGCAGCCTCCACCCAGCGGCGCATCGTCATCACCGGCAAGGGTGTGCTGAACAACCGCATCTCCGAGTTCCTCATGCGCAAGCTCGGGGAGATTGGGGTTCCGACCCATTTCGTGCGCCGGCTCAACATGCGCGAGCAGCTGGTGCGCGAGGTGGAGATGATCCCGTTGCAGGTAATGGTGCGGAGCGTTGCGGCCGGATCGTTTGCGCGCCGTTTCGGCATGACCGAGGGCACCGTTCTGCCGCGCTCGATCGTCGAATACTATTACCGGTCCGATGAGCTCAAGGACCCGATGGTTTCGGAGGAGCACATCACCGCGTTCGGCTGGGCGAGCCCGCCGGACCTGGACGAGATGATGGCGCTGGCACTCCGGATCAACGACTTCCTCACCGGCCTGTTCCTGGGCGCCGGCATCCGCCTCTACGATGTCAAGGTTGCCTTCGGTCGGCTTTGGGAAGAAGACCAGATGCGCATCCTCCTGGCCGACGAGATCGGGCCGGAGACCTGCCGGCTCAACGATCTGCGCTCCGGCCGGCGCCTGGATGCGGAAGCCTGCCGCGGCGACCAGGCGGCGCTCACCCGGGTGTACCAGGAACTGGCGCGGCGGCTCGGCATCCTGCCGGAGAGCGGGCCCGCCGATCCCCGGGGGCCCGAAACCTTACAGTAGAGCCGACGGCGTCGGGTTCGGAGGGGGCAGCAATCATGAAGGCGAAGGTCCACGTGACCCTCAAGACGGGGGTGCTCGACCCGCAGGGCAAAGCGGTCGCACACGCGCTGGAGTCGCTCGGCTTCAGCGGCGTGCGCGGCGTTCGCCAGGGCAAGTTCATCGAGATCGATCTCGGCGATCAGAATCCTGGTGGCGCGCATGCCCGGGTTGATGCCATGTGCCGGCAACTGCTCGCCAACACCGTCATCGAAGACTACGCCATCGATATCGTCGACTGACCCCAGCAGCGGGCCCCCATTTCATGCAGACCGCGGTGATCGTCTTCCCTGGCTCCAACTGCGACCGCGATGTCGCGGTGGCGCTGACCCAGGCCACCGGCCGGGCGCCGTTGATGCTGTGGCACCGTGAGACGGAGATGCCGCCGCTGGACCTGATCGTCATCCCCGGCGGCTTTTCCTACGGCGACTATCTTCGCGCCGGTGCCATGGCGGCCCATTCACCGGTGATCCGCGAGGTTACGGCCCGCGCTGCCCATGGCGTACCCATCCTCGGCATCTGCAACGGCTTTCAGGTGTTGTGCGAGGCGGGCATGTTGCCGGGCGTGCTGATGCGCAACGCCGGGCTCCGCTTTCTGTGCCGAGATGTATGGCTGCGCGTGGACAATACCGAAACGGCGTTCACCCGAGGCTACCGGCCGGGGCAGGTGGTGCGAATGCCCATCGCCCACAATGACGGCAACTATTTCGCCGATCCCGCCACGCTCGACCGGCTGGAGGCCGACGGTCGGATCGCATTCCGCTACTGCGATGCTGCGGGCACTGTGGACGAGGCCGATAACCCCAACGGCTCCGTGCGGTCCATCGCCGGCATCGTCGATGATCGCGGTACGGTGCTCGGCATGATGCCGCATCCGGAACGGGCCGCGGACGCGCGGCTCGGCGGCACCGACGGCCGGATCCTGTTCCAGTCTCTGCTGACGGTGCTGGCATGAACGATGCCGCAGCGGTGACGCCGGAACTGGTGGCCGAACACGGCCTCACACCCGAGGAGTACCAGCGTGTTCTCACCATCCTCGGGCGGGCGCCGAACCTGACCGAACTCGGCGTCTTCTCGGTGATGTGGAGCGAGCATTGCTCCTACAAGTCGTCCAAGCGCTGGCTCCGTCTGCTGCCGACCACCGCCCCCTGGGTCATCTGCGGTCCGGGCGAGAATGCGGGCGTGGTGGATATCGGCGATGGCCTTGCCGCCATCTTCAAGATGGAGAGCCATAACCACCCCTCCTACATCGAGCCGTACCAGGGTGCCGCCACCGGCGTCGGCGGCATCCTTCGCGATGTGTTCACCATGGGGGCGCGCCCCGTCGCCAACCTGAATGCCTTGCGCTTCGGCAGCCCCGACCACCCCAAGACGCGGCACCTGGTGGCCGGCGTGGTGGCCGGCATCGGCGGCTACGGCAACTGCGTCGGCGTGCCCACCGTCGGGGGCGAGTGCACATTCCACCCGGGATATGACGGCAACATCCTGGTCAACGCCATGACCGTGGGCGTGGCCCCGGCCGACCGTATCTTCTATTCCGCCGCCGCCGGGGTGGGCGCTCCGGTGGTCTATGTCGGGTCCAAGACCGGCCGGGACGGTATCCACGGCGCCACCATGGCTTCGGCCGAGTTCTCGGACGATACCGAGGAGAAGCGCCCCACCGTTCAGGTCGGGGATCCGTTCACCGAGAAGCTGCTGATCGAGGCCTGTCTCGAGTTGATGGCGACGGACGTCATCGTCGCCATCCAGGACATGGGCGCGGCCGGTCTCACCTCGTCCTCGTTCGAGATGGCGTCCAAGGGCGGCCTCGGGATCGAACTGGACCTTGACCGGG
>REEP01000106.1 GCA_007695045.1 Rhodospirillales bacterium | reverse complement strand
CGTCGGCTGGCTGACCCACAGCGCCAGAACCCTGGACCTGGGGCTGGATATCGAACGCCGCTGACCTTCCGACTCGGGTGGCGCCCGCCGGACCCTGGCTTCCCTTTATCTTATGTTGTCGAACGGGTGACCTGAAAAAGCCGGATCAAATCGCATCCGGATCGGATTTTTCGGCCCATAAATGTGCACAATGCACGCAAGGCACACGCCGCTTCGGCCGTCACGACCGATGGGGATCATGCCGGCGCCGGGGGGCGACGTCCCGGCCGCTCAGCACCGCGGCGATAACGCGTTGCTCGGCGTCGTACCAGTTGGCCTCGGCCGTGCGCTCCGGCTGTTCCGGAGACAACGACCACGCCATCATGGCGATGGCCTCCCGGTGCGCGTCCACCAGGTCCGCCCGGGCGCCGTGGTAGGCTTCCCAGTACGGCTCCGCACCGGGGCGCGCCGCCAGGATCGCTGCCAGGGCGTCATCGGTGGACCACCGCTCCACGAAGCTGAGGTAGGCCAGAATGGTCAGGGGCGACCGGTTGATGCCGGCGGTGCAATGGACATAGACGCGATGACCGAGGCTGAGTAGGCGCGCCAATGCCGCCACCGCATCCGGCAGCCGCCGGCGCTGGTCCGGCGGATCGAAGTCCCGCATCGGCACGTTGACGGGCACCAAGCCCAGCGCGCGGGCGCGCCGAACGTGGGCCGGGTAATCGATGGCGAAGGCGCCACGACACAGGTCGGTCTGCACGGAAAGGATGGCGGTGGCGTCGGTACCGCGCCGGATGGTGTCGATGTCCTCCGGCGCCATCGGGCAGGCGCCGACGATGAGGTCATCGCGCACCACGCCCCAATCCAGTACCCACCGCCATGCAGTGTCGTGGTCCATGCTCCCGCCCGCAAAGCCGTCTTGTTCGTCCGGCCGATCTCCCTGCCGGCCGCTTGCGTGCCAAAGGCTTGACCATGAGGTATGATACGGCAACATCCTGCTCAAGCAGCGGGAGTCCTGTTCAGAGGTGGTCACCGGTAAGGACGTCACGCGTGAGGAGGTCAAGGGCATGAGCGTTCCCGTGCTGGCGGCGGCCAAGCGCCTCTGACGCGGTTCCGGCTGGTCCTTGTCCAACCTGCAGTTCAATAAGATTCTCTACATTGCCCACATGGTGCATCTCGGCCCGCACGGCGTGCCTCTTGTGGACGGCCGTTTCGAGGCCTGGGATTACGGGCCCGTGCACCCGACCCTGTATCATCATGCCAAGGTGTTCGGATCGTCGCCGGTGGGTAACATCTTCCACTCGGTGGGCGAAATCCCGCCGGGGCCGGAAGCCGAAACCCTGGACGCCGCGCTGGAAAGCCTTCGCAATGCGCGACCCGGTCAATTGGTGGCCATGACCCATCGCGGCGACGGCGCCTGGGCCAGGCACTATGTCCCACGCCAGCGCAACACCATCATCCCGGACGCAGACATCCTCGCGGAATATCGCACGCTCGTGCCCGAACGGAATGCCGCGCATCCCGGGCCATTAGCCTCGGCCCATGCCTGAGCCTGAGCGGGAAGGCGGCACAGCTGACGCCTTTCAACAGGTTTCGTATGTTGACATAACACCAGAGGAAAAACAGATCGAGGCCCTGCAAGAGCAGCTTGCCCAGGAACGCGATATGAGGCGCGAGGGCCGCTTCTTTTTATTGTGATTAGTGTCATCCTTTTGAATGTTGTCTTCTTTTCCGTTATGGAGAGTTTCGGCGGCCCGTTGGCGCTGCTGGTTCTGCAGCTTCTCATTCTGGTGCCGATTGCTCGGCGCATGGGTATGGAGGAGATCGCCACCATCCTGGACCGGGTGATCGGCCGTGTCTCGTCCGGCGTCCGTAATGACGGTGCGTAAACGGGAACCCGGGCCATCCCGGACGGGGCTCAATCGAACAGGCTCATCTCGTTCATGGGGCGGAGATAGATGATCTGAGAGCAGTAAGCCCAGATGTTGGTCTGCATTCCGCGGTGATAACGATAGGGAAAGCCGCCGATGAACTGGCCGTATTGGACCGTCCGCACGTCCACGCCGAAGGGGCGCGGCGTCGAACCCGTTCCCGGGTCCTTGAACGCGATGGTCCCTGTCTCGGTATCCACCGCGGTGATCACCACCGCGTGACCGAAGCCTTTTATCTGCGGCGACCGGATCGCCGCGATCACCGGGATGTTGTCCCGGATGTTGTCGGCGATCGCCGCCACGACGTCCTGCTTCGGGTCTTTTTGCGGATCCAGCTTGGCGGGGAAGCGCCCGGCGTCGAAGGCATACTCGCCCAGGATCTTGGCCGGATGACCGGCCCCACTCATCAGCAGAATGGACTTGGTGTCCGGGCTGTAGAACCGCGCATGGAGCGCCGACAGCGAGACGTTCACACCCAGATATTGCAGCACGAAATGCGACACGGAGATCCAGCACGACGTGCTGAACGCCTGTCGCCGGATCGTCATGTTGCGGACGGAAATAACCATGGCGAATCCTCAGAGTTTTCATCCCGAGTGTAAGCAACGTCGTCCGCTATGTCGTTCTATCGACGGCCAATCTCCCGATTTTTTTTGTGTTATTAGCCAACAATTCAGCACTTGGTACTGCAATGGTTAGCCCGAGAACAATCCAAAAGACGCGCTGGTAAACGACCTCATGAACCAGTGAAAACATGCCGAATATTAAAAGCAGCAGCAGGAGCAATCGATCACGCGGTGACGCGGGCAGTTGACCATGCCGAAGCACGGAATATGTCAGTGCCACAAATCCGAATAGGAACACGGATGTGCCGACCAACCCAAGTTCCGCCAACAGCCACAGCAGGCTGTTGTGGATGACCAGAGGGACCTGCGTTTCGGCAAGGACTTGGTGCATATAGGCGCCAAGCCCGGCACCGAAGATGGGTGCGTCCAGCCACATGGCGAACCCATCAAAGATGCTCTGCCACCGCTCCACATCATGGACCGGCTGCACCTCCGCCGCCGGGCTTGCAATTCCGGACAATGTTAATCGTTCAACCCGGATGATCGAAACGTCGCCGCTGGAAATCGAATCGATGGTTGCAGTGATGCCGCTTGTCGCCAGCGACGATGCAATTGTGACCAGCGCTGACCCAATCGAGGCCAGCGACGGTCCCAAAAGAACAACCAGGAACAGCCCGCTCGCAGCAGCCAACCCCCACAGCACCGTCCTGCGGTCCCCCATGCCGGTGACCAGGACCAGTGCCAGCATCGCGGCCACCGTCCCCAGGCCGGCCCGGGATTGACTGAACCAGAGGCCAAGCAGCAGCACGCCAAGCAGCAGACTGAAAACCAGCCGCTTTCCCGCCCGCGCCCGAACCTGCGAGTACGCCAGCAGTGCTGCCACGCAGACCGCCATCTGCACCGCGAAGGCGTTACGGTTGCCGGCAAACCCCTCGAAGTTGTAGGTCACCACCACGTCCGGAAGCCACCCCGCTGTAGCGGCGAGCCTGACGATGGTTTGGCTGACCACGACCGCAACCCCGGCCGCGATCAGGGTCTCGCAGACCCGCCGCAACCCGTGGGTCCCGGCGAGAGCGACCAGCAAGGCGCCGGTGCCGAGATAAGCAAGCAGGACCAGCCATCCCACCAGGCGGTTCTGCAACGCCCACTGGGTCAACCCAAAGTCCATAACGCCAATGGCAAAGCCCAGGAGCAGGGCGGCGGACGCACCGGCGAACCACAGATTTGTCCAGGGAAGTCGCCATGCAGGGAGGCGTCGCTGCGACAACCAATAAAGGACAAACCCGCACCCGGCCATGATCGCGACCGGGTCGGCGAGATTGATGTTGATAACGCCGGCCGCCAGTTGGGGCAGGTTGACGCTCATCGCCCCGTCGCTGAACTGGACATAAACCTGAAAAAGCACCAGGACGGCAGCGGCATGAGCGAGGATCCACGCCATCAGCCGCTCGATCTCGCCTCTGTCGCGGGTGGGGATCGTGGTGAGGCGTGGCGCGGCGCCCACGGCGGGTGCGGCGACCGCCAAGGCTGCCGCGGGTTGGGCCGATGCCGATCGCGTCGTGAGGACCGGTGCCGCCGCCAACACGACCAGAGTCGCCGCCACACCGATCAGGATCGATACCGCCAGAGCATCCGCCGCGGGGATGCCCAGCAGACCGAAGGTGTAGATGGCGGCGACCTCCCGCACACCCCAGCCGTTGATGCTGATCGGAAGGGCAGCCGCGAAGCTGACCACGGCGGCGGCTGCCAGGAGATCAACCAGTGACGCTTCGCTGTTCAGGGCGTGAATGCCGATCACGAAGCTGCCGAGCACCAGCATCTGGCCCATCACGGTCAGTGCCGCGACCATCGCGGCCTGCGCCAAAGCCCGGAGCGAGAGCGCCCTCCCGATCACCAGCCGTTCGAATTGCGAGCGCCCGAGCCAGAGGCTCAGCGCCACGGCGACGGCGACGGTCGCAATGATCTCCGTCAGCGCCAGTTCGCGGACCATTTCGGTGACGACCGCCTGCCCGAGGAGCCACACCGCGCCCACCACGAACACCGTCCCCCCGACGACGGCGAGGGCCAGTCGCTCATAGGCCGTGGACAAGGTGACGGCGGCCCCGGGCACCCCATGACGGGCCAGGACCACATGCCGGCCCGCGAGTTGCCCCACCACCTGGAACACCACCAAGCCTGCCAGTTGGCCGGCCGTACTGGCGCGCACCGCCGTCCACAGCCCCACGGGATAGCCGAAGAAGACCAGGATGCGATCGAGCCGGATCGCCACCACCCCAAGATTGGCCGCGAGGAGGAAAAGAATAGCCACAACGGGACCGGCGCCCAGATCCTGAAAGCGCCGGATCACCTGCGTGAGGTCGACATTAACAGCGATCAGCGCGACCATCGCCACGGTGACGACGGTCAACAGGATCGATCTCGAAGGAAGTCTAAAGCGGGTCAAGCGGAACAGTTCCGGGGTCCACAGATCTTTCGTTCCAGGGCACGAGTTCCAGCACTCGGTCTTTCAACGAAACCCGTAGACGGCACCGCTTCTGCGTCAGGCATATCGTATCCAATCCATGGCTCATCGGGCGACAGCCTACTGCTGGCAAAGCCGATGAAACCGCCACCACCTGAGCCAAGGCAAGCGCCCGGCCAAGGGCGCGCTTGGCTTGACCCCGGGGAGGTGTATGATGCCGGCCCGTTCGGGTTTGGAGGTGGCATGGAAATTCCGGAAGTCCTGGCGTTCGACGACGTGCTCCTCGTTCCGGCGGCATCCAGCGTCCTGCCGGCGCAGGCCGACACCCGCACCCGCCTGACCCGCGAGGTCTCGCTTCGCATCCCGCTGATCTCCGCCGCCATGGACACGGTGACCGAAAGCGCGCTCGCCATCGCCATGGCCGAGGCCGGCGGTCTTGGCATCGTTCATAAGAACATGAGCGTCGAGGCGCAAGCGGCCGAGGTGCGCAAGGTCAAGAAGTACGAATCCGGCATGGTGGTCGACCCCATGACCATCCATCCCGAGGCCACCTTGGCCGATGCGCTCACGCTGATGCGCACCCATCACTTTTCCGGGGTGCCGGTGGTGGAGAGGGCCTCAGGTCGATTGGTCGGCATCCTGACCAACCGCGACGTGCGCTTCGCCGCCGACCCGGACCAGCCGGTGCGCGAGCTGATGACCGAGGACACCCCGGAACGGCCGCTGGTCACGGTGCGCGACGGCGCCAGTCGGGAGGACGCCAAGCGGCTTCTGCACAAGCACCGGATCGAGAAGCTCCTGGTGGTCGATGACGCTTACCGCTGTGTCGGCCTGATCACCGTGAAGGACATCGAAAAGGCCGAACGCTATCCCGACGCCTGCAAGGATTCCCGCGGCCGGCTGCGTGTGGGGGCGGCCACCGGCGTCGGCGATGCCGGTCTTGCCCGGGCGGAAAGTCTCCTGGCGGCGGACGTTGACGTGGTCGTGGTGGATACCGCCCACGGCCATTCGCGCGGCGTGATCGAGGCCGTGCAGCGGATCAAGCGGCTCAGCAACTACGCCCAGGTGATCGCCGGCAATGTCGCCACCGCCGACGGCGCCAAGGCGCTGGCCGACGCCGGTGCCGATGCCATCAAGGTGGGGATCGGGCCGGGCTCCATCTGCACCACCCGCATGGTCGCCGGCGTCGGCGTCCCCCAGTTCTCGGCCATCGTCGAGACGGCCGAAGTCTGCCGGGCGGCCGACCTGCCGCTGATCGCCGACGGAGGCATCCGGTTTTCGGGCGACCTGGCCAAGGCGGTGGCGGCCGGTGCCGATTGCGCCATGATCGGCTCCCTGTTCGCCGGCACCGACGAGAGCCCGGGCGAGGTCTTCCTGTACCAGGGCCGGTCGTACAAGGCGTACCGCGGCATGGGGTCCATCGGCGCGATGGCGCGCGGTTCCGCCGACCGTTATTTTCAGCAGGAAGTTTCCGACCAGCTCAAGATGGTGCCGGAAGGGGTGGAGGGGCGTGTGCCCTACAAGGGGCCAGTGGGCACCGTGATCCACCAGCTCGTGGGCGGCCTGAAGGCCGCGATGGGCTACACCGGCAACGGCACCATGGCAGAGATGCAGCGCAACTGCCGGTTCCGCCGGACCACCGGCGCCGGGGTGAGCGAGAGCCACGTGCACGACGTGACCATCACCCGCGAACCCCCCAATTACCAGCGGTCCGACCGCAGCTGAGAGCCCGGGCGGACCGGTCCCTCAGCGGGCCAGCCCTCTCAGCGCGCCAGCGCCACCGCCTTGTCCTGCATCAGCTGCTGCAACTCGCCGCTGGTCGCCATCTCGCGGACGATGTCACAACCGCCGACGAACTCCCCCTTGACATAGAGCTGCGGGATCGTCGGCCAGCTGGAGAACTCCTTGATCCCTTCGCGGAGGCCAGGATCCGACAGCACGTCGATGCCCTTGAACTTGACCCCCATTTGAGTGAGCGTCTGGACGACGGCGGCGGAGAAGCCGCACTGGGGGAACATCGGCGAGCCCTTCATGAACAGGACCACGGGGTTGTCGTCGATTTCCTGCTGAATGCGGGTGAAGACTGGGTTGTCGGTCATGGTTCCTCGCTGACTGGTGTGTGCCTGGTGCGGTGCGGGTCGAGCCAAGGGCGCCGGCTTTTCCGTCAGTCGCCGTCGGGTACGGCCGTCTGCAGGGCCAGGGCGTGCAGCTGATCGCCCATCCGACCCTGCAGTGCCTTGTAGACCATCTGGTGCTGCTGCACCCGGGATTTGCCGGCGAACGCCCGGGACGTGACCAGGGCGGCATAGTGGTCGCCGTCGCCGCGCAGGTCCTCGATCGTCACCACGGCATCGGGCAGAGCCTCCCGGATCAGGCGTTCGATTTCCGCTGCTGCCATCGCCATCGTGCTTGATCTCCCTCAACCGGGCCGGGCCGCGGACGTGGCCATGAACCCTGGCAACCAGGGTTCATGCGCCTCCCGCAGGGCGCCTAGCGATATGGCGTGGGCCGCGCCCAGCGTCAACCGATCGCCGCCGGTGCGGCCGATGACCGTGGCTGCCACCGAAGCGGCCGCGGCATCGCGCATCAGGTCGGCGACGTCTTCGGTCGGGACGGTCACGAGATAGCGCCCCTGATCCTCACCGAACAGCCATGCCAGTAGCTTCGCCACGCTGGCCGGCGCGCTCAGGGATGCCCCGATGCCCCCCGCCAGCGCCATCTCGGCGACCGCGACCAGCAGGCCGCCATCGGCCACGTCATGGCACGTCCCGACCCGGCCGCCGGCAATCAGGGCACGGACGAAGTCGCCGGTCCGCCGCTCGGCAGCCAGGTCGACGGGTGGCGGCGGGCCTGCTTCCAGGCCGGTGATCTCGCGCAGGAACAGGGACTGGCCGAGCCAGCCGCCGGTGGGCTCGGCCTCGCCGCCCACCAGAATGATCGCTTCGTCCGCCGCCCGAAAGGCCGGCACGGCCATCCTGTCCAGGTCGTCAATCAGCCCCAGGCCACCGATCGTGGGCGTGGGCGGAATGCCGGTGCCGTTGGTCTCGTTATAGAACGAGACATTGCCGGAGACGACGGGGAAGGCGAGTTCGGTACACGCCTCCGCCATGCCGCGGATGCAGCCGGCGAACTGCCCCATGATCGCCGGGCGTTCCGGGCTGCCGAAGTTGAGGCAGTCGGTGATCGCGAGAGGCCGGGCCCCAACGGCGGTAAGGTTGCGCCACGCCTCCGCCACCGCCTGCCGCCCACCCTCCACCGGGTCGGCCAGGCAATAGCGGGGCGTACAGTCGCAGCTCATGGCCAAGCCCTTGGCGGTGCCATGGACCCGCACGACGGCGGCATCGCCACCCGGGCGCTGCACGGTATCGGCCATCACCATGTGGTCGTACTGCTCCCACACCCAGCGCTTGGAGGCGAGGTCGGGGCTCCCCAGCAAGGTTACGAGTGCGGCCATGGGGTCGTCGGGCACGGGGATAGCGGCCGGGTCCAGCGGCGCCGGCCGGGGTGGCGTCGCCACCGGCCGGTCGTAGTCGGGCGACGCCTTGGCCAACGGGTCGATCGGCACGTCCACCACGACGCTTCCCTGATGGGTCGCGACCATGCGGCCCGTGTCCGTGGTCCGACCGATCACCGCGAAATCCAGCTCCCACTTGCGGAAGGTCGCTTCCGCCACGCCCTCCCGCCCGGGCTTCAGCACCATCAGCATCCGCTCCTGGCTTTCCGACAGCAGCATCTCATAGGCAGTCATGCCGGTTTCGCGGATCGGCACCCGGTCAAGGTCCAGTTCGATCCCGAGGCCGCCCTTGGACGCCATCTCGAACGA
>REEP01000072.1 GCA_007695045.1 Rhodospirillales bacterium | reverse complement strand
GGCGCCGGGTGGAGCTGGTGGCGGCAATCCGCGAGGTGGTGAACCACAACCAGGATCATGTCCTGATCCTCGACCTCGGCACCGTCGATCGCGTAGAGTTGCGGGTGGAAAGCATCGGCAAGGCGTATGCGCAGGTGCGCCGGGAAGCCATCATCGTCTGATCGGTCGCTGTGACACGGGGACGGTGGGAAACCATGGTACGGCAGGGCTCGCCGCGGTCGGGCGAGCGCTCCAGTGGCGACGGATCTCCCCGCACCGCTCGCATTGTGCTAAGGTACTGACGTGGCAATGCTGTTGGATATCGTGGATGACTTCGGACGGCGACCGCGGGGGCGATACCGGACGCTCGTCATTCAGCGCTCGCAAGGGGCGCCAAATCCGCTTATGCTGACAGGGCTTGCGAGCAGGCTCATATCCGCGGCAGTAATGCCGCGGCCTCATTGAAGCGAGCTAATGCTGCTAGCTCAGTGAATGACGGCGGAAACATATCCGCGGCAGTAATGCCGCGGCCTCATTGAAGCTAAAGTGTGCTGGGAAGAAAAAACTCATAAAACACCACATATCCGCGGCAGTAATGCCGCGGCCTCATTGAAGCGCCCAGGTGACCGCCTACCTCTCCCATCTACTCCAGCCATATCCGCGGCAGTAATGCCGCGGCCTCATTGAAGCTGCAAGATGATGAGGATAAGGCTCTTCATGGTCAACGTCATATCCGCGGCAGTAATGCCGCGGCCTCATTGAAGCATGTAGTAAGTATCTGCACCAGTCAACTGAGTATAACCATATCCGCGGCAGTAATGCCGCGGCCTCATTGAAGCACGCAAGCGATCAATGCCGGTCCGGGCATAGGCACAACATATCCGCGGCAGTAATGCCGCGGCCTCATTGAAGCCGGTTATTTTCAGTGTGGATAATCCACATCTGACGCCGCATATCCGCGGCAGTAATGCCGCGGCCTCATTGAAGCACAACGGCACAATGTGCGAAGTGGTCAAGGTCGGCGAGCATATCCGCGGCAGTAATGCCGCGGCCTCATTGAAGCTGTTTGATGCTGATGAAACTGGACGTGCATCAGCAGAACATATCCGCGGCAGTAATGCCGCGGCCTCATTGAAGCATATGTGAAATTCATAAAAGGACCTACTTATATCTACCACATATCCGCGGCAGTAATGCCGCGGCCTCATTGAAGCAGCCGGCGTCCCTGGCCGCGACGGTGAAAACGGGAAGGACATATCCGCGGCAGTAATGCCGCGGCCTCATTGAAGCTTCGTGCCATTATTTCCTCCTGGTTGCTGTGCGGCGCCATATCCGCGGCAGTAATGCCGCGGCCTCATTGAAGCTGAGCGATCCAAAGCGAGCCCGCCCAACTGACGGCATCATATCCGCGGCAGTAATGCCGCGGCCTCATTGAAGCCCGGATGCCACGACAAGCCACGGGCCGGGCCATCCTCATATCCGCGGCAGTAATGCCGCGGCCTCATTGAAGCGCCTCGGCGTAGACCTGTCGGTAGGCGGCGATCAAGACGCGCATATCCGCGGCAGTAATGCCGCGGCCTCATTGAAGCCTATGCCCTCAATTATCCGCTCGTCACCAGAACCAACCATATCCGCGGCAGTAATGCCGCGGCCTCATTGAAGCGATCACTTCGGCGACTCCGAAGTGAGTTGTGTTCACCCATATCCGCGGCAGTAATGCCGCGGCCTCATTGAAGCCTCAGCTATGACAACGCGATCACCTTCCATCAACGCCCATATCCGCGGCAGTAATGCCGCGGCCTCATTGAAGCGCTATGGCGGCGCACGAGGTGTGGTGCTGTAGCGGCGCATATCCGCGGCAGTAATGCCGCGGCCTCATTGAAGCCCAAAGTGCGATGCCGCCCCCAGGGGGGTCATGAAGCATATCCGCGGCAGTAATGCCGCGGCCTCATTGAAGCCCTACCGTGAGGGCGGTGCCGCCGATGCTGGTGCCGACATATCCGCGGCAGTAATGCCGCGGCCTCATTGAAGCGGGAATGACTGGACGTGGCACCGGGATCGAGCGGTAGTCATATCCGCGGCAGTAATGCCGCGGCCTCATTGAAGCACCCGCCGTCCGCCGAGCCCTCGATGACGAACTCCCCGCATATCCGCGGCAGTAATGCCGCGGCCTCATTGAAGCATGGCGATGTACTCGTAGCTGGCTTCACCAAGCCGCCCATATCCGCGGCAGTAATGCCGCGGCCTCATTGAAGCCAGAACGAACCGACCATCAATGATGCGCGGCGCTTGGGTCATATCCGCGGCAGTAATGCCGCGGCCTCATTGAAGCTCGGGCATCGGGCGGGCCGGTGTCGGCCGGACGGGCGTCATATCCGCGGCAGTAATGCCGCGGCCTCATTGAAGCCTCTTGGTCAGAGGATAGTGGGAAGGTAGACATTGTTCATATCCGCGGCAGTAATGCCGCGGCCTCATTGAAGCGTCTCCTGTTTCGAAGCGAATGTCTGTGAAACGTTGGACATATCCGCGGCAGTAATGCCGCGGCCTCATTGAAGCTTGTATCCCGACCAGCCCCCAGATTTTCGTGGCTTCATATCCGCGGCAGTAATGCCGCGGCCTCATTGAAGCGTGCCGTATTTGCGGGTGGTCAGTTCGGGCGAGCCGGTTCATATCCGCGGCAGTAATGCCGCGGCCTCATTGAAGCAACCGCGCAATCTTAAGCGCCATCAGGCAAAACGCAACCATATCCGCGGCAGTAATGCCGCGGCCTCATTGAAGCATTCGCGCCGCCAGCGATGCGGCGTCCAGTCGCTCAACATATCCGCGGCAGTAATGCCGCGGCCTCATTGAAGCCACATCAATAGGCGGTTAGTAAGGCGTTGTGACAATACCATATCTGCGGCAGTAATGCCGCGGCCTCATTGAAGCTCTGCTGGTAAGCCCATATTAATGAGACCTTTTCTAACATATCCGCGGCAGTAATGCCGCGGCCTCATTGAAGCATGTACGCCCCTCGCAGGTTTGCCCCCTTCATGTACGCCATATCCGCGGCAGTAATGCCGCGGCCTCATTGAAGCACGTAACATGGGGCCATTGATAGTATCTATCAATGGCCCATATCCGCGGCAGTAATGCCGCGGCCTCATTGAAGCCAGGTACTGGACGCGGTGTATCGTTTAATTCAGATGGAACCATATCCGCGGCAGTAATGCCGCGGCCTCATTGAAGCTCCGGGCTGGGGCACCTGGAGGGGGAGACCGTGGCGCATATCCGCGGCAGTAATGCCGCGGCCTCATTGAAGCCGGCGGAGTTGTCGAGGGTGTCCTGGCGGCCCTTGCATATCCGCGGCAGTAATGCCGCGGCCTCATTGAAGCGGTTACCCGCTCCTCGGTCAGCGCCCAGCCCATGCCGCATATCCGCGGCAGTAATGCCGCGGCCTCATTGAAGCGAAATCAAGAGTGCGTAATGAGCACCAATCGCGCCCCCTTCATATCCGCGGCAGTAATGCCGCGGCCTCATTGAAGCGGGGGTGGTCGGTGGGCGAGGTGATGTGGCGCCGCGACCATATCCGCGGCAGTAATGCCGCGGCCTCATTGAAGCGCGAGGCGCTTGGGGTTCGTGCCGGAGGGGTTGGCGCCATATCCGCGGCAGTAATGCCGCGGCCTCATTGAAGCACTTAGTTGCGGGATTTCCTGTCTCAATGTTACTTCCATATCCGCGGCAGTAATGCCGCGGCCTCATTGAAGCGGGGGGTTGGCGGGGGGTACGGAAGCGGAACGTCAGACATATCCGCGGCAGTAATGCCGCGGCCTCATTGAAGCCAGAGTTTTCGGCCTTGTAAGTCCACAGTAGCCAGGGCCCCTGCCGGACGTTCGCGGCCGACGTCGGCGATGCGGATGCGGTTCGGGCCTGGCTGGCGGCGTTTGGGCGGATCATCAGCCTCATCACCAGCGTCGGCATCGCCCAGGTGGGTGGCCCGCTGGAGATCGACGAGGGTACCTGGGATGAGGTGATGCGGGTCAACCTCAAGAGCGTCTACCTCACCCGCCGGCACGTGCTGCCGGTTACGGAGCGCCAGGGCGGCGGTGCCATCGTCAACAATGCCCCGCCCAGTTTCTTCTCGCTGGGGTTGTGAACATTGCTCTGTAAGGCGTTCGGCCATTTCGGACGATCCAGCCGCCGGGGCTTACTCTTCTTGCGCCGGGCGTGCGCAGCGGCGCGTGGGGATGATGCGGCAGTGCTCTTGCCATTCTGAGCAGTCGCCCTGTACGATCAGCGAAAAAAATCGAGAAGCGCGGAACGCGGGTCTGCTGCGGAGTCGGGGGGAGATGCCAGAGACCATCGCCTTGCTGCGGATCGAGGGTGTCAACTTCGACGCCTCGGTCACCGACACCAATGACTTGAGCACCGTCCGCGGTGGCAGCTTCCTGCATCTCGACGCCATCAAGGCGGTGAAGGCGATGCTGGAACGGTGCCAGGCGTCGTCACCGACCTCCCCGATCGGGACGCTGAAAGACGTCCAGACTCTCAGCGAGGGCGCTTCGATCGGTCTGTTCCGCCTGACCTGGACCGAGCCGCCGCTGCTGCAGAAGGTGTGTGCCACTGTTGCCGGCTGGCTAGATGGCCGCGGCCAGAAAGACCTGAAGGACGCCAAGCTTGACACTCAGCACCGACGCATTCTCGCTCGCGCTCGCTTTGCGACCTTCGTGGTCGACATCGTGCAGGGTACCGGTGAGGACGCCGAGGCGTTCATTACCGCCCGCGAGAACGTGATCGCCGCCAACCGATGGCGGCAGATGCAGGCGCCCACTCTGGTCCCAGTGAAGGCAGAAAGGGCCGATGGCCGTTCGGCCCGTGATCGCGTCTGCAGCTTTGATTTTGTTCGCCCCGGCTCGCTTAAGCAGGAGCCCATCAAGGGAGAAGTGCGATCGATTAGCCGGTCGGTCTTCCTCCGCCGGGGCTACGGCCTCCGACGCAAGTTCGACTTGTACGCCGAGGTCCTCAAGCGCGCCGGCACCTCCCTTCCTGACCAACGCTTTGACGATTATGCTCGGAACTTCGAAGAGATTGCAGGCCCGGGGGACAAGGGTTTTCCGCTTTCCGGCAAGATCGCGGTGTTCTATGCCGACGGCAACGCCTTCAGTCGCATCCAGGACACGGCGGTGCGCGGTGACTTCGAACCCGACATCAGCGGCGACCCTCATGAATGTCAGCGATGCTATGATGAGCGACTTCGCGGCTGGCGCGACCGCCTCCTCGCCGCCGTTGTCGACCGGCTGGCGGCGTGCGACGTCGGGGTGAGGCCGAACGGCGACGATAAACGAAAATGCCGACTGCGCCTGGAGACGCTCATCTGGGCCGGCGACGACGGCACTTGGGTGGTGCCGGCATCATTCGGTTGGACCCTGGCCAGCACCTTTTTTGCGGAAACTCTCGGGCTCGATCCGGACAGCGGCCGGCCACGCGCGGACGACGGCTGGCGACTTCGGGGCAGCAAGGGGGAATGTCAGCTGCATCATGCCGCCGGCCTCGTCTTCTGCCATCACGATGCGCCGATCACCCGAATTCACCGTCTCGCCCGCGACCTCGCCGAACATGCCAAGAAGGTCGACCGCGGCCGCAGCCTGCTCGCCTATCAGGTGCTTGAATCCTTCGATCACATCGGCCGTGACCTCGACGGTTTTCGCCGGAGCCGGTGCCCGGCCGGCATGCGGCCGGAGGAGATGCTGATTGACGGAGCGACGATGGCGGGCGTGCCGGAAGCGATGGCAAGCTTAAACCCCGAAATGGGGCCGCGTATGGCCCGCCGTCAGGTCAAACGCCTGGCGCTGACCCTGCACGAGCGCGGCGCCGGCGGCGAGGCGGAGGCGCTGGAGAAGGCATTGCTTGCGGACCTGAAGGCCGACGGCTTGCAGGATCAGGTTGCCGCCCTGCACCGCTGTTTCGGCGACGGCCCGGCGCTGTGGCTGCACCTCGACGACCTGTGGGACTTTCTGGTTCCGCGGAAGCCAACTACGGCGGCAGGGGGCAGCGCATGCGCACCTACCGCCTGACGCTGACCGTTCAAGGCCCGGTGCTGACCCGATCGACCGCGATCGGCGGTTATGGTGTGGATGCGCCGGTGGCCCGCGCCGCCGATGGAACACCGATGCTCGCCGGCAGCCATGTCCAGGGCAAGTTACGCCAAGCGTGGGCCGAGCTGAACGAGTGCGTGCGCGCCGCACGCTGCGCCGCGCGACGGGAGGGAACGAGCATTTCCGGGCCCGCTTCCGTCGCCCGTATCGGCCAATGGCTCGGCCGCCCTGACGAGGGTGAGGGTCAGCGGCGCGGCTCGGTCTTTATCGGTGACCTGTTTGCGACGGTGCCGGGAGCCGTTGCCGCCACGCGCGGCCGCGTCGCCATAGAGCTGTCCACGGGCGCCGCCAAGGAGCGAGCCCTGGCCGTGCTGGAGACCCCGTTCGCGAGCCGCGCGGCGGTTGCGTTCACCGGACGGGTGACCATTCTTGCAAAGGACTCCGAAGCGGATGTGATCGCCGATGCGATCGAGCGCGGGCTGAACTGGGTGCCGCAGTTCGGCGGCGAGCGCACCATCGGCTTCGGCCGGACTCTCGGTGTCGAGCTCCAACGGGAGGACGCACGCGCACCCCAGACGCACGCGTCTGCCTCTCCGACGGAAGATCCGAGTAGTCCGGCGTGCGCTCGCCTCCGCTTGGTGCTGCGCTTCCTGGAGCCGTTTTGCATCTCTGCCGCGCCACGCAGCAATAACGTCTTTGAAAGTGAGAGCTCGGTACCTGGCGCAGCGATCAAGGGTGCACTGGCCAACCAAATGGCCGCGGCCCTCGGGCTCCCGGCGGGAGCCGCGGTCAGTGCGGATCCGGCTGATGCGCGCTTCCGATATCTTCGCCGCTGGTTCGACGCCCTCCGCTTCCTGCATGCAGTGCCGGTGCCGATTGCGGCTGCACCCGGCTCTTGGCCGGTCGCCTTCGGCGCAGATCCGCCGTTGGAAGGCGCGCTGGCACCGACGCCGCCGTTGCGCGGATGGCCGCCGCGGCCACGAGTGTGGCCGCTGTCCCTGGTGGCTGGCCGAAAGGGCGGGCTGTTCGATGTCGCCCTCTGCGAAGGGCCGAAACTGATCGATGACACCGCGCCGCCGCCAGCGGATCCCCATCAGCGGTCGGGCAAGGCGTCCGCCCCCCGCTTCGTGCACGACTGGAAGGGCGATGACTTTGCCCGGGCCAATGCCCTGTTCGGTCTGAGTGAACCTCCGCGGGCACTCCGCTTGCGCACGTCGATGGACCAGCACCTGCGCGCCGGCGCCCCCGAACAGCTGTTCGCCAACGAACTGGTCCTGCCCGATCAGCACCTGTGGGTGGGCGAGATCGACCTTGCCGACGTTTCGGCTGACCAGCGCGGGGGGGTGCTGGACGATCTTATAGAGTTGACGCAAGGTCTTATCAGCGGCATCGGCAAGACCCACGCGTTGGCGCAGATGGGGCTCATGGCGGTGCCGGCCGAGGCAGCGACGCCGGCGGCGGCAGAATCCCTGGCGCCGCTCGATGGCCATTTTGTTGTCACCCTGCAGACGCCAGCTTTGCTGTGCTCCAACCTTGATCTTCTGGGGGCTGGCAGCGGGCAGGACAAGCTCGAGCGCGCCTACCGGCGCGCCTTTGCCAACCTCTCCGGCGGCCGCGTCGAACTGGTACGCTATTTCGCTCGCCAGCGACTCGCTGGCGGTGCCTTTTTCCTGCAGCGGTTTGCCGGTAACGGCACCTACCTGCCTTGGCTGTTGACCGAGGCCGGCAGCGTGTTCGTGCTGGGAGCGACCGACCGGGGTGCCGACGTGGCAAAGACCTTGCGGGGTTGGCTGGAACAGGGCCTGAGCCTGCCGGAGTCGGTGCTGGACCATCATGAGTTGCGGCGAGCGCCTGGTGAGACCTGTCGCGATGCCTCGTTGTGGGCGCAGTGCCCATACATCCGCCAGAACGGCTACGGCGAGGTGGCGATCAACATGGCGGTGCACCGCACCTGCGATCTCCGGCTGCTTCGGGGAGCCACGGGGGCGGCCCCATGACCGTCCCGTTCAAGGACCGTTGGTTGATCAGGGGCGCGCTCACCCTCAACTCGGCGCTGCAACTGCGCACCGGTTTCAGCGAACCGCGGAAAGTGAAAGGCGCCCGCGACGCAGCAGACGAGACGGCCGAGGTGGCCCTGGTCCACCGCGACTGCGATGGCCTGCCCGTCATCCTCGGCTCCAGTCTCAAAGGGGTGCTGAGGTCATGGTTGATTGAGCGCCTCCCCAACGAGAAAGCCAGCATCGAGAGCATCTTCGGGCATGAACCGCGGCAGTGGAAACAGGATCCCACGAAGCAGGCCGGCCGCGGTGGCAAGGCTGAGTTTCTCGATGCCTTCATTGCCGAGCTTCCAGGGTTCGATGGGCCGTTTTCGGCGGTGCCGCCGTTGCTGGTCGGGCGGACGGCGATCAACCGCGAGACGCGCACTGCTGCCGTCGAGAGGTTGTTTCAAGGCGAGCAGGTGCCCGCCACAACCGCGTTTCAAGTCGAGGTCGCGGGGGATTCACTCACCCCCCATGAGGTCGCGTTGCTGCTGGCGGCGTTCGACGGTTTCAACGCCGGCGGAGGCGACGTGCCCATCGCGCTGGGTGGCGGGGGGAGCCATGGTCCCGGTCGCACCAAGTGGCGCTTGCACAGCGTGCGCCGGATGGATGTCGGCGCCGTCTACCGCTGGCTCAGCCAACCGAAGCCCCGACCGTGGCGGGAGGCCATCGTCGACGATCCCGCTACCGCCTGCGACCGCGGCGCGCTTACTGCTCGGGCCAACCGGTTGCTGGCGGGTGCGGACCGACCGGGCTGGCTGGCACTCGACCTGCGGCTTGCTTTTTCCGGCCCTTTCCTGGTCAACCATCCGGCGTGGGTGAAACACAAGACGTCAGGTAGCCAGCACCCGGACTTCGAGCCGATGCGCGATCAGAATGGCCGGCCGTTGCTGCCCGGAAGCTCGGTCAAGGGTGCGCTGAGGGCGCAGGCGGAGCGGATTTACCGCACGGTGCACGGGGAAGATGCGCTAGCGTCACCGGAGGAGAGCCGCGATGGCACGCCCCGCAACGCGGTCGAGTGGCTGTTCGGTGTGGGCGGCGAGCACCGCCAGCACGATCCATCCCCAGGACCCTCGCCCCGCAACGCGGTCGAGTGGCTGTTCGGTGTGGGCGGCTGGCGGGGGATGCTGACGGTCAGCGATTTCACCGAGCACGAGTTGCCGAAGGAGCCGGAGAAGACCTTCGCTGAACAGGAGTTCGTCGCCATTGACCGCTTCACCGGCGGCGCCGCGGACGGGGCCAAGTTCAAGGCCCGGATGGCCGAAGCGCCGGTCCTGACCGGCTGCCTCCTCCTGCGCGTGAGCCCGCGGCGGATATCCGACCCGCTGCCGGGAGAGGATCACCGGGAAGAGCCGTGGACCCCGCAGTTTGCCAAGCCGGCGCTGGGCCTGATGGCCTTGGTGCTGCGTGATCTGGTCGAGGGCGACGTCACCTTCGGCTTCGGCGCCGCCAAGGGCTTCGGCGCCTGCACGGCAGTGATTGTGGGCCCGCCCGTGATCGGGCCAGCGGCCGCGCTGCAAGCAATCTTCCCGGGCATGCTCCCGCACAGACTGGAACTGCCCGGAGGGAACCTTGACCATGACCAGAAAAAACAAGCGGCGAAAGCCCTCTATGGCAACGCCATCGCCGAGGCCCTCGCAGCCTTCCGCGCCGGCAAGGAGCCCGGGAATGCCGGCTGACGAATTCTACAATCCCTATCACTTCGTGCCCGTGGCCAAGCCATCAGACCAAGATGTCCTTCGCGATCAGGAAAGTGTGACCGGAAGCGGTCCGGTTCGACATGCCGGCCGATTGGCGGCTGACTTTCGCAAGGACGGAGTTTCGGGCCGATACAGCCACGCGCACTTTGACCGGGCTGCGTTGAGCGGCCGGATCATCGTCAAGCTGACCACCAAGACGCCGCTCGTGGTCGGCGGAGAGCAGGACAAGGACGGCAAGGGCAAGGACGACTACACCATCGTCGAGCCCTACAGGTTCAACGGCGAGCCCGCGATCCCGGCGACCAGCCTGCGGGGCATGCTCTCGTCGATCGTCGAAGCGGTGAGCCAGTCGGCAATGCGGGTGTTTCACAACAAGAAGCCGGTCTCTTACCGCCAGCCGATGCCAAAAGCGCTGTCGGCGATCGGAAGGATCGAAGAAGTCAAGGGTGACCGTTGGTCGCGATACAGGCTGCGGCCGCTCGTCCTGCCCTATTTCGAATTCGACAATGGCACATCGCGGGTTCTCTTTCGCAGAAACCATGAACTATGGCTCAAAGCTTTTTCTGAGTACGCAAATGTGCGTTGCTATGTTGGGGAGTATCTGAAGATCGGCGGCCGCGATCGATGTTTCGGATACCAGGAGTTTATGGAAAACCTCTCGATCTTGGATGAGAACGTTTTGCCAGTTCCTCGGCATGACACCTGCTTTCACATGAAAATCAGTGAGGGTGGTCCGATCGGAACGGATGGCACGATCACATGGGCGTTTCGCCCTCGCACAAAGGGTAATATCGTCGTTGCACAAGAGCCTGCTTCTGGCCAGATCCTCAACGCCACGGGCATGACCAATCGAAAGAACCAAGCGGCATATGACTCATTCGTTCCGGGTTTCTTGCGCGTCCTTGGCGGAGAGGACCGCGACATGTCGAAGACAAAGGCACATGAGTTGTTCATACCGTTCCCCAAGTCCGCCCGAGAGCGTTCGACACTGCCCATCAAGCGTCAGGCTCTCCAAACGTTTGCCGCGTTGGCCAACGAGCGGAGTGCCGAGGGCAGCCATGAGGCCAGTCTTCGCGAACGGAAGCCTTACCTCCCGTTCGTTTCCGATGCTCAGATGGAGCAGGACCGAGATGATGAGCATCGGGTCCGTTTGCGCGAAGGCCAACTCGTCTATTTCGAGGTCGAGGCGGGCGACGATGGGGAGCCCGTCGTCTCCGCGATCTCGTTCTCCGCGATCTGGCGCGGTCTGGTCGAGAAGGCCCCGAAAGGAGACGAGCCGGATGCGCACATCGCCTCGCTCGCCGATTTCTTCCGGCCGATCGACAAGGAGTTGCTGCCGTTCGATTCGAAGCGGGAAACGATCTCGCCGGCGGAGTGGCTGTTCGGGTTCGTGAGTGCCGACGGCAAGCCGAACCGACAGAACCCGCACGTGGCCTATGCCGGCCGGGTGCGGGTCTCGACCGGCCGCCTGGAAACGGCGGCTGGTGACGACGCCAAGGAAAAGAGCTTTCTGCCCGGCGAGCAGGTACCGAAGCCGGGCGAGGGCCTGCCCCGGGAAGACGCCGACCGGGTCAACGGCATGGTGCGCCTCAAGACCTTGGGCTCACCCAAGCCACCCTCGCCCCAGCTTTACTTCTATGACAAGGGCACCCCAAATAAACCGATCGCCAAGCATACGCTCCACCTGGGCAAGCATCGTCCCCAGGGGCGCAAGTTCTACCTCCATCATAACCCTCATGGTGAGCCCTGGGCGACAAAGCTCAAGCTCGGAACGGATGACGAGAAAAACCAGGCCAGGTTGAAAAACGCCGTCAGACCCATAAAAGACGGGGCAACCTTCTGGTTCCACATCGACTTCGACAACCTGAGCGAGGCGGAGCTGGGCCTGCTGTGCTTCGCGTTGCAACCGTCCGAAACGTTTTGCCACAAGCTCGGCATGGGCAAGGGGATCGGCCTCGGCACCGTTCACCTGGAGCCCCAGGCACTCTGCCTCGTCGACCGGGGCGAACGCTACGGCACCACCACCGATCTGTTCACGGCAAGGCGCTACAGCGACATCGTGCTGTCGTCGGGCGTCGTCCCAGACCACTGGCCGGGTCTCTACCAGCGGGAGAAGACTGAGGCCGGCTCGGCCGCACCCGGCAAGAGCTGTTCTGACCGGGCCACGGCGTGCGCCGCGTGGCTCAGGGCCGCCTATCCCGATGCGTTGACCGCGCTGCTGGCCATCGGGAAGGCCACCCTGCCGGCGCATCCGGTGCATACGCCCCTCGCCGCTGATCAATGGGATGGCACTGAACCGGAGAGGGCGGAACTGGAGACCTTCAAATGGTTCGCCAACAACGCCGAGCACATCCGCAAAGGCACCCACGCCAAGCAACAACAGCTTCTGCGACTCGACCGAGGGACATCGGCGTTGCCGACCTTGAAGCGCAACCGGAGGCCCCGCTGACCTCCACCCACCACTTCTTCCTCGGCGGGGCCGATCTGGAGATGGCGGCGATCCGGGAGCTGCTGGAGCGCCACGCCTCCGGCCGGTTCACCGACAAGCGCCTGGCGTGGGGTGCGAAGGTTTCGGATTACCGGGACGAGATCGCGGGCGTCCTCGGCCGCGGCGATACCCCGGTGCTGATCGAGCTGACCGACGATCTGCCGGCGGACGCCTTCGACCGGGAGCGCACCATCGTCGTCGATCACCACGGTTCCCGGGCCGGGGCGGACCGGCCGACGTCGCTGGAGCAGGTCTTCGCGCTGCTCGGCCGGCCGGCCGGCGAGTGGACGCGGGAGCTGGCGCTGATCGCCGCCAACGACAAGGGCCACATCGCAGCGATGCGAGCATTCGGGGCCGCTGACGAGGAGATCCGCGTGATCCGCGCCCGCGACCGCGCCGCCCAGGGGGTAAAAGCTGCCGATGAGGATTCCGCCCGCAAGGCGATCGCGGCACGACGGGTAATCGGCCACCTCACCTGGGTTGTGGTGCCGCAGGACCGTTCGACCGCGGTCGCCGACCTGATCGAACCGGCACTCGGCGGCCCCGGGTATGATGCGCTTCTGGTCGAGATGCCGACCAAGCTGGCCTTCTTCGGCGACGGCACCAGCGTGGCCAGGCTGGCCGCCGCCGTTCCCGGAAGTTGGTTCGGCGGCGCGCTTCCGGACCGTGGCTTCTGGGGCGCGCTGCTGCCGCCGGGGGCCGACCGCGCCCGGCTGATCGCTGCACTGATTACCCGCCTTTCCGACTGACCCTCCCGACCCCAGCGCGACGAACACGCTGCCGCCGCGGCTGCCCGCCATGGGCGGACGCGTCCGGTAAGTGGTCGGAGTATTTCCAAAACAAAAGAGCGAAATTCATGAAAGGCTCATCCCGTTCGCCCCGGCGCTGAGTGCCCGCTTTGTCACCGGCGGGCTCGACCCGCGGGTCCACCACAATAGCGGCGGAGAGGCCGTGCATTGCCGGCCCGGGGCCCGGCAATAACGACAGAGTCGATGCCTCAAGCGGGCGCGCGCTCTTTGGCCCCACCCCGAAGGCGAAGTCCTTTCGAGGACGTCTGCACAACTGGTGCGGCCAGTGAGTGTCTGCAGCAAAGGAGGGTTCGGTATGATCACCGACAATGTCTTCACCACTGGTGCGGCCAGTGAGTGTCTGCAGCAAACTCGACGGAGCCGATCTCTCGCACGTCAAGAAGTCTTCACCACTGGTGCGGCCAGTGAGTGTCTGCAGCATGTTCTTTACAACAAGAAGGAAATGCGAGATGTCTTCACCACTGGTGCGGCCAGTGAGTGTCTGCAGCTCTCCGTTTTGGTTGGTGGACTGTCGTCACTGTCTTCACCACTGGTGCGGCCAGTGAGTGTCTGCAGCCTACCCCCTCGGAAGTCCCTAGGCAAGAAGCGATTTTCGAGCTATTTTCCACGGATGAACCCTTCTTAGATGATAATCGTTCTCATAAAGTCGGAATGTGCTGAATTTGATCTTTATAACAGCATGATAGTGTTTCCACGGAGGAATCACAATCCGCCGTCGCTGTTCGAGCGGATCTGCCACCCCGCGACGCTTGCAACCGCGTGGAGCCGGGTGCGCGGCAACAAGGGCGCACCCGGCGGCGACGGCGAGACGATCGCCGCGTTCGCAGCACGCGCGGGGGCCCGCCTCGAACGGCTGCGCCAGGAGCTGTTGTCCGGCAGCTACCGGCCGGGGCCGTACCGGTCGCTGCTGATCGCCAAGCCAGGCGGCGGCGAACGGCGGCTGTCAATCCCCTGTGTCGTCGACCGGGTGGCCCAGGCGGCAACGGCTCTGGTGCTGGGCGAGGTCCTCGAGCCGGAATTCGATGACGCCAGCTATGGCTATCGCCCCGGCCGTTCGGTGGCGATGGCGGTGCGCCGGGTCGGAAGCCTCTATCGCGACGGCTATCACTGGGTGGTGGACGGCGACATCCGCACCTTCTTCGACCGGGTGCCGCATGCACCGCTGCTGAAGCACCTCGCGGCGGTTACCGATGATGCGCGGCTGGTCGACCTGGTCGGGTTGTGGCTCGACGGCTTCAGCGAAGACGGGCTCGGCCTGCCGCAGGGCTCGCCGATCTCCCCGCTGCTCGCCAACCTCTATCTCGACGAGGTCGACGACGAGATCGGCGCTGCCGGCGTGCACCTGGTGCGCTACGGCGACGACTTCGTCATCCTGTGCCGCAGCGAGGCGCGTGCGGAAGGCGCGCTGGAACGGATGGCGGCGTTGCTGGCAGAGAAAGGCCTGGAGCTGCATCCGGAGAAGACCCGGATCGTAAGCTTCCAGGAGGGGTTCCGCTTCCTCGGCCATCTGTTCTTCCGCTCGCTGGTGATGAAGAGCGACGACGACATGGAGCCGGCAGGCGAGACCGAGCCGATGCGTTTTCCGTCGCCCGACATCGAGGCCGCGGAGGCCGCGATTGCGCCGGATTCCGCATCGCCGACGACGTCGGCCGCAACGATGGGCGTGACCCCGCCAGCCAGCGTGCCGGCAGACGCGCCGGCGTGGGGTGAAGGAACCGCGCCCGAGAGGATCCCGATCGAGCCGGATCTGGCGATCGAGCCGGATTTCAGGGCCGCGCTCGGCGCCGAGCCGCCGGGGCGGTTCTCGCCGATCCTGTGTCCGCTCTATGTGATGGAGGGCGGCCTGCGGGTGGATCTCCGCAACGAGGCGTTCATCGTTGTCGATGGCGAGGCGGAGCTGTTGGCAATCCCGCCGGGGCAGGTGGATCGGATCGAGATTGGCCCCCACGTCGGCATCTCCGACGCCGCGATCCGCCAAGCAATGGCTTGGCGGGTGCCGGTGGCGATGGTCAACGGCTTCGGCGAGCAGGTTGGCTGCATCACGCCGCGGCTGGCGCGGCGGGCCGATCTGCACCTGGCACAGGCGGCGTGCGCGTTGGACGAGCTCCGAAGGCTCGAGCTGGCGCGGATCATCGTCCAGGGCCGACTGCGCAACCAGCAGGTGCAGCTGAAGCGGCTCAACCGGGAGGCCGGCGTCGCCAGCGTGACGGAAGCCGCCGAGGCGATTGCGAAGCTGAGCCGGCGGACGCTGGCGGCGCGGGCGGTGAACGAACTGATGGGGTATGAGGGGGCCGCGACCGCCCGCTACTGGCCGGGGCTGGGCGGCTGCCTGAAGCACGGCTGGCGGCTGACCGAACGCACCCGCCAGCCGCCGAAGGATGCAGCCAACGCGGTCATCTCCTGGCTCGCATCGATGTTGGCGCGCGATCTTTATACGCTGATCCTGCGCCGCGACCTCCACCCCGGTCTCGCCGTTCTCCATGGCTCCCGCGACGACCACGACGGTGCGGTTTATGATTTGATGGAGGAATTCCGGGCACCTTTGAGCGAGGGGCTAGCGGTAAGCCTGTTCAACAAGCGCCACCTGCGCACCGCGCATTTCTTCGCTCGGGACGACGAGGGCGTGCGCCTGAGCCGCGAGGGACGGACGGCGGTGATCCGTGGCTACGAGGCAAAGCTCGACAGCCGGGTGCGCAGCCGACGGTGCAAGGCGGAAACGACGTGGCGCGGCCTGATGCAGGAACAGGTCAACGCCTACGCCCGTCACATGGTCGGCGCGGAGCGTTACCGACCGTACCTGATGGACTACTGACCATGGCCAAGCAAAAGCGCTGGGTGCGGGTTTTCGCCTACGACGTGGTCTCCAACCGGATGCGGAGCAAGGTCGCGGACATTCTGGAGGAGGTGGCGGTACGGGTTCAGCTCAGCGTGTTCGAGGGCCGGCTCACCGACCGGGAACTCGACGCGGTGATGGCGCGACTGCAGCCGCTGCTCACCCGTGAAGACAAGCTTCGCGTCTATACCCTGCCCGATGGCCTGCTCGCCGCCTGCCGGCGGATCGGCGGGGCGCCGCTACCGGAACAGCAGGGCTTCTGGCTGTTGTGAGCGCGCCTTATGATCGCGGGGATGGCCATCCGCTGCTGCGGGAACGGCTGGAAAACCCGGTGCTCAGCCTCGATTTCGCCGCACTGCCGCTGCACTGGCAGCGTACCCTTCTGGTTTTCGAGTGCGAGCGGCCGCGCGGGCTCGAAGAAGGCCCGTGGCTGCCGGTTGCCTTGCGGGGCGCCTGGGGGCAGCAACTGCTGCGTCAGGGGGAGGCCGGTGGCGCCGACGGCGACGATCCGTTCGGCCGGCCGACGGCACGCGACGTGTACTTTCGCACCCATGCCTGGGTGACGCCGAAGCTGCCGGTGCCCCGGCCGTTCGTCATCGATCTCGACGGCAGCGGCGAGACACTGCGGGTGACGCTGACGCTGTTCGGCTGCGCCGGCTTCTGGCGCAAGGAGGCCCGGGATGCCATGATGGCTGCGCTCGCCAACGGGTTGCCGCTGCGGGAAGGCGGCGCCCAGCGGCGGCCGTGGCCGGTGCGGGACCTGTACTGGGGCCGCAGTGAAACGGTCGACGTGACCGAGGCGGTGCCGGACCGGCTGGTCATCCGCCTGAAGACGCCCCTCTGCCTCCGGGCCAACGGCCCGCTGGCGAATGACATCGACCAGCTCGTCATGTCGCTTGTCAACCGGTTGAGCGGCCTCGCCCGCTGGCAAGGGGTGCGGATCGAGACCGACTGGAGCGCGTGGCGGGAGCTGTCCAAACAGTTGTCGATCGGTTGGATCGACTCGACGGGCTACACGTTACGCCGTTTTTCGTCGGCACAACCCGGGCGGCCCATTCGCTTCGCCGGCGTTCTCGGCCGGTTTTCCGTCGAGGGTCCGCTGCGAGCGCTGATGCCGCTGTTCGTGCTCGGCGAAACGGCGCACGCCGGCGCCCGCACGGCGCTCGGCTTCGGCGCCTATGAAATGCTGGGCTGGTAGCCGGGGCCACCCGCATCAGATCAGCAGCAGCAATGCGGAGACGCCGAGCACAGCGAGCGCGCCCCACCAGACGCGGTCGCCGGGAACGCGCTGCAGCCGGCCTTGCAGCCGGTCGAACCAGGTATGGACACCAAGGAAGACCAACACCGCCAGCGCCGCCGCCAGCACAAGCCACAAAAGGGGCTGGTCGCGGAGGGTGTCCGCCTCGAAGAAATTCATGCCGAAGAAGCCGGTGACCGCTGCGGCGATCAAACCGGGATACGCGATCTTGTTGAGGCGCTCGGTGCCGAGCGCGACCCGGCGCTGTTCCGCGTTATTGAGAAAAGCGCTGGTCTCGCTGACCTCTCGGCTGAGCTGATCGTACATCTCGCGATTGCGGAGATGGCTGCGCATCAGCCGGAACAACTCCTGACCCTGCAACTGCGCCGAAATTTCCTCGAACCAGTAGCGGTTGGTAAACCGCAGGATGTCCTGCTGGATCACCCGTACGGTGTTTGCGAAAGCCTCCTCCGGTTGGCGGGCCAGCGCCTGCGACAGCCGATCGGAGAGCGTTAGTAACGCGACCTTGTGAAAATGGCTGATCAGGAACAACTGGAAATAGTGGCGGCGCAGGTGCCCCTGCACCACGTCACGGAAGTAGTTGAAATTCTTCTCGTTCTTGGGTTCTCCGTCCCATTTGCCGACTGCAGTCAGGGCATACCCGCAAATGAGATAGCGGGCATTTTTCCACGCCGATGGCGGCCGCTTCACCTGCCGTCCGTTCTCGTCGCCTGCGGTCTTTCCGGGTTCCCAGAATCGGTCGTAGCAGTGCTCACCCTCGAACCGCGCGAGAAAGTCTTCGCTGTAGGGAAGATCGTCGTGACTGCCCACGGTATCGGCGAAACAGAGACGTACCCAGTCCGGTCGGCTGATCGTAAACGGATCCGGCACCGCGAGGCTGACAAAACTGGCCGCCCGGTCATCACCGGTCTGCGCCAGCACCACCGCGCCGTCGCAGTCGTAACCTTCGAGAGGAAGTCCGGCGCCACCAACCGGTCTCAGCAGTTCCTGCCACGCCGGGTGCATCGGCGAGCAGCGGCGGTTGAACACATGCCCAATATAGGCGGTCGCCTCATGGCCCGCTGTCGCGTCGAACGCCGTCGGCGCTTCCGGGTCCGTGAGCCAGGTCAGACCGGCCGGGTACCGTGTGCTCAGGATGCCTTTCTTTTCTTCGAAGAACGGCGGATAGCTTCGCCGCACGCTCTCGATGATGCTGAGGACATCGGCCAGGGTCACGGCGTCGCGGTAACGCGGGGCCGGGTCGGCCTCGTTGGCCCGCTGCGCCAGCGCAGCATCGAAGGCGAACTCGACGGCGAACAGCGCATTGCCGGTATCGAACAGGTAGAGACTGACCCGCTCGACCCTGAGACGATAGCGGGGCCAGCTCTCAGGATCAGAATCGCCCGGAACGGCGAAGTCGAGGGCGGCCACATCGCGGCGCTGGTAGAGGCGAACCGGGCTTCGGCCGCCGTTATCGGCTGGTCGGGCATAGAGGAACCGCTGCACAAAGGGCTCGAAATAAACGAATTCCTGGTAGGCATCGAGGAGCCCGACACCCGCGGCGCTCTGATCCTCCGGCAGATGCCGGAGCGGGTCATCAACCGCATGCCACAGCCGGGGCGGTTGCTGCCTGTCGAGGATGTGGCAGAGACTGTCCACAAGCTCCTCGCCGCTCTTGACCTCTTTGCCCTCCCGCCGCGCCCGGATCGCGAACGGCACCACCAGGATTTGTCGGAACAGCGAAACCGGGATCTGGGAAGCGGGCAGAGACATCGGAACCACCGGGGGTATGCCTTTCGTGGTCGCCGCAAACCATTGCCGGAACCTCGCTCGGCATCGTGCAACGGAACCGGCGCCAAGAAAGCAGGCGAAGTCGATGAATTCAAGTGCCAAGTTTTCATCTGACCGGCGGCGTCGCGTGCCTACTTCCCCCTGCTGCCTGTGTCAACTGCGCGCAAATGACGCTCGCACAGATCGCGCGCGACGGCTTCAACATTGCTCCAGGCTTCGTGCATGGATTAACGATAGCAGCGAGCATCGGTACGCAGAGACGACGATGACGGGATCAGTGCCTGAGCCCGATCGTCTGCCGAGACCCACGAATGCGGCAGCGGTCTGCAATGTCTGTAAGCGGTAGACATGAGATGGCCCGACAGTTCAACGGCGGCGCGCAGACCTGACCGTTGTCAACGGCTTTTCAAGGCCGGGTCGGTTATCAGGAGCACTTCGCGCGTATCTCCATCTTGGCAGGGAGTTCCGCTCCGAGGCCGGATACGTTGAAGCGGATTGAAGGGTCGGATTGCAGAAACCTCTTGCAGACGGGGCGGGCCATAGGTTGACAGTCACTTGCGATCGCAGGCAGGTTTTTCGGCAAAAAAATTGCTTCCGTTGCCGGCCATGGTCTCGATCAGCAAAGCGCGATCAAGGAAGTTGTTGCGGCGCTCGCAGCTGGTCTCCGCAATCAGCAGGCAGCCGTGGCACGCGGCGCCGAGGAGCGCGCGTTCGTCGACGGCCTGGCCGGGCTCGTGATCGGCGCACACAGGATCGTTCGAACACAGGGCGAGCCGCTCCAGAGCCTGATCGAAGGTTGGGGCCAACGCCTTTACGCGGGCGACGAGCCCTCCAAGGGTGCCCTGTGCGCCGGTCGCCGCCGTGTAGATCAGGATGCCGTAGCGCGCCAGGGACCCTGGTGACGCTGGAAATGAATAAATGCGCTCCTTGAGCGAACTGGCCGGATAGCCACAGTCGAGTGCGATCTCAGTCATCAAGGCGTGCGTAAGGCTGTGCAAAAAAATGTAGGCACCACCTGGAAAATGCTGCTCGGCCGAGCCTGGATATTTGCGTCTGTAAGCCGAAAAGGCCTTTTGTAAACGATCGACCCTTTCAACAACCGCCGACTTGGATAGCCAAGCCTCCACAGCCGCAGGGTCGAAGTGGATGAAGATGCCCTCGCCGAACTGTTCAATGGCCGGCAACCAGTCCGCGTGCTGAGCGATTGGAGCGCCTCTGACGGCGAGTTGAATGTCCTCGACCTCGCTGTCGGCTGCTGACGGCGCCGGCTCAACCCGGGTAAAACCATAGAGACAGATCACTTCCCGCAACCGATGCACGGCCACGACGCCGCGAATGGCGTCAAGATTGACGGACGTCGTATCGACCCAGTCTTCGCGTCGGAGCGTTTCGGCATAAAGCCGGGCGTCGGGTTCGTTGGCTCCGATCTTGTCACGGCCGCTGCCGAGTACGTCGAACTCCAAGAGCCGCGGATTGGTCGATGCGTCGCGCTGGAGTTGATCGTTGACCAGCTTCAGCCGCTCGAAGACCTCAGCGTCGGAATACCCCTCCAGATCCATGCGGAGTGCACTGTTGAACCGGCGTGCTTGCCCCACGTCGGCGACAGTCTCTGCCTTGCAAAGATCGGCAAAGTGGCGCCGTGCCGCCACCTCAAGCGCATCTTCCTCCACCGGCAACGAGATCACACTCACGGTCTGCGGAAAGTAGGCGTTGGTAGCTGAACGGGCCATAAGCCTCAGATTCTCGGTGCAATCCTCACTCGCATCAGGGGCAAGCCACGGCTGCCGCCCCAGGCACTTTCCTAACCGCCCAGGCTTGGTCGCCTCGCGCAACGACAGCGACCTCGTGCAGCCGCAGACGATCTCAAGGTCGGCCAAGCTGGCGCTGGTCCCTTCCTCAACGAGCCACATCGGCTCCTGGCAGGGCTCACCATGATGCAGGAGTCGTCGCCAGTCGATGTCCTGGAGATGCCCATGGACGCATGCACCGACAAACCGGAGCGGTGTGACCTCAACCTTCTTCCCGTCTTCGTGGTGGTAGCGTCGCCGACCGCCGGCGGGGTCCAGATCCCGCCAGCGGACCAGACGCCGGCCCCGCCGTTCCCGGTCGTCGATCCTGAGCGTTTCCACACGGTCGCAGACGAACCAGGTCGGAAAAACTGTGACGTCAACGCCTGGAAGCTCTCCGGTCCGCGATCCGGATGCCACCGGGGGTGTCAACAGACGAAGTGTCTGCCCGTCCTCTAGCCGCTTCCGTTCGCGCAACCAGCTCTCCAGGTAGCGGGCCAGCGACGGCTCGTCGATCTGCGTGTAGGTGTCCTTCGGGGCAAACCATCGATCCAGCCCGCCAATCAGAACAGAGCGCTGGGGCAGGTCCACCATGGCGCCTGGGCCGAAGGTCGTGATCAATTGACTTTGCCGCTGAACCGTTCGCTTGGTCATGAGACATCCTCGGCACTGAAGCGATGGCCATCCGGATCGCGAACGCGCAGAACCACGTTGGGCTCGACGTCTCGCATCGAACGGGCGGCAACGAACCGCCGATGCTGATCCGACAGATTGGGCAAAGCAGGGTTCAGCGGCGTGTGCAACAGTTGCTGACCTTCGCGACGGTCGCCATAGGCGAGCCGGGGCGCGAGATCATCCACCACGGCCCCCCAGTCATCGAGCAACCCCTCGACATAGCGTTGCAAGGCGACTTGGCCGCCGACCACCGCCTCGTTGGCCGCGCGGGATGCAATGGCCTCGGTCACCTCGTCCTGGTAGCCGGGTATGTCGCACAGCCGTTGCACCGCCTTTTCCGGGGTCAGTTCCGGTCGCAGGTGGCGGGCCAGCGCCACCACAACCGCGGCGAGGGCGCGGTCGAGCGCGCGCGCCGACCACGGCGTCACACTCGTCGCCTCAACCGAGCGATAGAACGTGCGGTGGAAGAGACGGAACGACTCATAGTGCGTTCGGTCGCGCGGTTTATGCAGGTTGAGCACGGTGACGACGAGACCCGGCTTTTCGGCGGCGCGGCCGACGCGGCTCGTCGCCTGGATATACTCGGCCGCGGTCTTGGGTTGGCCCTGTACGACCATCAGGCCAAGGCGCTGAATGTCCAGGCCGACAGAAATCATGTTGGTGGCGAGGCCCACGTCGACCTGGTTCGATGTCTCGCCGTGGAACGCCGTATCCAGGCGCGCCTTGGCGGCGGCCACGTCATCGGTGGAGACGCGGGAGGTCAGTTCCAGGGGGTCGCCGATCTGCCGGTCGACGAACACCCGGTCCGGTGGCTCGACCCGTCGCCGGCTGGTGCCGTAGCGGCCGGCGCGATCGCGCACCTCGTCCTCGACAATGCGGCGGGCGCCGCCCAACTCCCGCAATGCGTTGAAGTAGCACAGCGCCGTCATGTAGGGATCGGCCGGGTTGGCCGCGGCCTCGGCACCGCCGCTGGCGGTATAGATCGCATGCGCTGCCGCCATGAGCGTCGTCAGGCCGCGCAAGAAGACGAGCTTGGGGCCGCGTCCCTGCGCCGCAAGCCCAAGGTAAAGGCGCGCAGGGCTGCGGTCTGACGGCTCCGTCTTGGCGAACCAGCTGTCGGTCCGCTCGATCCCGGGAGGCGGAAAGACTTCAGTGCTGGCGCGATCAAACAAGGCTCGGATCTGCGCTTGAGCGCGGCGCACGGTCGCGGTCGAGGCGACGATCTTGGGGCGGATGCGCCCGCTGCCGGCGTGACGGGTGCACAGCCGATCAATGGCCGTTTCATACAGGCCAACGACGGTGCCGAGCGGTCCCGAGATCAGATGAAGTTCGTCCTGGATGATCAAGTCGGGTGGGTCGAGAACATGGTCATTGAACAGCGGCGTCCCCGCCCCCGGCTCGGCAGCGCCATAGAAACCATCGCCGTCGCACCGATCGACGTGCCCGAAGAAGGCCCCCGCCTGTCCGACCCAGGGCAGGCCGGCGAACTTGTCGACGGTCGCGATCAGAAAAGCGGGCAACCGGCGATAGATCACCTCATCAACGGTCAGCATCGGCAGCGGCCGGTCGCGTGTGAAATCGCAGGCGGGGTTGGCGCATGTGATGGTCATGTTCTTGGGTGCATGCTCGCTCGGCACGCAGGCGAACGACTGCGGTGAGAAAGCAGTTCCGCACCAGGGGCAGGCCTTCAGTGGCGCCGGTGCGTTGGTCCTGTTCCTGCGATAGCGCCGTATGCGGGTGACGGCGGTGTGATCACCGCTGTTGCCACGGCCGCCCAACACGTTGGGTGAGGCGTCCGACCCGACCCAAAGGCCGATTTCGATCGGCCAGTCCCCAAGCAGTCGCGATCCGTTTGCTCGCACGAACTGCGGATCGGTGCGCATCAGTTCCAAGGCACAGACCACCCCGGTGGCACGCGACAGCTGGTCAAGCGTCAGCAGACGCAGGGTGTAGCGCATGATGACGGTGACACCGGCACCGAGCACGCCGCCTGCCGACAGCCGCCTGAGGGCGATGGCGAACGCGGCGAGGCCGAGATAGGCCTCGGTCTTGCCGCCACCGGTGGGGAAGAACAGCAAGTCGACCAGTTCCCGCTCGTCATGGCCTTTGTCGGTCAGACCGGCGAGATTGAGCAGAATGAAGGCGAGCTGGAACGGACGCCAACGCAGGGGCGTGATCGCCTCGGGGGCGACACCGCGCTCCACCGCAAACCGCCGCCGCGCTGCCCGGGCGACCGCGAGGTTCATGATGCGGAAGGCCGTGCGCGCGGTTTCGTCCGTCCGCAGCAAATCGATGCCGCGGGCGATGCGCGCCTGCGCCGTCTCCATGGCCTTGATCAGGCCCAGGGCGGTCTCGCGGCGGCGGTCCGGCAGGCCGGCCCCGAGATCCCGCTGCTTCTCGATCCAGGCGCCGTATTGTTGCGGGAGGTCGGCGAGCGCTTCCGCGAGCGGCGCGCCACCGGCCGCTGCCCGTTCGGCCAGCGCCTCCATGCCGAACTCGACGCCGTCGATGGTATCGTTGGGGGCCACCCGTTCGACCTCGGCCACCGGCATCGGGTCGGTCCAGGCACGGCGGACCCGGCCGTCGGGAGCCGGTGCGTCCCAGCCGCCGGAGGTATTGCGGCCAACGGCGTACTCGGCTTCGTGGCGATAGTGCAGATCGGCGATGCGCAGGTCATCGTCGTTGGAACGATAGCCCGACAGATCGCGCCGTGGCACCAGACCTGAGTCGCATGTCACCTCGATCCGGACCTGGAAGGCGAAGGCGACGTCGGCGTAGCGGCGGCGGGCCGGCCGACGGCGATTGACCACGAAGACGCTGAGCGCACGCACCGTACGCGGCAGTTCTCCGGGTTCCTCGAGATGGAACACGCGTGCATGGGCCTGAAGCTCAAGAGCGCCGCCGGGCCGCTGTTCGGGAGCGCTGTCGGGAACGAGATTCGTCGAGCCCTTACCCATCCTCGGCACCGGCACCGGTACCACCCGCTCCCGCGGCCGACGCACCCAGTGAACGCGCGGCGTCTCCGCATCCTCGGACGTGAGCACGCTTGGCGGCAGCGGCGGTTCGGTGACGTAGTCGCCCCAGGTCACCCGCACATCGACGGCATCGACCGCCTCCGGCACCAGCACGGTCAAGCCAATGGATGACGGCAGATAACGGCGGCGGGTTGCCGGCGTCTCCGGCGGGGCATCGTCGTCAGTCGCCTCGGAGGCCGCGCTGTCAGCCAGTTCGGCTGCATCGGTTTCAACCTCCTCCTGTTGGTCGGGGTCATCGTCCACCGCCCCAGGACCTTCCTCCACCGGCGCGATGAAGCCGGTCAGGTACCAGGACGACGGGGCCTCGGCGAGGCGCTCGGTCTGCAGGTCGGCATCGCCCGGGGCGACGTCCGGTGGCAACGGCCCGACCAGGTCCCGCCGCAGCATGTCGACGAGGCGGGCACGGACTTCGGCGGAGGTCGTCATGGCCGTCCCATCCCTTCGAGCCGTTCGATCTCCACCAGCGTCTGCCGAAGCCAGTCGCGCGTGTAGTGGCGCTTGAGCGCCGTCTTCGGCCGGTAGCCGACATCGGCGAGCAGTCCCTCCAGCGCGACGAGCCGATCGCGGAAGCCCAGGCGCACGCCGAGGCGCAGGCTCGATGTGTCGGGACCGCAGAGGATCCAGCCATCGGACCGGGCCGCCGCGTGGGCCCAGAGCGACCGCTCGCCTTCATCGACGGCGAGATCGAGGGTCTGGACCAAGATTGCGGCGCGCTGGGCGTCGTCCACCGCGTGAACGCCCGCCAGCGATGCGCGCAACGCCGGGGCATCGATCTGCTGTTCACGCCGCCGCCGCTGGAAGCCGGTCTGGGTCTCGGTCACGCAGTCCTCCACCGTCTCCACGCCGTAGCCGCCGGCGAGCGCCCGCCACGCGCCGATCCGGTGGCACTCAAGGATGACCATGGTGTCGACCAGGATCGGGCCGGTGTGGCGGACCATCCCCGATTCACAGATCGAACGGGGTTTCGACCCCGTGCGCGGCGAACAGGTCTTCCAGGTCGTCGATGGTCAGGCTCAATAGGTCGGCGGCGCGGCGCACGGAGACACGTCCCTCCCGAATGGCGAGGCCGATCACCTCGATGAACGGACGGGAGAACAGCGGCGGCGGGTTCGGCTCCCCGGCCTCGCGGCCGTTGTAGCGGAGCGCCGCGTCCGGGACCGAGCGGGCGCGCGCCGGCTTGAGCGCGCCGAGCGCCACGAGGCGCCATTTCAGCGCCGTTGCCGTCACCTCCAGGGTGTCGGCCGTGGCGTTGAGCTTTGCGATCAGAGCCTCGTCGTCGAGGTCCGCCCACGCGGACTGCGGCACAAGCGCATCACGCGGCATCAGCAGAGCCGAGGCGAAGTTGTTGGCGAGTTGTTCGACGCGATTGCCGCCGGTCTCCACCGCGGCCTCGGCGTGTTCCGGCGGCATGGCGTCCCACGTGAGGATGTGGAACAGCTCATGCGCCAGGTCGAAGTGGCGCCGGCCGATCACCTCGTGACGGTTGATCAACACCGCGTCCAGTTCCGGCAGGCGGCAGGCGGCGCCGGAGATGCCCTCGATGGCATCGACCATCAGCACCAGGATGCCGAGCTCCCGTTCCATCACCTCTGCCAGACGCGCCGCCGGCACGGCACCGAGCCCGAACTCGGCGACGAAGCGCTCGCCCGCCGCCATCGCGTCCTCGAAGCTGGATCGCCTGGTGAGACCGAGGGCGCGGCGCAGCAGCGGCGCCTTTCGTCCCACCGTGGGCGCGATCTCCCGGAAGGCGGCGATCCAGCGGCCGGCATTGCGTTCGTAGCCGGCGAGGTGCGCGGCCTTGACGTTGGTATGGCGCCAGGAGAAGCGGCCCTCGCCCACGAGCCGGAAGGGATCGGTGAAGAAATCCAGCGGCTTGCCCAGGGCCTCGACGGCGCGCAGCAGTTCCTCGGCCGAGACGCGACGTTCGCCGGTTTCGATCGCCGACACCGTCTGCCGATCCTTGAAGCCGAACAGGCGCGCGACCTCATCCTGCGAGAGCTTCCGCTCCTCGCGCACCGCCTTGATCCGCGCACCGATAAGCTGGGTGTTCATGGCTGCCTCCTGCCCAGCCATATAACCTTGCAAAACGCAGAATGCAAGATTTTCTTGCGAGCACAGATCCAGCGGACGCGCGCCTAAGAGGCGACCTTCAGGTTGACGCTGGCGGGGTCCGGCATGGTTTTGGAGGCGTCGAGGATCTCCAGGCCGACCAGCCGGCCGTCGGCGTCGTAGTCGAGGATGACGCCCGGTTTGTCCTCGTCGCTTTCGGCCACCGCGCGAGGCGACAGCACGATCGACAGCGTATCGGTGTGCGGATCATACGTGACGTTCATTCAAGGCCTCCGATACTTGGCGCGCTTGCTGGTGCGATAGGCGGTCACGATCTCCGGTGGCGCGCGGTCACCATCGACGAATGCCCGCAGGAGATAGTTACGTGCAGACGCGCCGCCGCCAAGGAGTTTACCTTCGTCTATGGTCCTTTGGTAAGACTGGATCTGATGATTTCCTCGATTCGAACGATTTGCTCTCCGGTACGTTCGTCTTGGCCAGATTCGAGATACGACGAGTCGCCAGGGAGCAAAAGAAGTACACCAGATTGTCGATAAAGTTCAAGAATTGTGGCAGCCGCCTGTTCACGAATTTTCGAAGAGATATCCCGCATATAAGGGTCAGAACTAGTCGGCTTGGTAGCATCGAAACCAACGTCAGCTGAGAGCTCAATCAATTTGCGTTGAATCTCTTCATAGCGCCACAATGCACGATGTCGATAGGCGTTGCTGATGAAATTATGCCAATGCGCTCGGAAATGTCTTGCGGACCACCTCCAAGCGATGAAAAATAATGTATAAACAAATACATTGGGGGCCAATTTTAGTATCGCGATCGACCAATTTGTGCTAATTTTGTTCAAGCTTTGGTCAATACAAAGAAATACACCTAAATTAAATACTGCAAATATCACGCCCCCCAGAAATATCGTGATTGATATAGTAAACCATAACTGTGACCAATCCTTGTGGGTCTGGGCAAGTTGATGAAAAGAAAGAGGATCGTCGTTATTTGTGTTTGAGGGATCAGGATTTCTTTGATTTGGCTTTGTCCTGCTTTTCTTCTGAACCACTTCCCACACTGGCCGGTCATAGGCTCGATTTTTTTTTGCTGTAGTCACCCCGTCTGATTCAACCTCCTGACGAAGCCCGACATATAAATATATCGCCCATATCAAACACACAGCGAATCCGATAATAAAACTAATTCCGGAAAACGGGAAAATAAAATGGCAGGCAGGTCCTTTGTCAGCTGATATTACGCCTATTATAGCGTTCGGGATGTATGCGCTGTGGAAAACAACCATGTATATATAATATAATGCAATTGCAAAGACAAAAAATAATACAAATGCGATTAAAGTACGCCCTATTTTTTGTTTTCTGGCTGTCTTGTTATTGCCGTTCTTTTGGCATTGTTCTTCTGGCGATGTTGTAGGGTTTGTGGCGGGCGCTGTATGATCCGAGGGCATGCGTTGGTATCCTGTTCAGGTCAGTGTGTCCTATTAAGCGGAGTTAAGCTCCCTCCGCTCACAACGCTGCCGAGCACTAATTGCCTTCGGAAAGCTCGCCATCGACGATCTCGGCACCCCTGAGCGCGCCCTCGGAGTCGTCTACCTCGACGCTGTTGCAAAGCACGACGCGGCGCAATCGGCGGCCGTTGCTCAGATTGATATCGACGATCTGATAGCCCATGCCGGTTTCAGGCAAACACTTCATCCTCTCGCGCACACACTCAGGGATCAGGATGCGCATGGGGCCTAATTCGTGCAATGAGGCAATCGAAGGACGCGTCGATCACTGCGACCTTTCACGGGCGCGGGCCACGGTCAGGTCCCAGTTCCACTGCAGTCGCGCCCAGATTTCCGCCTTCAGGCCGAGCACGCGCTCGAGCTTGATGGCCGTTTCCGGCGTCACCGGATTGCGGCCAGCGATGATCGTGCTGACCAGCTTCGGCGTGAGTCCAGCCGCGCGCGCCAGTTGCGCCTGCGACCAGCCGCGGGCTTCGATCTGCTCCGCCAGATGCTCGCCGGGATGCGTCGCCCAGCTGGGCGACCAACCCCGGTCCTCCTGCAATCCCGCCCTCATCGGTCTCTCCCTCCCGCCGCCGCCGGTCGCCGAATGCCCGGCGAGTCTGCGCCTCGTCCGAGAGCTGCTTTTCGAGCTTCCTGCTCGCGAACAAGAGGATCATCATCCTGCGCCGGCAACGTATTACCTGAAGGGTAACGCCGCGGCGGACGCTCCGCAACGGGTGCCCGCCCGCTTCTCATCGGCGGGATGAAGCGGCGCGGACTTCCTCCGCGTGGCGGGTGGCGTTGAGGGCGAGGAGGCGGGCGAGGACTTCGTCGCGGACGTCGGACGGCCAGAACAGGCGGCCCTGGTAGGCGAACTCGTCTTCAGTCGCCTCGTCGAGGAAGGCGGCTCCGGCGCGCTCGGCGAGGTCGTGCCAGCCGTAAGCGCGGAGCACGGCGCGGTCCATCTCAGCGTGCAACTCGCGCAGACGGCGAATGTCGTCGTCGCGCACCCCTCGATCATGGAACAGGTTGTAGGTCTTGGTCAGCCCCTTGTCCCGCGCCACCATCAGCTCGGCGCGGAAGCGGTAGTACGCCTCACCCGCCGCCTCCAACCGCGCATCGCTCTCGAAGCCCTCGGGGAACGGGAACGTCTCGAAGCAGTCGGAGGGCGTATAGCGCAGGTCATCTTTCATCGAAGACGCGAAGAACCGCGCCCAGACTTCGTGCACGCGGCATTGCAGCGCGGCGAACGCGGCGTTGGTTTGTAGGGCCTGCACGACGAGTTGCTCAGAATAGACGATCCCTTTTGGGAGAAAGCAGAACAACCCATACTGCCCCACTCGGGCGATCGCCAGCACACGGTCGAGCGGCGCGATGGCACATGAAAGCTCGCGCCTGAACGCACCGAACAGCCACCATCGTGCTGCGACCGTACGGTTCCAATTGTTGTGAGGCGGAAGACGAGTCCTGTCGGGTTTCACCCTCTCTCGCACGATCGCGAACAGGTCGGGCCAGTCGGCGGCGACCGGCTCGGGGTAGTCGAGGGGGACGATGCCGGTCCGCAGCCACTCGCGCCGCTGCCTCCCGTCCGCCTCGTCCCACAGGGCGCCCAAATCGGCGCGTTCGAGCGGGAAGTCCTCGAAGTTGATGACCCAGCGGTGGTGGGCGTGGGTGGGGCTGGTGTTGACCTCCTCGCCGCCGATGTAGGGGAAAATGCGCTCGGCATTGCGCGGATCCTTCGCGATCAGCCGGTGCATTTCGGCAAGCGGGCTCGCCACGCCCCGGGTGTTGGAATCGTCGAAGGTGAAGCCCATGCCGAGAACGATGCTTCCCTGAAAACTCTTGTCGGCATTGGCGACGAGGGTTGCAGGATCGTCGTCGCTGCCGGCGTGGAACAGATACGCGGTGATGCGCTCCACCTCCCGACCATCCAGCACGAACGGCCCTTGGATCGGCCCCTTGTGGATATGCACGGTGCTGATGACGACGGCGGCCTCCCCCGGCCACTTGATGCGCCGTTCGGCATGGAGGATCGTCCCGCCCGCCCGCCGGATCGGCCGCAGGCCGGTCGCACGGGTGTCGCCCTGGCGCAACGTGTTGGTGGCGATCAGGCCGAGGCACCCGCCCTGCCGCAACAGGGCGAAGGCGCGGCGAAAGAAGTGGGCGACCAGGTCGGCGTTGCCGTGGGCGCCCGCGTGCAGCGTCTGCATCCAGTCGAGATAGTGCTCCGGGTTGGCGGCGATGATCGTGTTCTTGCCGGCGAACGGCGGGTTGCCGATCACCGCGTCAAAGCCGGGGTTGGCCCGGTCGAACACCTCGGGAAACTCGACCGGCCAGTGGAACGGCGTGACCGGCTGGCTGCCGGCGCGGAGCGGCGCGGTCAGCGGCCGCACCCGATCCTGCCAATCAAGGCTCGTGCCCTGTTCGATGGCGGCGCGCACCTTCACCCGCTCGGCCTCGCGTGCTCTCGGTCTGTCGGCCGCGAAGAACGCGGCGATCACGGCATCACCGATCAGCTTGGGGTCTTCCAGCGCCTTCTCCGCCCGCTTGAGGATCGGCCGTAAATCCTCCTCGGTGGCGTCCTCGACCGCCTCGCGGATGCGGCGGCGCTCGGCATCGACCTTCTCCAGCCGCGCCTTCACCAAGCCGCGCATCAGGCCGAGATCGACGTCGGCCTGGGTCGCGTCCCAATGCAGCGCCTCGACCTGCTTGACATCGAGGCCGACGAGGCTGTCGCCGCTCTTGATGGCGTGATCGAGGAAGGTGAATTCGTGGTCGCGCGCCAGCGTCGCCAGCCACAGGGACAGGCGGCCGAGGTCGGCCGCCATGGGGTTCCTGTCGACGCCATAAAGGCAGCGCATGGCGATCAGCCGGCGGGCGTGTAGCTCCTCGTCCTCGTCGGCGGGGATCGCGGGCCGCGTCTCCGGCCAGTGCGCCCAGGCCCTGACCAAGCGCTCCGCGATCTGCCGGCAGGCCTCGACCAGGAACGCGCCGGAGCCCATGGCCGGATCGCAGACCTTGAGGTCGAGGATCGCCTCCGGCCGGGCCTCCGGCCCGAGCCGGTCCAGGGCGGGCTGAAGCGCGTGGCGGACGATCGGCTCGGTCAGCGCCCGCGGCGTGTAGTGGCTGCCGGTGCGCCGGCGCTCCTCGGTCGGTTGCAGGATCGGCGTGCCGGCACCGAGCGGCGCCTTTCCCGGGGCGCCACGCTCGTCGACGATCGCCTCCAGCGCCGCCGCCATCCCCTCGGCATCGGCTGCCGCCTTGACCGCCTTCTCGACCCCCTGGGAGAGGCCGCCGCGGTGACACGCCTCCTTCAGATACTTTGGCCGTTCGGCGGGCCTGAGGCGGGCGAGCGCGTCCAGGTCGGCGAACACCGGCGTCCGGTTGTTCTTGCCGGCGCGGATGGCGAGCACGCGGCCCGGCGCCACCTCGATGGTGAAGCCCATGACCGTCTCGTAGACCGAGCCGATCTGCTCGACGTCAAGGGTGCGGTAGGAGAGGCGCTGGCGCACCCTGGTTCGCGGCTCCCGCACCGTCATCAGGTCTTCGAGGACGCGCAGCACGCAGCCGTCGGTGAGCTTCGCGACGCGTGGCGGCTCGCTCGCCGCCGCGCGGCCTTCGAGGAACGGGAACACGTCGGGATCGAACAGCTTGCCGCGCCGGCCGATGACGAAGCCGCTCGGATGCCCCTTGTGGATCAACCGGAACAGCGCCAGCAGCCGGCCCCAGCCGCCGTGGCGCTCGTCCATGGTGTCGGGGTTGAGGGCGGCATCCTCGCTCAGCTTGGCGTAGAGGCCGCGCACCGAATAGCCGTCGTCGTAGAGCTTGCGGGCCTTGGCGTCGGTGCGCGACGGGATCAGGTCCCGGTCCTCGGCATACAGCACGAAGACGAGGCGCATCAGGACAGACAGCAGCCCCTCGTAGAGGTGGTGCGGATCACGGCGCGCAAGCGCACCGATGGAGTCGGGTTCGGCCGCCTGGAAACCACGCAGCAGTTCGTGCAACGCGCCCAAAACCTGTTCGGCGAGAGCGGTGGAGACGGCGGCCTGGGCCTCGCGGCTCTCCTTGAGCAGAGCGCGCAGCCGCTGCTCGGCCGGTGCGTTGAACAGCCGGAAGGCCCCGAGGGCCAGCTTGAGCCCGGCCAGCATCGGCCGGCCGGCGACGGTGGCGAGCGAGCCCAACGGGAACGCCAGCCAGCCGGAGGTCTCGCCACGCGGCGCGTAGACGAGCCGCAGGTCGCGATCGCTGATCATCACTCCCGCGAAAACGCGGGTCTCGCGCAGCAGCCGCTCGAACCGCTGGTGCGGCGTCGCCTCCCAGCCCTCGGCGGCACCGCGCTTGTCGGGATCGACACCGGGCGGTTCCAGCTGCACCAGAAGCTGCCACGGCGCGTCGGCATCGAAGCCCTGTACCGCCCAGTCAGGCGCGAGAACCGTCTCGTGCTCCGGCACCGCGATGGTGAGTTCCTCCGGGAGCGTCGGGCCACCCGGCGCACCGGCGACGTAACGCGCGTCCCAGCCGAGCACGGTCTCGATGAATGCCCACGGATCGGCGAGGGCCGGCCGGTCGTCCGGACCGAGCAGTTCGCCCACCTGGGCCGTGTCGGCCTGTGTCTGCCGCTCGGGGACGAGCGTCCGCTCCTTGATCACCGTCGGCGACAGCACCAGGCCGGTGGGCCGGACGTGATCGAGCCACTCCAGGTCGGGGTCGCGGACGATGCTCTCGGAGATGTCCGGCATGCTCACCCCGTGACCGGCCAGAGATAGACGAGGCCGACCGGCTCCAGCCGCCGGGCACGGACTTGGTAGGAGGCCAGGACCCTGGCGGGTTCCTCCACGAGTTCCTGTTCGATGCGCGCGAGGCGATGCCGCCAGTGCATTCGGTCGGCACGCTTCTGTCGGCGCTCGGCCTCTGCGATGCCGGGCAATTCGAGCTGCCGGTCGTCAAAACCGGCTTCCGCCTTGGAGATGCGCTGGCGCTGCTTATGGAGCAGATCTTCCAGCGAGGCCGCTTCCTGCAGGCCGCGTTCTTCAAGCTGCTTCGCGGCCTTGGCGATGGCGTCCTCGGCTCGCTCCTGCAATGCCGGCAACAGGTCGGCAACGTCCTGGCGGGCAAAGGAGAGGGCCCGGCTGACCACGGCATCGGACGGGCGCCGGCCGCCGGTGAGCGCCGCTTCCAACTGGTCGAGCGTCGTCTCCTCGCCGGTGCGGCCGAGCGCGCGCAACGGTTTCGTGCCGCGGCCGGCCTCCGTCCACAGCGCGGTCACCGGCAGGATCTCCTCGTGCAGCCGGGAGGCGCCGGGACCGTACAGCGCGATTCGCCCGAGCAGGACGACGCGGGGTTGGGCGCCCGGCCCGAGAATGACGCAGGCACGGTTGAGGCCGCTCTGGAAACCCTGGCTGAGGAACCGCCCGAGCAGGCGCCGCACAAGCCGGTGTTCGAGGTGTACCTGGACCACATGATCGGCGTCGCGGCCGCCCGGCAGCACCGGCGGCTCGAAGGCGATGGGGCGGGGCGGCGCCGTGCGCCGCCACTCGTTCACCCGCTCGCGCCGCCCGCGGCGGCGGGCGCGGAGATCGTCGAAGGCATCCTGCCAGGCGGCATCGCGGGCGAAGGCAGGGTGCTGCGGGTCGATGACGAACGTCTCGACCGCCCCCGCCGGTTCGCCTTTCGCCTCCTGCAAGGGGAACCGCGCTCGGCTAAGCGCGATCTCGACGACATGGCGAAGCTCGCCCGGCTCGACGCCGACGCGCACCCGGGCCCGTTCAAGTGCCCGGCGCAGTGCGTCGATCTCGGCCTTGACCTTATCGAGGCGCTCGGTGTCCGCGTCATCCAGCTCCTCACGGGCCGTACGGTAGCGTTCGTCATCGGCTTCCGCGGTGATCTCGTCGGCAAGCTCGCGGGCACGGTGGCGCGCGATGCCACCGGCGGTCAGCCGTTGGGTGATATCTTCAGAGATGACCCGACCCGCCGAACCTAACTGTCGCTGGATGGTCTCGGTCTTTCGCACCAGCGCTTCCAAAACAACGTCTTCCTCACGCTGAGCGTAGCGGAAGTAGCGGCAAAACACTTTCGGTGCCGGTTGCAGCTTGCGGTCGATGCGACCGTTGCGCTGTTCGAGGCGGGCCGGGTTCCATGGTAGGTCGAAGTGGATGAGATCGAAGCACCGGGTTTGCAGGTTGATGCCCTCGCGCGCTGCGTCCGTGCAGATGAGGATGCGCACCGGCGCCTCGGCCGGATCGGCGTTGAAGGCCTGCTTGATGGCCTCGCGCCGGTCGGTGGTGGTAACACCCGTAAAGACGGCAATCCGGTCATCGGCCCGGTCGGTGTCGGCGACGGCCTCGCGCAGGCGCTTCTCCAGCCAGCGCCGGGTGTCTTCCCATTCCGTGAAGACGATGAGGCGGCGGTCGTTCCACCGGTCGCCGTCGACAAGTTCGGCGCGGATCCAACCTATGAGCCAGCGCACGCGTGCGTCCGGTTGTGTCGCCGCTCTTTCGGCGATCGCGAGCATGTCGTCCACGGCGGCCAGCTCGGTACGCAACGCTGCAGTCTTCGCACCGACGGCACCGAAGAGCGAGGCCTGTTCGGCCGCCGCCTCCTCATCCGCGTCGATCTGCGCTTCGGTGTCGGTGCCGTCATCTTCAGAGGATTGTTCCTCCAACTCTCCCCCGCTCCGCGCGAAGGCCTCGGCGGCTTCCTTGATGCCTTTCTCGGCACTGTCCGCCTTGTCGACCAGCTTGGCGAGCGTGCGTCGATGGACCGACAACGTTTTCGCGAACGCCGCGATCGACGACAGCAGCCGTTGTTGAAGACCGGAGAAGATCAGCCTCGCCTGGGCGGCCTCGGATCGGGCCAAGCTGGAGATGCGTTGTTCGCGCAGTTCTTCGTAATCCGCCAGCTTCCGAGCCAACGCCAGCTCCGGTGTGGTCTCCGGCAGCCCGCTCAGCACGATCGGCTCGACGATGCGCTCGGGAAAGCTCTCGCCCAGCCGGCGCAAATCCGCCTTCAGGCGCCGCACGGTGACGGCGTCTCTGTCCGACGGGCGAACCGGAACACCGCGGGTGAAGCGCTGGGGGTCCAGCATCTCCAGGAGCGACGAGAAGCTGTTCGAGTGCCCGTTGTGCGGCGTCGCCGTCAGAAACAAACGATGCTCGAAACGTTGGGCGACGTCGCGGATGGCCTTGGTGAACTGGCTGTCGACGGCGTAGCGCGAGCCGCTGGCGGGCGCGGCGTGGTGGGCTTCGTCCAGGATCAGAAGTGCGCGGGGACGGAACTCACCCAGGATGTCCCGCAGGCCCGCGACGTAGGTCTCGTCGGTAAGCAGCCGGTGTGAGATGATGAACCGTGAGCCGGTCGCCCAGGGATTGACGCCGAAGCCGCGCAGCCGCCGAAGGTCGGCCAGCCGCTCGCGGTCGATGATCTGAAACGACAGCCCAAACTTCGCTTCCAGCTCGTCCTGCCATTGCAGCGTCATCGATGGCGGCGCGGCGACGAGAATGAAGTCGATGCGGCGGCGCAGAAGAAGCTCCCGCATGACGAGGCCGGCTTCGATCGTCTTGCCGAGCCCGACGTCGTCGGCGATCAGAAGATTGACCCTCGGCAGCCGCAGCGCCTTGTCCAGCGGCGCCAGCTGATACGCATCCAGTCGGATTCCGGCGCGGAAGGGGGCCTGAAACAGACTCCGGTCGGCGGCGGTGGCGGTGCGCCACTTGAGGGTGCGCAAGAACGCCGCAAAAACGTCAGCGTCATCGGTGCCGTCACGGGCGATATCCGACCAAGGGTCGTCATCCAGGAGCCGTGCGGCGATCTCCGTGTCCCAGATCACGGGGATGCGCTCGCCCTGCGCATCATCATCTATGCAAGAGAGGATGAGGACGGTCAGTTGGTCCCGATTGTCATCAATGCGTTCGACCAACCATCGTCGCGCCCGAACCTCGACGAAATCGCCGAGTTCCGGCATCTTTGTTGCTGCCTGTGCATCGGCAACAGCTCGATCTGTGGCGCTCAACGTGGCCCCCCTAAGAGCACTGGAGCGTTTGGGTACCCTCTTTTCGTTTGCCGGTCCAGGGTTGGCGGAAAAACCGCGGGACCAGGCAGGATCAAGAGGACGGATGATGCGGCTTGGACCCGGCTCTGCCAACCGACCTCACAACGCCGTCACTCGGGTGAGGTGGCGGTTGGCTTCAGGGAGGGGGAGGTTGAGGCGGGTTGCGGGGTCGGTGAGGACGATGCCTTTCAGTC